>JAQBQH010000337.1 GCA_028287105.1 Myxococcales bacterium
AGCTGGCCGGCGGCGTGGCAGCGTTCGAGGAAGGCGGCGTGATCGTCGCTCTTGCGCCTGGTACCAGGGCGCTCTCTCGCTCATTTGCAACGTGCTCGACGCGCAGAGCGGAGGTAGCAAGGCGCGCTGCCGGCGGCGTAGAGGGGCCGTGTCGCGCGCAGCGCGACTTGAGCGGCCCCGTTGGAGGAGCACGCCGCGAAGCGGCGACTGCGACGGATTCCGACGCCGGGAGGTCGCCTCACTGCGTCCGCGAACCCAGCCGTCCCCGTGAGGCCGCGGCCGGCGAGCGCCGCCCTGTCGATTACCGCTTTCGCTTCTTCTTCTTCGGCTTCTCTACGAGCTTTACCGGTTTGGCGCGGTCCGACGAGAACACCCGGCGCGACACCTCGCGCGCCTGCTGCTCGTTGTCGGCCCGCCGCGCCCGCTCGCGCGGGTGGAGCACGTGCCGCACCGCCTCCGCCGGCGTATCGGCGATCGGCAGGAGCCCGAGATCGGCGTCCGCTATCTTGCCATCCCGCAGCACCGTCTGCTGCAGCCACTCGACGAGGCCGCTCCAGTATTCGCGCCCGTACAGCACCACCGGGAAGTTCTCGATCTTGCCCGTCTGGATCAGCACCAGCGCCTCGAACATCTCGTCGCACGTGCCGAACCCGCCGGGAAAGATCAGGAACGCCTGCGAGTACTTTACGAGCATCGTCTTTCGCACGAAGAAGTAGCGGAAGTCGATCGACTTGTCGCAGTAGGGGTTCACCTTCTGCTCGAACGGCAGCTCGATGTTCAGCCCCACCGACGGTGCGCCCGCGTCGCGCGCCCCGCGATTGGCCGCTTCCATGATTCCCGGCCCGCCGCCGGTGATGATGGTGTAGCCCGCCTCGCCGAGCAGGCGCGCCGTCTCGCGCGCGGCCACGTAGTCGGGATGGCCATCGCCGGTGCGCGCCGAGCCGAAGATCGTCACCGCCGCCCCGATGTCCGCCAGCGCGTCGAACCCGTGCACGAACTCGCTTTGAATGCGCAACACGCGCCATGGATCGGTCGTCGTGAACGCCGGCGCATCGACGGGCGCCACCAGCAGATGCGCATCGGCGGTCGGGCGCAGGCCCTTTTTGCGCTTCAAGCGACGGGCTCTTCTTCGAGCGGCGCCAGCTGCACCTCGGCGTACAGGCCGTAGTGGTCCGACGGCAGCGCGCCGTCGCTGGCCGCGCGATCCATGACGATGCGGCAGTCCTGCACCACGCCGCGCCCGTCGCGCTTCATCGGGCTCACGAAGATATAATCGAGCCGCCGGTCGCGCTCCAGCCAGCGCAGCCGCGCCGTATACGGATTGGACCGCGCCCAGGTGAACCCGTCGGCGCGCCCGTGCCTGCGCTCCCACGCGTCCTGCCAGAAGGTGCGCCGGCCGGCCGCGGTGTGCAGCCCGCGGAGGAAGCGGATCTCGTCGCTGTCGGGCGTGGCGTTGAAGTCGCCCATCAGGATCTTCGGCAGCTCCGACGGTGCGCTGTTCACGTGCTCGTCGATGGCGACGATCTGGTCTTCACGCTTGCCGCCGTCGGCGAGGCGGTAGTTGAGGTGCGTCGTGAAGACTTCGACCCGGCCGCCGGGCGTCTCCACCGACGCGCCGACGAGGAGACGCCGCTCCGTCGGGACCGCGTGCGGCAGCTCATGCACGCGGCGCTCCACGATCGGATGGCGCGACAGGATCGCCAGCCCTTCTTCGCCGCCGCCCCACGGCGTCGCCGGCACGAAGTGGTGCTCCATGCCGAGCGCCGTCGCCAGCGTCTCGGCCTGATTCGGCACCGTGCCCGGCACCTGCCGCACCTCTTGCAACCCGACCACGTCGGGAGCGAGCTGCCGCAGCGACTCGGTGGCCAGCTGCATGCGGCGCTCGAGTGGCGGCTGCTCGCCCCACAGATTCAGCGTCACGATTCTGAGCGTATTCACGCGCGCGACTCTACTACGCGCGCCCCCGGTCGGTCGATCGCTCGCTAGCGCGCCAGCGTGCGCACGCGCAGCACGCGCTGCCGCCAGGCCGTCCACACCGGCACCGCCACGCCGGCGATCGCAGCCAGCGTCACGAACGTCCCGGAGAACCCGCGCACCTCGTGCCCGCGCACGATGGCCAGCGCGATCACCTGGCAGAGCAGATGCGCACCCACGGCCACGCCAAAGGCCCAGCGCGCCGCGACCGTCGAGTACTTCGTCGACGCGAACAGAAAATAGACCGGCAGCGACATCGCCAGCGCCGCCGCCCAGACCAGCGCCAGCGTCTCGTCGCCGTTCATCGAATGCATCCAGTGGCGCGACAGCAAGACGAACAAGAACGCCGACCACAGCCCTTCCATCATCCAGACCGCGCGATGCGCCGACGCATCATCCGCGCTCCAGCCGAGCCTTTGTCCGCGACGGACCGCCACCGCCCACGCCTCGAAGGTCGGCGTCGAGAAGAGCCCGACGACGACGAGGACCGGCAACATGAACATCGAGAGCGCGTACACGGCAGTCCCGTCGATGTCGACGTCGGTGCGCGCGCCCCACATCGGCGTCACCATCGCGGCGGCCGCCAACACGAACAGCGTCACCGCCTGCGGCTTCGAGAAGAGCGGCAGCTGCGGCGACTCCAGCTTCCGGCAGGCGGCGCGCAACGAAACGACGCCGAACACCAGCGACGCCGCCACCGACGCGAACGGCACCAGCGCCAGCGTCCCGACATAGCGATAGCTCTCGAGCGAGCCGCCACCCCACGCCCCGACGACCATGCGGCGCCAGAGACCCTTTTGCGCCAGCATCACCGCGTCGAGCGCGCCGGCCGGGTGCAGGTACGACCAGGCGACCATGTGGCGATCGCCGGCGAACGCCCCCGCGAGGAAGGCCGCCAGCCCCAAGAGCGCGGCGACGCCGAGCGCGGCGAAGGTCCCGCCCGACTCCTGCCGCGGCGCCAGCGCCACGCACAGGCCGATGACGCACGACGCTGCCGTGCCGACGACGATGACGACGAGCGACTGCAGGCACGACGCCATCGGCAGCGGCGTCGCGAACGCCGCCACGACGTGCAAGAGCGCCGGCCCCGCGCACAGGAGGTAGAGCCGCGCCGGCACGCCGACGACGAGCCCGCAGGCGAGCCCGAGCGGCGACATCGGCGTGGTGCGCAGCTGATCGAGCGTGCCCGCGCGCCGCTCGTTCGCCACCGCCGCCGCCACCATCGCCGGCGCCAGCACGAAGCCGGCCAGCCCGAGCGTGAAGCAGGCGAACACGTCGGCCAGCGCCAGCGTCGTCCACAGCGAAGGATCGAGCGCCGGCTCGTACTTCGGCGACGACCTCAGCCAATAGCCCAACGTCTCGACGTCGGCCGCACGCGCCTCGGGCGCGATCCACGCCGCCAGCAGCAAGAGCGCCGTCGTCAGCAGCGCCGAGTAGAGGAGGAACGTCGCCGCCGTACCGCGCCGCGCACCGCGATGCGCGAACGCCGAGATCGCATTGCGAATCGACATCAGGCCACCTCCGATGCTGCCGACTGCCGATAGACGGCTTCGATCGCCGATTCGCGCGGCGCCACCTCGGACAGCCGCGCGCCGCGCAAGACGAGCGCCTCGACCAGCTCGGCGACGACGTCGGCGCCGCCGTCGAGGTCGACCTCGAAGCGCCCCGGCGACACTTCCCGCTGCCCGCGCAGCCGCGGTCCGAAGTCGGCGAACACGCGCAGCGCTTTGTCGACGGCGCCGCGCACGCAGAGCACGTAGGTCACCCGCGCGGTGGCGATGGTATCGATGGCGCCGGCGCGAATCAGCCGCCCGCCTTCCATGATCCCGACCGCGTCGGCGAGCCCGGCCAGATCGGGCAGGATGTGCGACGAGATGATGATCGAGAGCCCGCGCGCCTTGAGCCTGAGCAGCGCCTCCTTCAGCTTCATGCGCGCGCCCGGGTCGAGCGCCGAGGCCGGCTCGTCGAGCAGCAGCACCTTGGGATCGTGCATGAGCGTCTTGGCCAGCCCGAGCCGCTGACGCATGCCGCGCGACAGGGCGCGCACCGTGCTGCCGCGCTTCTGCGTCAGATCGAACTCCTCGAGCAGCGCGTCGATCCGCCGCTTGCGCGTGGTGTCGTCGACCTCGTACGCCCGGCCGAAGAAGTCGAGATAGTCGACCGGCGTCATCTGATCGTAGAGCGCGAAGTTGTCGGGCAGGTAGCCGACCCTCCGCCGCACGCCCTCCAGATCGCGCGCTGCGTCGAGCCCGTCGATGCGGATGGTGCCGCGGGAAGGCTGCGTCAGCGTCGCCAGCATGCGCAGCGTCGAGGTCTTGCCGGCGCCGTTGGGGCCGACCAGCGCGAAGATGCTGCCCGCGGCGACGGTGAGCTGCAGATCGCTCACCGCATCGCGGACGCCGTCGTAGGAGAGGGAAACAGCGTCGCAGGCAATCATCAGTACGTGATACTGCCCGCCGGAAGACGATCTTCCGTCAGAGCTGCCCGGCGAGAACGGATCGTAATGTAGGCAGGTCGACGTTGCCGCCCGACAGGACGATGGCGACACGCTTGCCGGCCAACTTCTCGCGGAGCTTGATCAATCCGGCCAGCCCCGCGGCCCCGGCGCCCTCGACGAGCTGATGCGTCGTCGACACGAGCATGCGCATGGCCGCCGCGATCTCGGCGTCGGTCACGGTGACGAAGCCGGCCAGCCCCTCGCGCAGCGCCGGATAGGTGAGCTCGTAGGGCGCGCGCGTGGCGATGCCGTCGGCGAAGGTGTCGGCCCGATCGTAGGTGCGCGGATGGCCGGTGGTGACCGCGTCGTGCATGGCGGCGGCGCCGGCCGCCTGCACCGCGTAGACGCGGATGGTCGGGTTGAGCGCGCGCGCGATCGTCAGCGCGCCGACCGCCTGCGAGCCGCCACCGACGGCGATGACCATCGCCTCGACCTCCGGCGCGTCCTCGACGATCTCGAGCGCCAGCGTCGCGGCGCCCGCCAGCACGTCCCGATCGTTGGTCGAGTGCACCATGTGCAGCTCGCGCGCGCGCTGAATCTCGCCGGCCGTCACCACCGATTGATCGTAGTCGTGTCCCGCCTCGATGAGCTCGGCGCCGAAGCCGCGAATGGCGGCGTTCTTCTCGGGGTTGTTGCCGTGCGGTACGACGACGACCACCGGCGCGTTGAAACGGCGGGCGGCCCACGCCAGCCCCGCGCCGTGGTTGCCGCGCGTCGCCGCGATGAGCCCGCGCTTGCGCGTCGCTTCGTCGAGCGCAGCGACGGCGTTCATGGTGTTGCGCACCTTGAACGCGTTGGTCGGCTGATGGTTCTCGTGCTTGACCAGCACGCGAATGCCGCATCCGACCGCCGCGTCGAGCGGCGCGTAGTCGCGCAGCGCGGTGCGCGCGAGGTGGGGTCGCAATCGCTCGACGGCGCGGCGGACATCTTCGATCGTGATCGGCCAGCTCATGACCGCCGAACGTTACCGCATCAGATGCGTTCGTATAGGACGAACCAATAGTTGTCTTTGCGACGAATGACGTCGACGAAACGGAAACGCGCGCGAAACCTTCCATCATCGTAGAGGCCGCAGTAATAGGGATTACGAAGCACGAATGGCTCGAACACGGCGGCCAGCTCGGCCGGCGTCCTGGCCGCGTCGGCACTGCGGCGTACGTCGGCCGCGTACTGCTCCGGGTAGGCGACGAACGCGATCAGCTTCGGGTCGAGCGCGAACAGGTGGTCGACCACCTCGGCCTGCCCCTTCTCGGTCAACGCCATGGAGAACGGCGAGCTGTGCTCGCGATAGCGCACGTGACCGATGACGCTGTCGACGAGCCCGATGGGATCGACGAAGCGCAGCTCCATTGCCGCCCACGGGGTCTGTCCCAGATCCTGGAAGATGACGACGTCGCCCGGCCGCGCGTGCTTCTTCATGAGCTGCGCGAGCGGCACGTGCGAGCGCTCACCGAGCAGCCAGTAGCCGACGGTGGGCAGCCGCGGGCCCAGCCACAAGATCCCGGCGATGCAGACCGCCACCGGCAGAAATCGCCAGCCGCGCGCCAGCCGCTCGGCCGCCATGGCCAGCGCCAGCGGCCAGACCGGGATGAAGAGCCGCATCAGGAACATCTCGTCTTTGCCGATGCGGACGAGATACACGCAGAACAGCAGCACCGCCGCCGCCGAGATGACGGCCACCGCGTCGCGCTTGCGCCACGCTTCGACGATGGTCAGCGCGATGCAGATCCCGGCCAGCGACGAGACCATGAGCTCGCCGAGCTGCCGGAGGCCGTGCCGCCAGATGAGCCGCCCGCTCTTGACGAGCGCCGTGTTCGGCAGGAGCCCGCCGAAGTAGCGCCAGCGCCAGTAGTGCACCGCACCGACGGCAAGCAGCGCCACGAGCACCGGCAAGGGCGCGCGCCGCCACACCACTACCGCACCAACGAGGAAGAGGACGAGGTGACACTCGGGCCGGAGGAGCGCCGCCGCCGCCGCCAGCAGCATCGCCGGCCAGTGGCGCCGCAGCTCCAGGAAGTAGACCGCCGCGACCACGACGAACGCGGTCTGCACGGTCTCCATGCCCGACTGCGCCCACACGAGCAGCGAGGCGTTGGTCGCCACCAGCCAGCGCGCGACCTGCACCGCCCGCTCGTCGCCGCCGCGCGCACCGACGAGCCGCGCCGTCACCACGATGCAGCCCACGAGCGCCGCCGCGCCCGCCAATTTCGCGAACGCCAGCATGGGCAGATGCAGCCACGCCGGGACGATCAAGAACACGGTCCACAGAAAGCTGGTGAAGCCCTCGACCGGCGCATCGCCGACGTTGAAGGTCAGCCCGTGACCGTGCGCCGCGTTGGTCGCATATCGGTACTCGATATACGCGTCGTCCTTCATGTAGCCGAGGAAGATGAGCTGCGCCGCCAGCGCCACCGCATAGGGCGCCATCGGGTCCGCCAGAAAGACCGCTAGTCGCCGCGGTAGATGCATCGCGCGTCGCAGGTCTCGTGGAACGTGATGGCGACGAGCTCCGGCATCTGGCTCTTGATCCGATCGAACAGCCATTTGGCCGTGACCTCGGACGTCGGGTTCTCGAGCCCTTCGATGTCGTTCATGTAGTAGTGGTCGAGACGCGCCACGAGCGGGTTGACCACGTCGTCGAGGACGCCATAGTCGATGAGCCAGCCGCTCTTGTCGTCGACGGGGCCGACGACGTGGATCTCGAACTTGAAGCTGTGCCCGTGCAGCCGCCGGCACTTGTGGGCCTCGGGCACGTTGGGCAGCATGTGCGCCGCTTCGAAGCGGTACTCCTTGATCAATTCAACCTTCATCACTGGCTCCGTCTAGCGCGCACTTGATAGCACGAATTTTGCGCCTATTACGTGGGCAATGTCGCGACCGTTCCTCGTCGTGCACGGGCACTTCTATCAGCCGCCGCGCGACAACCCGTGGCTCGGCATCGTCGAGCGCCAGGACTCCGCCCGCCCGTACCACGACTGGAACGAGCGCATCGCCGCCGAGTGCTACACGCCCAACGCGTTCGCGCGCGTCCTCGACGACACCGGGCGCATCGTCAGCATCGTCAACAACTACGAGCTCATGTCGTTCAACTTCGGCGCGACGCTCTTGTCGTGGCTGGAGGTGCACGCCCCCGAGACCTACCGCCGCATCCTCGACGCCGACGCTCGCTCGCGTGCGCGGCTCGGGTTCGGCAACGCCATCGCCCAGGCCTACAACCACGCCATCCTGCCGCTGTGCAACGAGCGCGATCGGCGCACGCAGATCCGCTGGGGGCTGCAGGACTTCGAGCGCCGGTTCGGCCGCCGTGCCGAGTCGATGTGGCTGCCCGAGACCGCCATCTGCCAGAGCACCGTCGAGGCGCTCGTCGACGAGGGGCTGAAGTTCGTGATCCTCTCGCCGCATCAGGCCGACGAAGCGCGCGACGGCGGCGCCTGGTTCGACGTCTCCACCGGCTCCATCGATCCCACGCAGCCCTATCGCCTCGACGCCGGCGGCGGGCGCCACCTCGACGTCCTCTTCTACGACGGCCCCATCTCGAGCGCCATCGGCTTCGGGGGCCTCTTGTCCTCCGCCTCGGCGTTCGTCGATCGCTTCGCCTCGGCGCTCGTCCCCGGGCGCAATCGCGATCAGCTGATCCATGTCGCCACCGACGGGGAATCGTACGGCCACCACACGCGCTGGGGCGAGCGCACGCTGGCCTACGCGCTCAACGTCGAGGCGCCCAGGCGCGGCTTTACCCTCACCAACTACGCGGCCTATCTGGCCGAGCATCCGCCCGTCGCCGAGGCGCGCCTCAAGTCGGGGCCCGACGGCGAAGGCACCGCGTGGAGCTGCGCGCACGGCGTCGGCCGCTGGAGCCGCGACTGCGGCTGCTCGGCCGGGACGGTGGGCTTTCACCAGAAGTGGCGCGCCCCGCTGCGCCGCGCGCTCGATCTGCTGCGCGACCGCGCCGCCGTCGTCTACGAGGCCAAGGCGCAGCCGCTGGTGCGCGACGTCTGGGCCGCGCGCGACGCCTACGTCTCCGCCTGGGAGAGCGAAGCCAGCCAGCACCGCTTCATCGAGGCGCACGCCTCGCGGCGGCTCGACGGCCACGAGCGGCAGGAGCTCCTGCGCCTCTGCGAGCTGCAGCGCTACGCGCAGCTCATGTACACCTCGTGCGGCTGGTTCTTCGACGAGATCTCGGGGCTCGAAGGCACGCAGATCCTGCGCTACGCCAATCGCGCGCTCGAGCTCCATCGCCTGCTCTCGGGCGAAGATCTCGAAGCGCCGTTTCTGGAGCTGCTGCAGGAGGCACCGTCGAACCTCGCCGAATTCGGCAACGGCGCCGAGGTCTACCGCCGCCTCGTCATACCGACGCGCGTCGCCCACGAGCGGCTCGCCGCGCAGGAAGCAATCTTGTCGCTGTTCGTGCCGCGCGCGCGCGAGCTGCGCTACGGCGACTATCAGTTGGAGCGCTTCGCCGAGCGTCGCGCCGGCGACGCGCGCTTCGGGCTCAACACCGGTCGCATCCAGCTGCGCTGGGTGCCCACGGGCGAGACCCACGAGCTCTCCTACGCCGTCTTGCACGTGGGCGCCGCCGACGTCTGCTGCGCGGTGGCGCCGGCGACCGCCGCGCATCGGGAGATCACCGAGGCGATCTGGCAGCTATGGCCGGGGCAGTCGATCGCCGGTCTTCTGCGCGCGATCGAGCGCGGCTTCGGCCCCGCCGAATACACGATGCGCGATCTCCTGCTCGAGGAGCGCCACCGCGTCCTGCGCGAGGTCTACGGCGATCTGTTGAAGGGCGTGGCCGAGGAGTACGCGCGGCTCTACGACAACCACCGCCACACGATGCACGTGCTGCGCGACGCGGGGCTGCCGATCCCCGAGCCGCTCAAGCAGGCGGCCGAGTCGGTGCTGGGCAATCGCTTCGAGACCGAGATCGCGCGCCAGCGTCGCTCGCGCGATCCCGCGCGCTACCGTCGCGCCGTCCGGATGGCCGACGATGCGCGCGAGCGCGGGCTGACGCTGCCGCGCGCCGGCGCGCAGCGCGCCTTTTCCGAGATGCTGTGCGACGGGCTGGCCAGCTTGCGGACGAAGCCGACGCCGGAGCGCATCTCGGAGGCAATCGCGCTCTTGAGCCTGGGGCGTCAGCTGGGGATCGAAGCGGTGTCGCCGCGCGCCCAAGAGCAGCTGTGGGAGCTGCTCGCCGAGACGACGCCGCGGCCGCCGGAGTTGGAGGCGCTCGCCGCCGAGCTGGGCTTCGCGCCGCCATCGGCCGTCGACGTCGAGAGCGCCGCGCCGGTCGCCCCCGACGCGGGCGAATCGGAGAACGCGATCGATCCAGCTACGCGTACACGCCCTGCTCCTCGCGCAGCATGATCCACTGATCGACGCGCTGGAACCGCTCGAACGCGGCCGGCACCATCCCCTGCCGCAGACGCGACCGCTCCTCGGCAGTGAGCGACAGCGAGCCCTCGACGTCCACGTAACGATCGATGAGCCGCTGCTCCTGCTTCCGCAGCCACATGAGCGCGCCCAGCTCGGTGCCGATGACTGCGGCCAGAGAGGCGCGCAGGCTCGTCAAGAGCTTGAGCCAGCGACGGGGACGCGCGGCCAATCGGGTCGACGCCTGCAGATGCGTCGCCGCCAGCGCGTGCAGGTCGGCCTCGATGGAGGGCACCCAGGGCGCCACGGCCGCGCAGGCAGCAGCGGCGAACTCTTCTTCGGCGGCGATCGCCGCAAACGGGTCGGGACGTAGCATGGCTCAGCCGTACTCCAGGCAATCGAGCATCGTGGCCGATGAGCTGAACAGCGGCGCCGGCGCGACCTCGTGCTCAGTAAGGATGCGGCCACGCATCAGCCGCATCGGGTGGGGAAGGAGATCGGCCAGCCGCCGGACCGCCTCGAGACGCGTGACTTCCTCACGACGCCCCGGGGCAACCACTGGTGAGCCTTCGGCTTTCCAATCAGGGTCCAAAATTGGCCTCGGTTCGAAAGATTGCGCATCGCGTGCCAACGGAAAAAAACCCGTTGACTTCAACATTGACCGGATTTAGATTCTGGTCAGTCGAATGGAGCGGGAGAAGAAAGAGTGCATCTTGAGCGCGGCAGTTCGCGCGTTCGCCCGCTTCGGGTTCAAGAAGACGTCCGTCGATCAGATCGCCAAGGACGCCGGGGTCGCCAAGGGCACCGTCTATCTGGCGGCCGACACCAAAGAGGACCTCTTCTATCAGGCGATCCACCGCGAGGTGCGCGCCTATACCGCCGAGATCGCCAAGCTCATCGACCCGCGGAAGCCGGCCGACCAGCTCCTGGCCGAGGCGACGCTGGCGGGCATGCAGTACCTCGAGGAGCGCCCGCTCGTGCGCGACCTCATCTTCGGCAACCATCAACTGATCCTGCCCGAATGGGGCGAGCGGCTCGAAGAGCTGCGCGCGCTCGGGCGCCAGAACTGCGCGGAGATCGTGCGTCTGGGCATCCGTCAGGGTGTCTTCCGCGACGATCTCGACGTCGAGGAGCTCTCTTCGATTCTCGAGGACATGGCCATCGCCACCCAGGTGTTCCACAACCGTGGCGCCAACCGCGAGGAGCGCCTGCGCAAGCGCCTCACCACCGCCTTCGACCTGTTGATGAACGGGATCCGGGCCGGGCTGCAAGCACACGCTACCGATGCTGCGACGACTGCGGACAAGCCCGTTGCGGTCAAATCGGAGCCCCGTGCTTAGCCCGTCCCTTTTTTTGACCATCGATGACCAAAATACGATTTTGGTCACTTGGTCACTGGAGAAGAGTCGATGAGCGTTCGCGACCGACTGACGATGCGCTTCATGGATCGCGTGATCACGTCTCCGCAAGGACGCGCACACGTGCTCAACCAGGCGGCCGACGCCGAGGGCAACGGAGAGAACGGTTTCTTCGAGCACATCCTCGCGCACGTCGACGACCCGGCGCTGGCCCGGATGATCACCAAGCACCGCGACGACGAGCTCCGCCACGAGCAGATGTTCCTGGCCGCGCGCGCCCGCACCGGCATCGACCCTGGACCGGTGCCGCAGCACTTGAAGCTCATCGATCGGCTCGACCAGGCGGTCGGCAACTTCTTCTCGCATCCGATCCGCGACCGCCGCGGCGTGATGGACGCCTACCTCATGCTGCAGGTCATCGAGGAGCGCGCGCTGGTGCAGTTTTCGCTCTTCGAGCTGGCCTTCCGCCCCGTCGACCCCGAAACCGCGGATGCGATTCGCGAGATCGCCGACGACGAGGAGCGCCACCTCAAGTACTGCCACGCCATCGCGCGCCGCTATGCGCCCGACGCGGCGACGCAGCGCTCGACGTTGCAAGAGCTTCGACACCTGGAGGCGCGCTGCTTCGCCGAGAACGGGCGCGCCAACATGGAATGGCTGTTCGACCACGGCTGGGTTTCGGTGAACCCCGTCGAGAAGTGGTTCTGGCAGGCCGTCAACGGGCTTTCGTCCCGTAGCGCCCCGCCGCTCACCGAGTTCGCATATTCGGAGGCTGCATAAATGAAACGGACCAAGATGATGTTCGCGGCGCTGCTCGTGATGGGCGCCGCCAGTGGATGCACGCGCGAAAACCTGGGATTGGCGCCGCTCGATCGACCGGCCGACATCAAGACCTCGGGCGCCCAAACGGCGAGCATGCTGACGATGTATCGCAAGGGCGTCCTCGACCCGGCGGGCTCGCTCACGACGCTGCAGATTCGCGACGCGTCGCTGCACTTCACGACGCTCGCGGACAAGGCGACCGTGCAAGAGATGGTGTTCAAGCTCGCCGACGCCAACATGCCGGCCACGGAGTCGATGCCCCAGGGGGTCAACCTGCGCAACCAGGAGCTGCACATCACGCGGCGCATCGACGCGCCGATGGTGCAGCGCGACGAGAACGCCGTCACCGTGCGCGCCCACACCTCGCTCACCTACAAGGCGGCCATGATCCTCGACGACGGCTCGCTCTACACGCTCGGCGGAACCGAGTCCGAGCCGGTCGACCTCGACATCCGCGCCACGCGCTACGAGTTCGGCGTTCACGTCACCATCGACGCGGCGCCGCAGGGCAAGTGCTGGAGCATCCCCGGCGTCCTCGAGGTCAGCGACTGCTCGCTGTTCGTCGAGAGCGACGGCGACGCCTACTCGCACTGACGCCTGCATCCACTAAGGAGCGACCAATGAAGCTGCAGCTGACGGGGAAGACGGCGCTGGTCACGGGCGCGTCGAGTGGGATCGGACGCGGGTTGGCCAAGGCGCTGGCGGCGGAAGGCGTGCTGCTCGCGGTGAGCGCGCGACGCGCCGAGCCGCTCGCCAGCCTCGCCGACGAGATCGAGAAAGCGGGCGGCGCGCGGCCGGTGGTGCTGACGGCGGATCTCTCGAAGCGCGGGCAGGCCGCCAATCTGGCGGCGCGCGCGACGGTGGCGCTCGGCCGGGTCGACATCCTCGTCAACAACGCGGGCGTCGGCATCGGCGGCGCGCAGCACGTGGTCGGCGACGACGCGATGGCGCGCGAGCTGTTCGAGACCAACTACTGGTCGGCGCTGGCGCTCATCGCCGCGCTGGTCCCCGCGATGCGCACGCGCGGCGTCGGCGCAGTCGTCAACGTCGCGTCGATCGGCGCGGTCACGCCGATGCCGCTCGCCGGTCACTACTCGTCATCGAAGGCGGCGCTGTCGCTGTGCTCGGAGACGATGCGGCTCGAGTTGCGCGGCTCGGGCGTCAACGTGTTCAGCGTCCTGCCCGGCCCCGTCGACACCGGCATGCTCGCCGAGTTCGGCGTCGTTCCCGGCGCCGACAAGGTGCTCGGCAAGATGCCGCGCGGCAACGTCGCGGAGCTCTCGCGCAAGGTCGTCCGCGGGCTCGAGCGCGGGCAGCGCGCGCTCGTCTATCCGACGGCGCTCGGCTTCATGCGCCATCTGCCGACGCTGGCCAACCGCATCTCGGCCTCGGTCATCGACGGCCTCGTCGACGTCGACGATGCGCGCAAGCTCCAGGGCGGGTCGCACGGCGATCCGCTGGCGCTCGCGGCGCGCAGCGCCTTCGAAGCGCGCGGCTGAACCTGTTTCCGCTCCCTCGCCCGATTTGACGGTGGGTGGGTTTCCTCGCTACTGTGCGCTCGGTCATTTTCGTAGGACGAGGATCTCTGTAGCCTCGTCAGACGGCCGTCAGACTAAGGGAGGAAGCTTATGTGGAATGCCAAACGGGGAGCACTGATCACTGCCTGCGCAGGTACGCTGTTCGTCGCCGCCTTCGGCTGCGGACCGAGCCTGCCGGACAAGATCGGGTTCGCCGGGCAGAATGCAGCACTGCAGTCGGGCACGCAGGTCAATTTTCAGGACGCCTTCGTCGCGGAGGGCATCTTCAAGGTCAAGCTGTGGGTGCAGAACCTGTCCCAGGCCTTCATGATCGTCGATCGTGACGGCTTCGCGCTCCGTCTGCCCGACGGCCGCGTTCTGCGCCGCGCCGTCGGCACCTTCACGCAGCACACGCCCTACAACATCCCGCCGGGCGGCGGCCACGAGGTCTTCGTCGACTTCCGCGATCCGGGCAAGGACATGCGCATCATCAACGCGGCCTCGCTCATCGTCGGTGGCATCTCGTTCTCGACCGATCCGCGCCCGCGCGTCGTCGGCGAAATCCCGCTCGTTCCGACGGGCGCTCGTTAATCCCGGCCGCGACAGCGGCCCGACCACTGCACGCCGTTCGCCTCGTTTCACACCCCCGCGACTTCTAACGCAGCCTCCCTAGATCCCGCGGGGTTTCGCCGCTATATTGCGCCCCGTGAATCGACAACGAGACGAAAAGACAACCACCGCCGAGCGGCAGCTCCTGCTCGAGCTCTATCGGCAGATGCTGACGATCCGCCGCGTGGAAGAGGCCGCGGCCAAGGCGTACGCGCAGGGCAAGATCGGCGGCTTCCTCCATCTGGGAATCGGACAAGAGGGCGTCTGCGTCGGCGCCATCGCTTCCTTGCGCCCGACCGACTACGTCGTCGGCACCTATCGCGAGCACGGCCACTACATCGCCAAGGGCGGCAGCCCCAAGGGCTGCCTGGCGGAGCTCTACGGAAAGGCCACCGGCACCTCCAAGGGGATGGGCGGCTCGATGCACCTCTTCGACGCCAAGAACCGCATGCTCGGCGGCTACGGCATCGTCGGTGGCCACGTGCCGCTCGCCGCCGGCGTCGCCTTCCAGTCGAAGTATCGCGGCGACGACGACGTCACGCTCTGCTTCTTCGGCGACGGCTCGGTGCCGCAAGGCGCGTTTCACGAGGGCATCTCGCTCGCCGGCCTGTGGAAGCTGCCCATCGTCTTCATCTGCGAGAACAACCAGTACTCGATGGGCACTCCGCTCTATCGCACGCTCGCCGTGCCGGACGTGACCGAGCGCGCCGCGGGCTACGCGGTGGCGCGCGATCGCTTCGACGGCGACGACGTCTTGCGCGTCAAGGAGCGCATCGGCGAGGCCGTCGCGCGCGCGCGCAAGGACAAGACGCCGACGCTGGTCGAGGTCATCACCTACCGCTTCCGCGGCCACTCGATGTCCGATCCGGGCAACTACCGCACCAAGGACGAGATCGAAGAGTGGAAGAAGCGCGACGCCCTGCCGGCCGCGCGCGAGCGGCTGCTCAAGGACTTCGCCGTCAAGGAAGACGAGATTGTCTCGCTCGAAGCGTCGATCAAGGCCGAGGTGCAGGAGGCGGTTCGCTTCGCCGAGCAATCCCCCGACGCCGACCCCGAGGCCGCCTGGAACATGGTGTACGCCGACCCGAATACCGACCCGAGGAAAATGTAATGGCTCGACTGAGCTACCGCGAAGCGCTCAACCAGGCGATGTGCGAGGAGATGGAGCGCGACGACTCCATCTTCCTCATGGGCGAAGAGGTCGGCCACTACCAGGGCGCCTATAAAGTGTCGCAAGGCATGCTGCAGAAGTTCGGCGAGAAGCGGGTCATCGACACGCCCATCGCCGAGTGCGGCTTCGTCGGCGTCGGCATCGGCGCGGCCATGACGGGGCTGCGGCCAATCATCGAGCTCATGACGTGGAACTTCTCGCTCGTGGCCATCGATCAGATCGTGAACAACGCGGCCAAGATCCGGCTCATGTCGGGCGGCCAGTTCAAGATGCCGGTGGTGTTCCGCGGACCGGGCGGCGCGGCCGGGCAATTGGGCGCGCAGCATTCGCAGGCGCTCGAGTACATGTACGCCAACGTGCCGGGGCTCAAGGTGGTCATGCCGTCGACGCCGGCCGACGCCAAGGGCCTGCTCAAGATGGCCATCCGCGACGACGACCCGGTCATCTTCATCGAGGGCGAGCGGCTCTACGGCGTGCAGGGCGAAGTGCCCGACGGCGACGTCGTCGTGCCGCTCGGCAAGGCCGACGTGAAGCGCGAAGGCACCGACTGCACCATCGTGAGCTGGTCGAAGATGCTGACGGTGGCGCTCGAGGCCGCCGAGGTTCTCGCCAAGGAGAACATCTCGGTCGAGGTCGTCGATCCGCGCACCATCAAGCCGCTCGACGGCGAGACGATCTATCAGTCGGTGCGCAAGACCAACCGCTGCGTCGTCGTCGAGGAGGGGCACGGCTTTTCCAACGTCGGCGCCGAGATCGTGGCGCGCGTGCAGCGCAACTGCTTCGATGATCTCGATGCGCCCATCGAGCGCGTCCACCGCATGGAGATCCCGATGCCGTATGCCGCCAACCTCGAAGCGATGATCACGCCGGACGTGCCGCGCATCATCGCTGCCGTCAAGCGCGTGATGTACCTGCCCGAATCGAAGCCCGAATCGAAGCCCCAATCGAAGGTGGAATAGCCATGGCCTCGATCATCACCATGCCCAAGCTCTCCCCGACGATGGAAGAGGGCGTGCTCGCGAAGTGGACCAAGAAGGAAGGCGACAAGATCCAGCCCGGCGACGTGATCGCGGAGGTCGAGACCGACAAGGCGAACATGGAGTTTCCGCTCGAGGACGAGGGCGTGCTCCTGAAGCTGCTCGTCAAAGAGGGCGATACCGTCAAGCTCGGCGATCCGGTCGCGGTGCTCGGCGAGGCGGGCGAAGATCTGGCGGACGTGATGAAGGAGGTTGGGCAGAAGGGCGCTCAGCCGCAGAAGAAGACCGACGAGCCGGCGGCGCCACCGGTGGCAGCGACGGTGCGGGCGGAGACCGGCGACCGCGAGCAGGGCGACACGAAGGCGCCCGATCCGACGCGCGCGGCGGCGAAGAGTGTGCCCGTCGCGAAGCCAGCACCGGCGTCCAAGCAGGCGGCCGCCAGGCCTGCTCTTTCCGTCGTGCAGGCGGAGCCGGCCAATGGCAACGGGCATGGGCGGGTGTTGGCGTCGCCGTTCGCGCGCAAGCTGGCGCTCGAGAAGGGCGTCGATCTGAAGCGCCTCTCCGGGTCCGGCCCGCACGGGCGCATCATCAAGCGCGACATCGACGAGGCGGCCGCGCATGGCGAAGCGGCGCCCTCCTCCCTCGCGTACGTGCCGTCGCGCGAGGACCAGCTCGTGCCGGCGTCGCAGATGCGCAAGACCATCGCGCGCCGCCTCATCGAGGCCAAGCGCGAGATCCCGCACATCTACCTCACGGCCGACGCCACCGTCGACCGGCTCGTCGAGATGCGCGAGCAGCTCAACGACAGCGGCACCGGCACCGAAGGCGCGGTCAAGGTCTCGATCAACGATCTGGTGATCAAGGCGCTGGCGATGGCGCTCGCGCGCATGCCCGACGCGAACGTCTCGTGGACGGCCGAAGGGATCCTGCGCCACGGCGGCGTGCATATCGGCATGGCCGTGTCGCTGCCCGACAACGGGCTCATCACGCCGGTCGTACGTGACGCCGACGTCAAGTCGATCGGCGCACTGGCACGCGAGACCCGCTCGCTCGCCGAGCGCGCGCGCGCCAAGAAGCTCAAGCCCGAAGAGTACTCGGGTGGCTCGGCGACGGTGTCGAACCTCGGCATGTTCGGCGTCCGCGAGTTCGTAGCCATCATCAATCCGCCCGAGTCGGTGATCCTCGCCGTCGGCACCACCGAGAAGCGGCCGATCGTGGTGACGCGCGATGGGCACGACGTCCTCGAGGTGGCGCGCCGCATGACGCTCACCTTGTCGTGCGACCACCGCGTCGTCGACGGGGTCCTGGGCGCCAAGCTTCTCGGCGAAGTGGTGAAGCTGCTCGAAAAACCGATGGGCATGCTGCTCTAGGCCGCATTACATTTAGATCGGTATAAAAAAAGTGCGCACGACCTTCCGAAAGCTTCCCGTTCTCAACGGTGGCGACGCTCCTCCCGAGCCGCCCAAGGGGCGGCGCCATCCCGATTGGATCAAGGTGCGCATCCCGTCGGGCGAGAACTACTTCGACGTGCGCGAGCTGGTCCATGGGCTGAAGCTGCACACCGTCTGCGAATCGGCGTCGTGCCCCAACATCGGCGAGTGCTGGGATCGTCGCGCGCTGACCATCATGATCCTCGGCGGCATCTGCACGCGGTCGTGCCAGTTCTGCGACGTGCCGACCGGGCGGCCCGAGCCGGCGGATCCCGACGAGCCGCGGCGCGTGGGGCTGGCGCTCGGCAAGCTCGGGCTCCGGCACACCGTCATCACGTCGGTCGATCGCGACGACATCCCCGACGGTGGCGCCGCGCACTGGGCGGAGACGATCCGCCAGGTCAAGGCCGCCTGCCCGGGCATGACGCTCGAGGTCCTGACCGGCGACTTCAAGGGCGAGACCCGCGACGTCGACACCGTCCTCGCCGCCAAGCCCGACGTGTTCGCGCACAATCTCGAGACGGTGCCGCGGCTGTCGCGGCAGGTGCGGGTGCAGGCGCGCTACGATCGCAGCTACGCGGTGCTGGCGCACGCGCGCAAGATGGGCGCCATCGTCAAGACCGGCCTCATGCTCGGACTCGGCGAGGAGCTCGACGAGGTGCGCGCGGTGCTCGAGGAGCTGGCCGCGCTCGGCGTGCACATCGTGACGCTGGGCCAGTATCTACGTCCGTCGAAGAACCACCTGCCGCTGCACCGCTACGTGACGCCGGACGAGTTCGCGCAGCTCAAGGACGAGGCGCTCGCGTTCGGCATCATGCACGTCGAGTCGGGGCCGCTGGTGCGCAGCTCGTACCACGCTGACGGGCAGGCCGATCTCATCGCCGAGATCGTCGCCCGCGCGCGCGGCTGACCCGCCGCTAGTACTTCATGTCGTCGGTGGTGACGTAGTAGCCGGCGTTGGGCGTGGCCGGCGGGTGCAGCGCAGTCACGTCGCAGCCGGTGACGATGCCGGTCGCGTCGACGTTCACCTTCACATCGGCGACGCGCCACAGAAAGCCCTTGTTGTAGCCGGCCGTGACGCTGCCGTTGAACCCCGTCAACGTGTTGGGCGCCTGCCCGAACGTCGACTTCAACGTGCCACCGCAATAGATGTTGACGATGGGATGGTTCTCGCTGGCACCGCGGTAATAATGAACCGCGGTTCGGAAGACCTGTCCGTCGGCCGGGTTGTCGATGTTGATGTTTTCGGGCACGCCCAGGCGGCCGCCGGTGTTGTCGACGTCGAGGCGCGGGTTGTGGCAGGCCATGAGGCCGCTTTGCCAGGTTGCACCGTCGGGTCCGCCCTTGCACTCGTCGATCGCGGAGCTCGCGTAGCTCCAATTCGGCTGCGCGGGATGGGTGCCCGACGTGTACTCGTCCGCCTTACAGTTCTTGTAGTAGCAGTCGTCGGGGTTGTCGACGGGGCTCGCGTCGGTGCCGCCGTTGCGGAACCACGAGGTCGTCGTGCCGGGCTTGTGGACGTGGAGATCGATGTCGTCCTTGTCGGTGTGGTCCCAGCACATCTCGAAACGCAGCCCCGGGCCCTCGACGTGCTGCACCCAGGTGCACGTATAGGTCTGGCCGTCGGCGCCGACGACCGTGAGCGTCACGGTGTAGTCGCCCGAGAGCGTGAACTTGACGGTCGCGTCCTTCATCGTCGGTCCGGTCAGCGTGAAGCTCTGCACCGGCGGCGTGCCCGTCGACGTCAGGAAGAGCTTGTCGCAGGGACCGCCTTCGATCTTCCAGCTCCACGAGGTCGCCGGCTGCGAAAAGAAGAGCTCGCCCTTCAAGGCGAGATCGGTGAACGGCTTGACCGGCTTGATGCGCGGATCGCCCGGCGCCGGGCAGTCGAGCACCGAGGTGCAGCAGAGCGAGTCGTCGCTGCAGCCGTTGCAGTCGTTGTCGAGGTTGTCGCACTTCTCGCCCGACGGGCTGATCGAGTCCTTGCACGGACCCCACATGCCGAACTCGAGCCCTTCGCAGGTGGTGCTGCCGTCGGTGCAGCCGCCGACGCCGCGCTTGCCGGGCGGGCCCTGGAAGCACTTCTCGACGGAGCCGGGCTGGCATGGGCACCCTTCGTCGACAGTGCCGTTGCAGTTGTCGTCGAGGCCGTTGCCGCGGCCGCTCGGTCCGCAATCCTCGGCGCCCTTGCAGCCGGCGCTGGGGCCGATGGGCGTCACGCACTGTTTGCCCATCTGCGGCGGAACGCACATCGTGTTCGACGACGCGAGGTCGAACTCGTAGGCGTGGCCGCCGTCCTCGACGGCCAGAACGCTCATGTCGGCGCCGTCATCGGTGCCGCCACCCCCGCCGTTGCCGCCGATGCCGCCCGTCGAGAAGTCGACGTCGGTACCCGGCTGGTGCAGCGGCATCTGCGTCGGCGAGCAGCCGGACCATCCAACCACTGCCCCCAGGAGGAGGCAAACCAGTGAAAACCGCCCCATGGACCGGTCAAATTCCATGGTGGGGGCTCTTACCACATTTGCATACGCGTTTGTGTTGATTCGGGCGGTCGTCCCGAATAATGTTCTCCCCGTCGGAGGCCTCGGATGCGAATTGCGGTGATCGGCTGTGGCGGAATCGGCGGGGTGTTGGCGGCGAATCTCACGCGCGCCGGAGCCGACGTCACGCCCGTCGTCGGCAACCCGAAGATCGCCGACGCGCTCGTGGCGCACGGCTACCGCGTCCGTGAGCTCGACGGCAGCGAGTGGTCGGTGGCGACGGGCCGCGCGCCGCTCCTGCACGCCGGCGAGTCGACCGAGCCGTTCGATCTCGCCATCGTCGCCACGCAGTCGACGACGATGGAGACTGCGCTCGAGGCGGCGCGCGATCGCCTCGCCCCCGGCGCCACGGTCGTCACCTGTCAGAACGGCCTGCCCGAAGAACGCGCCGCCGCCATCGTCGGTGAGCGGGTCGTCGGCTGCGTCGTCGGCTGGGGCGCCAGCATGGTCGAGCCCGGCCTCTACAAGCGCACCTCCACGGGCGTCCTCACCTACGGGCGCCCCACGCCAGGGTCGCCCGACCCGAGCGGCCTCGTGCAGCTCACCGAGTCGGCGTCGCCTGGCGTCATCGTCGACGATCTGGCCGGTGTGCGCTGGTCGAAGCTGGCCATCAACTGCGTGACCACGACGCTCGGCGCCATCGGCGGCGTACCGCTCGGCAAGCTGCTCTCGCATCGACCCATTCGCCGCATCGCGCTGGAGGTCTTCGCCGAGGTCGCCGCCGTCGCCCAGGCGGCCGGCGTGCGCGTCCAGCCGGTCGGCGGCACGCTCGACATCGACAAGATCGCCATCAGCGAGGTGGAGCGCCGCATGACCATCGGCTCGCCGGCGCTCGCCTACAAGCACTCGGTGCTGCTCGCGGTCGGCTTCAAGTACCGCCGGCTGCGGTCGTCGATGCTCTATGCGCTCGAGCGTGGCCGCCCGCCGGAGATCGACTTCCTCAACGGCGAGATCGTGCGGCGCGGCGCGGCCCTCGGCGTGCCGACGCCGGTCAACAGCGCCCTCGTCGAGGCGGTGCGCGAGATCGAAGCGCGCCGGCTCGGCTCGTCGTTGGCGTCGCTGCGCGCCATCCACGATCGCGTCATCGGCGGAAAGCCCTTGCGCGCCGCGGCGTGATCGCCCTCACGACTTAACTTTTGCAGATGGCAGGGGTCTCCGACTGGTCTATGATCGTCCCGGAGGTCGCATGCGCACTACCTACATCCTAGCTTTCGTTGCAATCCTCGCCGGCGGTTGCGTCGTGGTTCCCGCCAACGGCAACCCCAACCCCAATCCGAATCCCAATCCGAACCCGCAGGGCCCGCCCACCTACCGCATCAAGCCGGGCAACGGCACCATCATCCAGCCCGGCGTGCAGGCAGGCTACGGCATCACCGCGAATCTCGGCGGCAGCTACCGCCTGGTCTGGACGGGCGACTCGTCGGTCCAGTACACGAGCTTCAAAGGCACGGTCTACACGCCGGGCCGCTTCACGGTCTTCGATCCCGGCTGCGGCGGAGTCTGCCCCGACGAGTCGAACGATCTGTTCTCGACGCCCGGCCCGGTCAGCGGCGGCGGCGAGCAGTTCAACTTCGACGCGGTCACCTTGAGCGGTCTCGACGGCATCGACTTCGGCGTCAGCCTCGAGCCGGTCGAGTTCACGCTCACCATCGACGGCCTCGCCTACCCGCAGCTCGTGTTCTTCCCGAACACCGATTCGGGCGGAGCAGTCGTCAGCCCCGGAGAAATCCCGTTCGGCCTGACGACGCAGTAGCTACTTGACGCCGTAGCTACTTTACGACGGTGAGCGTGTTGCAGTAGGGAGCGCTCTGCGCGCCCGCGCGGTCGGTGACCTTGAGCTTGACGTCGCGGGTGCCTTCCGACGCGGCGCCGCCGTTCGACATGATCTGGACGCCGAGGGGACCGCTCCACTCGTTGCCGGCGCGCCCCGAGTCGGGCAGCGCGATCTCGCTCTCGTTGACGCGTGCGCCGATGAAGAACGTGGCCTTCACCACCGCGGCGTCGCCGTCGGGATCGGTGACGCGCATCGTGCCGAGCACCGTCGCATCCTCGGCATAGGTGCAGGTCGGGAGCGCCAGCTCGACGATGGACGGGGGAGCGCCGCCGCCGCCGGGCTGCGCGCTCTCGCCGGGGCATAGCTTCCACGCCGTCGGATTGTGGCAGGTCTTGGTGTCGATGCAGCCCAGGCCGCCGGCCATCATCAGCGTCGGAAGCAGCGCCACTCGCAACAGCTCGCCTCGCACCATTTGCCGCACCGCCTAATGATACCGCGGAACTTTGTGCGGTGGCGGCGTGCCGAGGCCGAGCGGACCCTGCCAATAGCCGAGCGCCATCAGGAGCAGCCCCACACCGACGGCGAAGCAGACCAGCGACCAGATCGTCCCGAGGTTGACGAAGCGCGCGTAGAGGCCGTCGCCCTCTCTGCGCGGCCGCTGCATGAGCTGCAGGATGGCGAGCAGCACCATCGAGAAGCCGGCCATGTAGAGGAACCAGTTCGGGATCATCGCGCGCAGCCGGGAAGGACGAGGACGCCGTTCTGCAGGTCGGCGCCATAGGCGCGGGAGCGCTCGCGCAGGCGGTCGAGCGTGGCGATCAGCGCGACGCCGGCGAGCGGCTCGGGGCGAAAGTGCACACGTTCATTCTGCACCGCGAGCGGGACAAGCTCCAGACGATCGAGCGCGGCCCCGCCGCCCGGGCATTTTCGGGCGTGCGCGCGCGCCAGGAGGCCGACGTTGAAGACGTCGCCCCGGTCGATCTCGAAGCGGCCGGGGGTGCCAAAGGCGTAGTTTCCGAGGCTGAAGAGGATGGCGCGCCCGCGGTACAGCCCGACTGGATGCGCGACGTGGGGGTGGTGGTCGACGACCAGATCGGCGCCCGCGTCGATGGCGCGGCGGGCCCAACGCCAGGCCGACGCCGTCGGGGGGGCGTAGTTGTCGCCGACGTGGAAGCTGACCACGACGACGTCGGCACGCGCCCGCAGCCGCGCCACGTCGCGAGCGAGGTCGGGCTCGGCGGCCATGGCGACGCCGGCGCGATTGGCGCCCGCGAACTGCCCGACGTAGACGTCCCACAAGAACTGGCGCTCGCAATACGCCAGCAGGCCGACGCGCAAGCCGCCGACGTCGACGACGACGCCACGGCGCGCCTCGGCGGCATCCCGGCCGGCGCCGATGACGGCGAGCCCTGCCTGGCCGAGGTTGGCGACGGTCTCGGCGAGGCCGTCGCGGCCGTAGTCGAGCGCATGGTTGTTGGCCAGCTGCACGACGTCGATGCCCGCCTGCGCCAGCCCCGACGCGAACGCCGCCGGCGAGCGATAGACGTAGTCCTTGTAGACGGGGAAGCGGGTGCCCCCGTCGGTGACGGGCGCCTCGATGTTGACCACCGCCACGTCCGCCTCGCGCACGAGGTCGAGGGTCGAGCCGAACGGGAAGAGGTACCCTTTGACGAGCACCGTCGAGAGCGACTGATCGGTGACGGCGGTGTCGCCGCCAAAGAGGAGCGTCGCTTCGCCCGCCGTCGACGCCGGACGGGAGATCGAGAGCGGCTCGGTCTCGGCCCGCGCGTCGGCGCGCGGATGCCAGCTCCACACCACCGCCGCATAGAGCGCCACGTAGGCGCCGAGCGCCGCGGCAACGGTGGCGGCCAGCCATGCTAGGCGCGTGTCGTCGCCTCGCGGACCAGGGCGTCGTACGCCTGCATGATCCTGTGCGTGATGGGGCCCGGCTTGCCCTCGCCGAGCGGCTTGCCGTCGACGCGCGAGACCGGCACCACGCCGCGCACCGAGCTGGTCAGGAACGCCTCGTCGGCGGACTGCAGATCGATGGGCCACAGCGCCTGCTCGGCGCAGCGGATGCCCTCGCGGTGCAGGATCTCCATCACCTTGCGGCGCGTGATGCCTTCGAGGAGGCCCACCGAGAGCGGCGGCGTCATGACCCAGCGGCCGCGCACGACGAAGAAGTTCGACGAGCTGCCCTCGCTGAGGCGGCCGACGTTGTCGCACAGGATCGCTTCGTAGGCGCCGCGCTTGCGCGCCTCGCCGACCGCCATGACGCTGCCGAGATAGTTGCCGCTCTTGATCTGCGGATCGATCGTCGACGTCGCCACGCCCGGCGCAAAGCGGGTCCGCCCGACGATGGCGACCTCGACCCCGTCGCGGTAGGCCTCGGCCGACGGCGGCTTGGGCGCGCGCACGATGATGATGAGGCGCGGCTCGCCCGCCTCGGCCGGATCGAGCGCGATTTCGCCGGCGCCGCGGGTCACGACGATGCGCACGTAGGCGTCGGGCAGCTCGCTCTTGCGCAGGGTGTCGACGACGGCGCGGCGGATCTCCTCGCGCGGCGGCGTGCGCATGGCGAGGCCGGCGGCCGACCGCTCCAGGCGATCGAGGTGCTCGTCGAGCGCGAAGGCGATGCCCGAGAAGGCGCGCGTCACCTCGTAGACCGAGTCGCCGTAGAGAAAGCCGCGATCGAAGACCGGGACGCGCGCTTCGGCCGCGTCGATCGCCGCGCCGTCGATCCAGACCAGCGCCTTGCCAACGCCTGAGCCTGCGCCGGCCGGGCTCAGGCGAGGCTCCGCGCCACGCCACCGGCCCTTGCCAGTCGCAGCTTCCAGACCAGCGTCAGCGCCTCGAGGAAGATCTTCTTCGACATCTTCGACTGACCGACGCGGCGGTCGACGAAGACGATCGGCACCTCTTCGACGCGAAAGCCCTGCTTGATGGTGCGAAAGGTCATCTCGATCTGAAAGCCGTAGCCCTGCGCGCTGACGCTGTCGAGGTCGAGCGCCTCCAGGAGGTGGCGCCGAAAGCATTTGAAGCCGCCGGTCACGTCGCGGACACCGATGCCGAGGATGGTGCGCGCATAGAAGGAGCCGCCGCGCGAGATGAACTTGCGCACCGGGCCCCAGTTGACCGTACCGCCACCGTCGACGTAGCGCGAGCCGAGCACCAGGTCGGCACCCGAGCGTGCTCGCGCGAGGAGCTGAGGTAGGTATTGCGGGTCGTGGGAGAAATCGCAGTCCATCTCGAAGATGAAGGCGTAGTCGCGCTCGAGCGCCCACTTGAAGCCCGCGACATAGGCCGTACCGAGCCCCTGCTTGCCCGCGCGGTGGAGGACCGACAGCTTGCCGTCCGTCGCGGCCAGCTCGTCGGCCATCTGCCCCGTACCGTCGGGGGAGTTGTCGTCTACGACGAGGAGATCGGCCTCGGGAAGGTGATCGTGCACCGCGCGGACGAGCGCGGGGAGATTCTCGCGCTCGTTGTAGGTGGGCACGATGACGAGGACCCGCTCCATTGCGAGACAGCCTACTCGATGTTGCGACGCAGAGTGAATATGTTATCGTCGCTAGCCGTTATGCAGATTCTGAAGGCGCGGTTCCGGGGTCGGGACGACTTCATGGAGGCCTACCAGGCCGACCGCCCACATGGCGCGTTGTTCGTGGCCACCACGACGCCGCTCGACACCAGTGAGGACGTCATCGTCGAGCTGGTGTGCGATGGGCTCCCCAACAAGGTCCTGATCCGCGGCACCGTCGTGGCCTGGCGGCCCGCCCTGCCGCGCCTGCGGGTGCGCGCCGGAGCGACGGTGGAGTTCGCCGCCGACGAGGAAGAGAAGCGCCGCTTCATCCTGGCCGCGCTCGCCGGCGAGGTGACGCCGCC
Source organism: Myxococcales bacterium (assembly GCA_028287105.1). Lineage (GTDB taxonomy): Bacteria > Myxococcota_A > Polyangia > Palsa-1104 > Palsa-1104 > JAQBQH01. Next base: position 25,919 of record JAQBQH010000337.1, read on the forward strand.
CAAGCGCAAGCACACGCGCATTCCGGTGGCGGTGCCGGTGCGCTTCCGCCTGCCCGGCTCGGCCGAGCAGATCGTGGGCGAGCTGACCGAGATCTCCGTCGGTGGCGCGCTCTTGAAGTCGGCGTTGACCAAGCCGCCGATGGGCACCGAGATGGTCGTCGAGCTGTTGCCGCCTGGCGGCGCCGCGCCGATGTCGATCACCGCGCGCGTCACGTATCACACGCCCAGCGCGACCGGGCTCAAGTTCATCTATCGCGACGGCGGCGGCTCGCGCCGCATTCGCGAGCTCATCCGGCGCATCCGCTCGGCGTGACCCGCGCGGCGCTCGCCTGGGCCGCGGCGATGGCGACGCTGTCGGCTTCACCGGCTGTGGTGCGCGCCGATTTCGTGCGCGGCGCGATCAAGATCGACGTGCGCGACCAGACCGGCAAGCCGCGCGAGAGCGACGTCGCCGTCACCGGCGGGGCCAACGAGATCAAGGTGAGCCGCGTGGGCGAGGTCTACCTCGCCAGCGGCCTCCTCGACGGCAGCTACACGGTGACGGTCGCCGGCGCGGCGCCGCAAACCGTCGAGGTCAAAGGGCGGGTCGAGCGCGGCCTCGTCTTCGTCGTCGGCGGCAACAAGCCGCAGACCTTCGCGCTCGGCGGGCGCGACGTCGCCTGCGACCCGATCGACGGCGCGGTCATCGAAGCGGTGGCGTTCGCGCGCGGCGGCGGGCTGGGAGCCGGCCGCATCGACGTGCGCAAGCATGACGGCGGCAAGCCCGTGTGCAGCGCCATCGTCGCGGGCGGCGCGGCGACCTTGCGCCTGGTCCCCGGCGACTACATCATCAGCGCCAAGATGGTCGGCGGCGGCAAGAGCGAGCAGCGGTACGTGGTCCGGCGCGACGAGACGCCGCATCCGCTCGCGCTGCGTGCGCGATGAAGGTCCGGCGGCTCAGGCGAAAAGGTGGCCGCCCGTCGGTGCAGCCGCGCCCGACGAGCCAGCTCATGGACATCACGTTCCGCTGGCTCAAGCTCGACGACAACGCGCGCTCGTATCGCGCGATGCATGCCTTCGCGACTGCGGTGGCGACCGGCGGGCGCATCGCCGACCATGCGCGCGCCGAGCGGCTGCGCGGATCGATCCTCTACGTGCGCTGCGAGTCGTCGGCCTGGTCGCAGCATCTGCACGTCATGAAGCAGCAGCTCCTCGACAAGCTGCAGCGCACGCCGGGGGGCGAGGACGTGCAGGAGATCCGCTTCAACGTCGGTCCGCTCGACGAGGTCGTCGGCTGGGAGCCGCCGGTGCGGGCGGTCGCCGAGCCGCCGGAGGTGCAGCACGAGCTGACCGCCGAGATCGCGCGCGCGCTCGGCGACGTCGAGGATCCCGAGCTGCGCGACTGCCTGGCCGGCCTCTACGGCAAGCTCGGCGCCAAGAAGTAGCGACGACGCTGCCGTAGCGGCGGCTACGACGGCGTGAGCGCCTGCTTGAGCGCGCGGACCTTCTCGAAGGCGACCTTGCGGCGCGCGGCGGCGTCGGGCGCCTCGGCGATGGCCTGCACGATGGCGGTGCCGACGACGACGGCGTCGCAGTGCTCGGACAGCGCCCGCGCGCTCTCGGGATCGCGCACACCGAAGCCCACCGCCAGCGGCAGCGCGCCCAGCGACGGGCGCAGCGCGGCGGCGCGACGGCCGACGTCGGCGATGTCGAGGTGGCCGGCGCCGGTGACGCCGGTGACCGCGACGTAGTAGGCGAACCCGGTGCCGTGCTCGGCGATCATCCGCGCGCGCTCCGGCGTGGTCATCGGCGAGAGCAGCGGCACGCGCGACAGGTTGGCGCGCGCCAGGAGATCGTCGATCTCGCCCGACTCCTCCGGCGGCAGATCGACGACCAGCATCCCGTCGACGCCGGCATCGCGCGCTTCCTCGACCACCCGCCGTAGGCCGCGCTGAAAGAGCGGGTTGTAGTAGCCGAAGAGCACCACCGGCACCTGCGACTGCGCGCGAAACGCCTGCACCGCCGCGAAGGTCTTGCCGAGCGTGCCGTGGCCGGCGCCGCCCGTCGAGAGCGCGCGCTCCATGGCGTGCTGAATGACGACGCCGTCGGCCGATGGATCGCTCCACGGCACGCCCAGCTCGATGAAGTCGGCGCCGGCGCGCGCGATCTCCTCGAGCAGCCCGGGCGTCTCGGCGAGCGTCGGATCGCCGGCGGTGATGTAGATGATGAGGCCCTTCTCCTTCTTCAGGCGCAGCTCCGAGAAGCGGCGGACGATGCGATTGGCCTGGAAGGTCACGACTCGACTCCGAGCGCCTGGGCGACGGTGGACATGTCCTTGTCGCCGCGTCCGGAGAGCGCGACGACCACGACCGCCTCGGGGCGCAGCGTCTCGCACAGCCGCGGCAGATAGGCGATGGCGTGCGCCGTCTCGAGCGCGCACAAGATCCCCTCGGTGCGCGCCAGGAGCTGCAGCGCGCCGAGCGCCTCCTTGTCGGTGATGGCCGCGTAGGTCGCGCGGCCCGACTGCTTGAGCCACGAGTGCTCGGGACCGACGCCGGGATAGTCGAGGCCCGCCGAGATCGAATGCGCCGGCAGGATCTGGCCGTCGTCGTCGGTGAGCACGAACGACTTCGAGCCGTGCAGCACGCCGATGCGCCCTTCGGACAGCGTCGCGGCGTGACGGCCGGTCGCGATGCCCTCCCCTGCCGCCTCGACGCCGTGCAGCTGCACGGCCGCGTCGGGGACAAACGCGTGGAACAGGCCCATCGCGTTCGAGCCGCCGCCGACGCACGCGACCGCCGCGTCGGGCAGGCGCCCTTCGCGCTCGAGCAGCTGCGCGCGCGCCTCCTTGCCGATGACCGCCTGCAGATCGCGCACCATCGTCGGATAGGGATGCGGGCCGGCGACCGAGCCGATGATGTAGTGCGTGTCGCGCACGTGCGTGACCCAGTCGCGCAGCGCCTCGTTCATCGCGTCCTTGAGGGTGCGGGTGCCCGACTCGACCGAGCACACCTTGGCGCCGAGGAGGCGCATGCGAAAGACGTTGAGCTTCTGGCGCTCGATGTCCTCGGCGCCCATGTAGACCTCGCACTCGAAGCCGAACTTGGCAGCGACGGTAGCCGTGGCCACGCCGTGCTGGCCGGCGCCGGTCTCGGCGATGATCCGGCGCTTGCCCATGCGGCGGGCCAAGAGCGCCTGGCCGATGCAGTTGTTGATCTTGTGCGCGCCGGTGTGGTTGAGATCCTCGCGCTTCAAGTAGATGCGGATGCCCTTGCCACCATCGACGGCGCGCGAGAGCTGATCGGCGAGCGTCAGGCGTGACGGGCGATTGACGTAATTGGTGAGCAGCCCATCCAGCTCGGCGACGAACTCCGGATCGACCTGAGCGGCGCGCCAGGCGGCGTCCAGCTCGTCGAGCGCGGGAATCAGCGTCTCGGCGACGTAGCGTCCGCCAAAGGGTCCGAAGTGTCCTGCCTGTTCGCTCATGGTTGCTCCGCTCGCTTGGCCGCGCTGACGAACGCCGCCACCTTGATCCAATCTTTGACGCCCGGCTCGCGCTCCACGCCGCCCGCCACGTCGACGCCATAGGGGCGCACCTGGCGAATCGCCTCCGTCACGTTCTCGGGCGTCAGCCCGCCGGCCAGGATCACGCGGCGCGAGCGGGCGGCCTCGGCGGCGAGCGTGACGTCGGCGCGCTGGCCCGAGCCGCCGTAGCCGGCCGTGTCGGCGTCGACGAGGACCAGATCGCACGGATAGGCGACGAGCTGGGCCAGCGACGCGGGGTCGCGCAGGCGCAGCGCCTTGACGTAGCGGCCGGCGAAGCGCTGGCAGAACTCGGGGCTCTCGTCGCCGTGAAGCTGCACCAGATCGATGGCGCCCGAGGCGAAGGCGCGGTCGATCTCGTCGGCGGCGGGATTGACGAAGACGCCGAACGTGCGCAGGTTCGGAGGCAGCCGCTTGGCGATGGTGGCCGCGGTGCCCACCGCGACGTGGCGCTTGGACTCGGGCCAGAAATTGAACCCGATGGCATCGGCGCCGGCGTCGACGCAGGCGAGCGCGTCGTCGAGCGTGGTGACGCCGCAGATCTTGACGAACGTCTTCACGCGATGAGCGCCTGCAGCGCCGCGGCCGGATCGGACGCGCGCATGAGCGATTCACCGACGAGGATGGCGTCGACCTGGTGCTCGCGCATGAGCGCGATGTGGGCGCGGGTCTGGATGCCGCTCTCGGCGACGAGGATGGCCTCGGGCGCCAGGCTGCGCGCGCGCGCCGAGAGCGTCAGATCGACGGCCAGCGTGTCGAGATCGCGGTGGTTGACCCCGATGATCTCGGCGCCCGCCGCCAGCGCGGCCTCGATCTCGGCATCGCTGTGCGCCTCGACCAGCGCGGCCAGGCCGCATTCGCGCGCGTTGCGCAGGAGCGCCGACAGCGTGCGCGCGTCGAGGATCCGCACGATCAGCAGCACCGCGTCGGCGCCAGCGAGACGCGCGTCGATGAGGTCGCGCTCGTCGAGCAGGAAGTCCTTGCGCAAGAGCGGCAGCCGGGCGGCGCCGCGCACGCGCTTCAGGTCGTCCATCGAGCCGCCGAAGAACTTGGCGTCGGTGAGGATCGACATCGCCGCCGCGCCGGCCTTCTCGTAGGCGCGCCCAACCGTGGCCACGTCGGCGTCGAGGCGGATGTCGCCCGCCGACGGAGAGCGCCGCTTGAACTCGGCGATGACGCGCAGCGCGCCGGGCTTTTGCGGCACGTTTGGCTGGCGCAGCGACGCCGCGAACGGCCGTGCCGGCGCGAGCCCCTCGATGCGCGCCCACAGCTCATCCATGGCGACGGGAAAACGACGTTTCTGCTCGCGTCGCTTCTCGGCGACGATCTGGTCGAGGATCATTCAGACACCTCCGCTATCGTGTTCACGAGCGCCTCCGCGAGCAGGCGCACAACCGCTCGAGCAGCGCGGTTGCCGCGCCACCATCGATGGTCTCTTCTGCGAGGCGCGCACCGTCGCGCAACCCGCTCCTTCCGGCCGCATACAGCGCCGCCGCCGCGCTCATCACCACCGCGCTGCGACCGGCCCCGCGCGCGCCGCCCAGTATTGCGCGCGCCGCCCCCGCGTTGTGCTCGGCGTCGCCGCCGGCCAGCCCGCTCGGATCTTCGTTCTCGAGGCCGAAGTCGCGCGGGCGCAGCTGATAGCGTTTGACCTCGCCGCCGCGCAGCTCCGCCACGTCGGTCACGCCGTCGGTGGCGAACTCGTCGAGCCCGTCGCCGTGCACCACCAGCGCGTGCTCCGAGCCGAGCCGCCCGAGCGCATGCGCCATGGGCTCGAGGACCCCGAGGTCGTAGACGCCGATGAGCTGATGCTTCGCGCCTGCCGGATTGGTCAGCGGCCCGAGCAGGTTGAACAGCGTGCGGACGCCGATCTCCTTGCGCGCCGCCGCCACGTGCCGGGTCGCGCCATGAAACGCGGGCGCGAACAGAAACCCGATGCCCACCTCTTCGAGGCAGCGCTCGACCACCTCGACGGGCGCCGCGACGTCGACGCCGAGCGCCTCGAGCACATCGGCCGATCCCGACTTCGACGACTGCGCGCGGTTGCCGTGCTTGGCGACCCGCACGCCGGCCGCCGCGACCACCAGCGCCGCCACCGTCGAGACGTTGATCGTGCCGCGCCCGTCGCCGCCCGTGCCGCAGGTGTCGACGAGCACCCCGGCGGGGACGCGCAGCTTGGTGGCCCGCGCGCGCATCGCCGTCGCCGCGCCGACCACTTCGTCGACGGTCTCGCCCTTCATGCGCAGCGCCACCAGCAGTGCGCCAATCTGCGCCGGCGACGCCGCGCCGTCCATGATGCTCCCCACCGCGGCCGCCATTTCGTCGGCGGTCAGATCCTTCAGCGCACAGACGCGCGCGATGGCGGCGACGAGCTCCATCAGGACATCTCGAGAAAATTCGCCAGGAGCCGCTTGCCGTCGGTGGTGAGGATCGACTCCGGATGGAATTGCACGCCCCACACCGGCAGCGTCTGGTGCCGCAGCGCCATGATCTCGCCCTCGGCGGTGTGCGCGTTGGCGACGAGCGACGCGGGCAGGGAGCCCGGCTCGACGACCAGCGAGTGATAGCGCGTGGCCTGCATCGGCGAGGCGATGCCCTGAAAGAGGCCGCTTCCGTCATGCTCGATCGGCGACGTCTTTCCGTGCATGACCTTCGGCGCGCGCACGACCTTGCCGCCGAACGCCTGGCCGATGGCTTGATGGCCGAGGCAGACACCCAGGATCGGGATGTGGCCAGCCAGCCGGCGGATGAGCTCCAGCGAGATGCCCGCTTCGTTCGGGGTGCAAGGGCCGGGCGAGATGACGATGCGGCGCGGGTTCAGCGCGGCTACTGCGTCGACGGTGAGCGCGTCATTGCGCTCGACGCGCACCTCGGCCCCCAGCTCGCCGAGATATTGAGCCAGGTTGTAGGTGAACGAGTCGTAGTTGTCGATGAGCAGCAGCACGTCGGTCTCTATATCCGGTCTCTATATATTGTCGCGCGTCGGGCGCGCCATGGCCAGTGCGCGAACGACCGCGCGCGCCTTGGCCAGCGTCTCTTCGTATTCGGCGTCGGGATCGCTGTCGGCGACGATGCCGGCGCCGGCCTGCAGATAGACGGTGTCGCCCTTGGTGACCAGCGTGCGGATGGCGATCGACATGTCGAGGTTGCCGGTGAAGCTGACATAGCCGACCGCGCCGCCGTAGACGCCGCGCCGCGCCGGCTCGAGCTCCTCGATGATCTGCATGGCGCGAATCTTGGGAGCGCCCGTGAGCGTGCCGGCGGGAAAGCAGGCGCGCAGCACATCGAGCGCGCCGCGCCCGTCGGCGACCTCACCCGACACCGACGAGGTCAGGTGCATGACGTGCGAGTAGCGCTCGACGATCATGTTCTCGTCGACGCGCACCGAGCCGATGCGCGACACGCGTCCGACGTCGTTGCGCCCGAGATCGATGAGCATCACATGCTCGGCGCGCTCCTTCGGATCGGCGCGCAGCTCCGCCTCGAGGCGCTGGTCTTCGTCGGGCGTCTTGCCGCGCGGGCGGGTGCCGGCGATGGGCCGCACCGTCACGGTCTTGGCCGCGCCGGGCTCGCCGTCGACGCGCACGAGCACCTCGGGCGAGGCGCCGGTCACCTGGATCTCGCCGTAGTCGAGCTGAAACATGTAGGGCGAGGGATTGACGACGCGCAGCGCGCGATAGACGTCGAAGGGATCGGCGGCCGCGCGCGGCGCTTCGAAGCGCTGCGACACGACGACTTGAAAGACGTCGCCGGCGAGGATGAATTCCTTGGCTTGCACGACGGCGGCCTTGTAGGCCTCGCGCGTGGTGTTCGACTTCAAGGGCGCGTCGTCGACGCGGGCGGCGAGCGGATCGAGCGGGCGCAGCCGCGGCGATGGTCCCTCGAGCGTCGTGACCACGGCGTCGACCCGCGCGCAGGCGGCCGACCAGGCGCGCTCGGCGTCGGCCGGCGAGTCGACGACGGCGTTGGCGACCACCTTCACCGTCTGGCGCAGGTTGTCGAAGATGACCAGCGTGTCGGTGATGACGAAGCAGGCCTCGGGGATGCCGAGCTCATCGGGCGCGCGGCTGGCGATGCGCTCGAAGGCGCGCACCACGTCGTAGCCGAGCCAGCCGACCGCGCCGCCGAAGAAGCGCGGCAACGACGGTGACGGCACCGGCCGAAAGGAGCCGATGAGCGACGCCAGCACGCGCGTCGGATCGGCGTCGGGAAGCGGCCCTTCGTAGCGCGACGGTGCGCCGCCGCCCTCGACGTCGTAGCGCACGACCTCGTAGCGGCCGCCGCGCGCCGTCAGGACCGCGCGCGCGCCGACGCCGATGAAGCTGTAGGCGGCCCACTTCTCGCCGCCGACGACCGACTCGAGCAAGAACGAGTACGGCCGCCGCCCCAGCTTGGCGTAGGCGGAGACCGGCGTATCACCGTCGAGCACAATCTCGCGCCACACCGGTACCAGGTTTCCGTTAGACGCGGCGGCGCGGAATTCGGCGAGCGACGGCGAATGCGACATCGCGCCGACGCTAGCACATTGACGGCGACGGTGGCGTGCCTAGCACGTAGGCTGGTGCACACCGACGACGACGGGCCTCCGGTAGAGGGCTACGAAGGCCTACCGGCGCGCGATGCGATGCGGCTGTTGCGCGATCTTTCGCGCGTCACCCTCGAGCGGCTGTACTCGTGGGAAGATCTGCACCTGCGTCGCACGGTCGTCTTGCGCGCCATCAAGCGGGCCATCGATCGACACGACGTTCAACCGCCGCCACCGCCGGCGAAGAAGCCGCGTCAGAAGGTCGGAACGTAGGCTTCGACGATCTGCCAGCGTCCGTCGCGGCGCTCCCAGTCGTCGCAGAAGGGCCCGTCGTCGATCAGATCCTTGCCGTCGAGCTTGAGGACGGCGCGCTGCACGCCGCACAGGGTGATGCGCGCGCCGCGCATCTCGGTGGTCAAACGCAGGCCGGTGACCGAGAGCATCTGGCCCGGCGTGGCCTCGATTCCCGAGATCCACTCGTCGCGCGTGCGTGACTTTCCGTCGGGCGCGTGCCAGCGAAAATCGGCGGCGAGGACGTTGCGCAGCTTGCCGGCGTCGCGACCGCGGATGCCGTCGTAGAGCTCCAGGTTGGCGCGCAGGACTGCGCGCTTGGCGGACCAGCCGCCGCAGCCCCCGGCGACGCCGGCAGCGACGAGGATGACGATGGCGAGCGTGACGGCGCGCATCACGGAGTGACAGCCCTCGGCCGCTGTTCCACTTCCTCTTTTACGCTGCGCCGGCGGAGACCCATCTCGCCCTCCCGTGTGCTACAACCCGAGCATGCACAAAGCCCTCACCGAAGTCGATCCCGAGATCGCGCGCCTCATCGAAGCGGAAGAGAAGCGCCAGCGCGAAAAGATCCGCCTCATCCCGTCGGAGAATTACACGTCGGCGGCGGTGCTCGAGGCGAGCGGCACGGTGTTGCAGAACAAGTATTCCGAAGGCTATCCGGGCAAGCGCTACTACGAAGGGCAGCAGAACATCGACCCGATCGAGGCGCTCGCGATCGCGCGCGCCAAGGCGCTGTTCGCGGTCGATCACGCCAACGTGCAGCCCTACTCCGGATCGCCGGCGAACCTGGCCGTCTATCTCGCGTTTTGTCAGCCGGGCGACACCATCATGGGTATGGGGCTGCCGGCGGGCGGGCACCTCACGCACGGCTGGAGCGTCAGCATCACCGGCAAGTACTTCCGCTCGGTGGCGTATGGCGTGCGCAAGGAGACCGGCCGGGTCGATCTCGACGAGGTTCGCGAGCTGGCCAAGAAGGAGAAGCCGAAGCTCCTGTGGTGCGGCGGCACGGCGATTCCGCGGACGATCGACTTCGCCGCGTTCGCCGACATCGCCAAGGAAGTGGGCGCCATCCTCGTCGCCGACATCGCGCACATCGCCGGGCTCATCGCCGGTGGAGCGCATCCGTCGGCGTCGGCGCACGCCGACATCATCTCGACCACGACGCACAAGACGCTGCGCGGGCCGCGCGGCGGCATGCTGATGTGCAAGGGGCAGCACGCGGGCGCCATCGACAAGGCGGTGTTCCCGGGGCTGCAGGGCGGGCCGCACAACCAGACGACGGCCGGCATCGCGGTGGCGCTGAAGGAGGCGTCGACCGACGCGTTCAAGAAGTACGCGCACGCCATCGTCGAGAACGCGCAGGCGCTCGCGACCGAGCTGAGCGCGCGCGGGTACGATCTGGTGTCGGGCGGCACCGACAACCACCTCATCCTCGTCGACCTGACGAACAAGGAAGTGCCGGGAAAGAAAGCGGCGCAGGCGCTCGACAAGGCGGGGTTGGTGCTGAATTACAACAGCGTGCCGTTCGATCCGCGCAAGCCGTTCGATCCGTCGGGCATCCGGCTCGGAACGCCGGCGGTGACGTCGCGCGGCATGGGGCCGGCCGAGATGCGGCAGATCGGCGCGTGGCTCGACCGCGGCGTGCAGGCGGCGCGCACCGCCGACGATGCGGCGCTGGAGAAGATTGCAGGCGAGGTCCGCGAGCTCACGGGAAGATTCCCGGCTCCCGGATTGTAATCTTGTATTGATGCTGATGGCTGACCGCCCCGACAATAAGCTCGTCAAGCGTCCCGACGACGCGCTCGTCAAGAAGGCGCAGGCGATCTCCGCGCCGCCGATGCAGCTCGCCGACAGCCTCGAGGACGCGGCACCGAAGACGTTCGTGCATGTCGATCGGACCGGGCAGGTGCGCTCGCCGGCGCGCTACAAGGCGCTGCAGGCGGCGTCCTACGGCGCGGCGGCGGCGATCGTCGGTGGGGTGACGGTGATGTACGGCGCGCTGCTCGGGGTGCCGGGTGTCGGCGTCGGGGCGGCCTTCGCGGCCTACTTCGGCTGGCACCTCCGGCGGTCGCGGCTGCTCAACAAGGCGACCGTCCTCCTGGTGCACGATCAGCTCGACGAGGCCGAGGCGCTCTTGCGCAAGGTGCTCTCGTCGTGGCGCTGCCCGCGTCACGTGGCGGCGCTCGCGGAGCAGAACCTGGGCGCGGTCTACAACCGGCGCGGTAACTTCGAAGAGGCGCTGGCGCATCAGCGGGCGGCGATGACGCTGTACGCGAAGTCGAACGCGCGCTCGCCGATGCGACAGATCGTCGAGTACACCGAGATCTTCACGCTGGTGAACCTCGGGCGCGTGGGCGAGGCGCGGCAGCGGCTCGATCAGAAGCAGGGCAAGGTTCCCGAGGGCGACTACCTCAGGATGCAGCACTGGGGCGCCGAGCTCTACGTCTGTCTCGGCGAGGGCGAGCATCGGCTCGATCCGGACCAGCTGCACCAGTGCGCGATCGCGGCGCTCAAGATCACGGGCGCCGCGGCGCTGCTCGGGCTGTCGTCGTGGGCGCACTGGAAGCTCGGCGACAGCGACCAGGCGTGGCACCTCCTGTCGGAGGCGTACGACCGTCGCCGCGGCGTGCGTCTCGAGCGCGCGCTCCCGCTCTTGTGGAAGTGGATGGAAGAGCACGCCGCCGAGGCCGGCGTCACCGATCGTGGCGACAGCGACGACTCGGCCAGCGACGAAGATCCGCTCGGCGGCGTCTAGCAGCCGTCACTTCTTCCGATTGTTCTCGTCCACGAGGCGCAGCGCTTCGGCCAGCGGCCGCACGTTCCAGCGGGCGCGCTCCTCGTCGGTGACCGCGGGATCGAAGGGCGAGAGCGACCAGCGTCCCTCGTCGTCGACGAAGAACTGGGTGCCGTAGCGCTGCAGTTGGCCGCGCCGAACGAGCTCCCGATCCATCGCCGCCGCCGCCAACCAACGCGCCTTTTCGTGCGCGGGATCGATCGAGAGCGCGCGCAGCGCCAGCTCGTACGCGCGACGGGGGCTCGCGATCTCCTGACCGTGCTGGAAGACCATCGCCGCCCAGTAGTAATCGTCGGCGGTTTCGGCGCCGCCGGCGTCGAGGATCTCGGCCACGCGCACTCGACGCGCGCGATCGCGCTCGAAGACGGCCATGGCCGCGTCGGGATCGGTCCGGAAGCCCGACAGCGCGTCGCTCTCACGATCGCCTTGGTCGGCCTCGAAGAGGCGGCGCAGCTCGTCGTTCATGGCTCGAGCCGCTCGAGGGCAGGCAAGAGCTTGACGAGCCCGCGCTTGATGCGCTCGAGCGTCATGGCGCCGACCTCGCCACCCAGCTCCAGCTCGATCTCGTCGAGGACGTCGATGCCGTGGAGCATCTGCTCGATCCCGTCGTCGGTGAAGCGAACCAGCTGAGCACGGCCGTCCTTCGGGTCGGGATCGCGCCGCAACATCCCGTGCGCCACCATCTCGTCGACGAGCTGACCGACCGCCTGCTTGGAGATGCCGGCCCGGCGCGCGATCTCGGTCTGCCGCGTGCCGTCGAGATCGATGTACGGCAGGAGGTTGGCGTGCGCGTGCTTGGCCTCGGGAACGCGCGCCTGCACCCGCGCCATCGCGCGCTCGTGAAACAGGCGCGCCGCCTTGAACAGGAGCTGCCCGACACTGATCTGCTTCCGCGACGAAAGCCGCCTGATCAAGGTCGCCCGCCGTCGCCCATCATCCGCCATTGGTAAACCACCTTGACTAATTAGTCAGGTAACCTTACCATCTCTCCATGAGCCTGCAACAACTCGACGCCAATTTATGGACGCTGGACTTCCCTTTGCGCGTCGGCGGCCTGGCCCTCGGCGGCCGCTCCACCGTCGTGCGGCGCGGCGACGGCTCGGTGGCGCTGATCTCGCCGGGTCCGCTCAGCGACGATGACGTCGCGGCCCTGGCGGCGCTCGGCCCGGTGCGCGCGCTGGTCGCGCCAAACCTCATGCACCACATGCATCTCGCCGCCGCCCGCCAGCACTTCTTGGCCGCCAAGCTCTACGCGCCGGCCGCCTTGGCGCGAAAACAGCCGACACTGACAATCGACGGCCCCCCGGAGGCGGTCACCGGCAGCGACCTGCACGCCATTGCCATCGGCGGGATGCCGAAGCTGCAGGAGACGGTGTTCGTCCACGGCCCGTCTCGCACCCTCGTCGTCACCGACCTGGTCTTCAACGTCCGCATGCCCGCTCCGTGGTTCACCCGCCTCTTCATGCGGGTCAACGGCGGCTTCGATCGCTTCGGCCCCACGCGCATCTGCCGCTCGCTCGCCAAGGATCGCGCCGCCGTCCGCCGCTCGGTCGACGCCGTCCTCACCAGCGACTTCGACCGCGTCATCGTCGCCCACGGCCGCATCCTCGAGTCCGGTGGCCACGCCGCGCTCCGCAGCGGCTTCGACTGGCTGCCCGTGTCCGCCGCCGGCTCGACGCCCGCCGCCTGACCTCTGAAGGTGGGCCGGTGAAGCGACCGGCCTGCCTCTTCGCGGGCAACCGCTCTCCTTAGATCGGCGTCCGACCTTGACACCGTCGCTCGGGGCGAGGTAAACGGGTGCGCTTCCAAGGGGAACCCATGCAGTTGCGCTTCACGCTCACCGCCGCAGCAACTTTGTTCGCGCTCGCCAATCCGGCCCGCGCCGAAGTCATCCAGCTCATCGACAACACGCAGGTTTCCGGCAAGATCGTCCACTACTACGACGGCACCTTCTCGGTCGAGACCTCCGACGGCCAGAAGGTCGAGCTGCCGACGGCGAAGATCAAGAACATCACCTTCAAGCTGCCGCCCGCGCGCGCCGAGTTCTCGACCCCCGAGAAGACCTTCCAGCGTTACAAGGACGCGCTCACCAAGAGCGACATCAATAAGCTCATCGACTGCTACGCGCTCATGTACCAGGGCGTGATGTCGGCGGAGCTCGGTCGCACCAGTGAGGAGCAGCGCAAGAAGATGCAGAGCGAGATCTCGGGCACCAAGCTCGAGATCAAGTCCTCCAAGATCACGGGCAGCAACGCCACGCTCAAGGTCCAACGCAGCAAGGGCGAAGAAGTCGAAACCGCCGACGTGCGCATGGTCCTCGAAAACGGCGAATGGAAGCTCACCCCGTAGGCATCGACCAGCCCCACGCCTAGATGATTCGCGCGCTCGCGTCCGTCGCAGTCGCAGCCGGCCTTCTCCTCGCCGCGAGCGGAGACGCGCGCGCCGCCGACGACAAGACGGGCAAGGCGGTCGGCCAGGCCTGCGGCGACGACCGCGAATGCGCGCTCGGCAGCATCTGCTCGATCACCAACGTCTGCACCGCGCTGCCGCGCCGCCGCAACGTCATCCCGTTCTACTTCCACCAGCCGGGCGACTCCGGCTACCGCCACATCGTCCCGCTACTCTACTTCCATACCTGGGACAACAAGCACGACACCCGCGTCCAGTTCCCGCTCTTCGGCCGCGGCCGCGACTACAACGAAGGCTCGACGACGACGGTCATCCCATGGCTGTTCAGCTCGTTCAAGCAGTCGCCCAAGGGCTCGGAGTTCCGCATCTGGCCGTTCGTCTTCATGGCGAAGTACAAGCCGTCGGGCGGTCAGGCCGCCATCGTGCCGCTCTTCTGGTGGCAGAAGCGCGAAGGCAAGGGCCTCTTCGTCGCCCCGCTGCTCCTGTCGGGCGGCTCGCGCGACGACAACAACGACATCACCGAGGTGGTCCTCGGCCTCGTCGGCTACTACCGCCGCCACGGCGACGACACCTGGCGCGTCCTGTTCCCCATCTTCTTCGAGCATGAGACGCTCGAGGCGCGCACGCTCGTCGGTCCGCTGCTCTGGTTCAAGCGCACCCGCGACGGCCACGACAGCGGCGTCATCTTCCCGATCATCTGGCAGGTACGCGACGAGAAGGCCGGCTACGAGCACATGCTCGTCCTGCCGCTCTTCGATCTCGAGTCCGAGCGCCGCGGCCGCAAGCAGCGCCTGATCTCGATCCTCGCCTCCTGGGAGCGCGACGACGACACGGGCCTGCGCCAGTTCCTCGTCTACGCCCCGATCATCTTCCACCGCTCCGACAACAAGCGCACCGTCGACGTGGTGCCGCCGCTCTTCACGCGCTGGCACGTCAAGGACGACGGCTCGCGCGGCCTCATCGCCGGCCCGCTCATCTCGGCGAGCGATCCCAACGGCTCGACCACGGCGCTGGTGCCGATCTACTGGCGCTTCCACGACCGCGCCCGCGACGCCACGACCCACTTCCTCTTCCCCATCGCCGGCGTTCACCATCACCGCGGCGCCGCCGGCGCCTTCGTCGGCCCGATCTACGGCTGGTCGTCGTCGAACGACGGCGGCGGCTGGGGCGCCGGCCTCGCGCCCGTCGCGATGTTCGGCCGCAGCGGCACCAAGCACCACGCGATGGTGCTGCCGCTCTTCGCCCGCTTCTCCGACGATCGCACCGGCGTCTCGACCACCGCCATCGGTCCACTCTTCTTCCGCAACACGCCCGACGGCGGCGACGGCGGCCTCGTACCGCTCGCCTTCGCCGGCCGCCACGGCAAGAAGAGCTACGCCTTCATCCCGCCGCTCTTCTTCCACAAGGGCGACGAGCACGGCTCGACCAACGTGGTCGGCCCGGTCTACGTCGCCCACGACGATCACGGCTGGGCCGGCGGCTTCGCCCCGCTCGCCTTCTTCGGTCGCACCGACAAAACCTCGCACCAGGTCGTCTTCCCGCTGATCTGGCACTTCCGCGACGACGCCAAACAGACCGAGCGCCTCGTCATCGGCCCCTACTATCACGGCCGCGACGGTGACCAGCGCTCCGACGCGCTCTTCCCCATTTTCTACGTCCGCCACTCGCCCACGCGCGGCCTCGGCGTCTGGCTGCTCGGCGGCTGGCGCAAACAGAACGGCGTCTCGACGACGGTGGTCGGCCCCTTCGTGCACCAATCGAACGCGCGCACCCACTCGCGCACCAGCATGCTGTTCCCGCTCCTCACCATCCACGACTCGCCGCGCTACTCGGTCAAGGTGCTCTTCCCCTTCCTCTGGCGCGTGCGCGACGGCGACGAGACCGACACCGCCATCTTCCCGCTCTACTTCCGCGGCCGCGCGCCCGACCACGGCTGGGACGGCGTCTTCCCGCTCTTCATCCACACCTACAACACCACGGCGAAGACCACGCTCGCCGGCCCCATCTGGTATCGCGCGCGCGCCGACGGCGGCCGCGGCGCCGGCCTCTTCCCGCTCTTCGCCTACGGCAAGAAGGTCGGCCGCGACGGCAAATCGTCGCAGTGGTTCGGCATGCCGGGCGTCTTCGCCGACAAGAACCAGTTCAGCGGCACCTCGCACTTCTGGGCCGGCGCCTTCTTCCACTTCACGCAGCCCGACGGCTACTCGAGCGGGCTCATCCCGCTCGCCTTCGCCTGGCGCCGCGGCACGTCGTCGAAGTTCATCTCGCCGATCTTCTATCGCCAGTCCGACTCGGCCAAGGGCACCTCGGTCAACGCGCTCGGCCCCTTCTACGGCGGCAAGAACGGCGCGGGCGGCGTGCGCTTCGGCCTCTTCCCGCTCGTCATGGCCGCCACCCACGGCGACGGCACCTGGCGCGCCGGCGTCTTCCCGCTCTTCTACGCGGCCAACCGCAAGGACGGGTCGACCTTCGCCACGCTCCTCGGCGGCTACTCGTCGTACTTCGGCGGCAAGCAACTCTACCTGGGCCCGTTCTACTATCGCCACGACGCCGAGCGCACCGCGACGGCGATCTTCCCGATTTTCTATCACAGCAAGAACCCGATCACCGGCGGGCGCACCAGCTTCCTCCTGCCGCTCTACCTCGACCTGCGCCGCGGCGACGGCCGCGAGCTGCAGGCGTACTCGCCGCTGGTCTGGCGCTACCACGGCGTCGAGTCGACGACGACGCTCGGCCTGCCGCTCTTCTTCGACGTCAACCGCTTCCACGAGTCGCGCACCACCGCGTTCCTGCCGCTGTTCGTTCGCAACCGTAGCGAGCTCGAGCACAACACCAGCATCACCATCCCGCCGGTCCTGACCTGGTGGCGCAGCTACGACGATCGCAGCCGCGGCGGCGACGCCGTCGTCTTCCCGCTGGTGTGGCACTTCGGCGGCCAGAATTCGACCACCGTGGTCGCGCCGCTGGTGTGGGACTTCAAGCGCGGCGAGTCGCGCACGACCGTCTTCTTCCCGCTCGGCGCGCACTGGAAGCGCTCCGACTTCATCCACACGCTGGCGCCGTTCGTCTATTACAAGAAGGGCATCGGCGAGCGCAAGGGCGCCTGGTACCTGCAGGTCTTCCCGCTCCTCGCCGTCGGCCGCCCGCGCAAGCAGGATCTCGAGTGGTATTTCCTCGAGGGGCTCTTCGGCTATTCGCGCCAGGGTCGCAATCGTAACCTTCGTCTCCTGTGGGTCCTCGACTTCGCCCTGGAGCCGGTGCCGGCCTCCAACCTGTCGTGGTTCGGCTCGACGACGACCTCGACCCGCGAGATGTTCTAACCGTCGCTTGAACCTACACGCTCGGGTGTACACAACCCCGGTGTGGCTCAGAAGCGCACGCGCGTCGCCGCCCTGACCGGCGCCCGCGCCATTGCCGGCCTCTACATCCTGGCGCTCCACTTCGGCGCGCCGCTCTACGCGCACGCACCGGGCTGGGCGCAGACGCTGCGGGCCAACGGCTACGTCGCCACCTCGTTCTTCCTCATGCTCTCGGGCTTCGTGCTGATGCAGGCCTATGGCCAGCGCCTCGCCGACGGGCGGGTCGGCCAGCGCGCCTTTTTCGTGCAGCGCCTCGCGCGCCTCTATCCCTGCTACTTGCTGGCGCTGGTGCTGATGATCCCGTTCGCGCTGGTGCGTCACTGGGGCTTCGTGACCGGCACCTTCGGCGACGCGACGGTGCGCTACAAGCTCGCGACCTTCGCGGCGCAGGCGACGATGACCCACGTCTGGGTCCCACGCCTCGTCACCTCGTGGAACGTGCCTTCGTGGTGCGTCAGCGTCGAGCTCTGGTTCTATCTCGCCTTCCCTACCGTCGCCGCGCTCCTGGTGGCGCGCCGCGGCCGTGCGCTCGTCGCGGTCCTGGCGCTGGCGTGGGCAGCGACGCTGGCGATGTCGATCGCCTACACCGTGCTTCAGCCGGACGGCTTCCACGCCGAGGTCGAATCGGTGGGCTTCTGGCTCAGCCTGCTCAAGTTCACCCCCTACACACGCTGGCCCGAGCTCCTCTTCGGCATGGCGCTGGGCGCGCTGTGGCTACGCGTCCCCGACGCGCATCGCGGCCGCCGCTGGGCAACGCTCCTGCTCGGCAGCGGCGCGCTCGCCACCGTCGGCGTCCTCGTGTGCGGGGATCGCATCCCCTACACGCTCCTGCACAACGGCGCGCTCCTGCCGCTCTACGGCCTCATCGTCTGGGGCCTGATGCTCGGCGTCGGCCCGCTCCACCGCGCGCTCTCGGTCCGCCCGCTCACCACCGTCGGCGACGCCAGCTACGTGCTCTACATCCTGCAGGTGCCGCTGATGCAATGGATGGCGGTCGCCACCGGCCGACGCTATGGGGCGGGCGGGTTTGCCTTCACCGCGGCCGCGCTCGCCATCACCATCGCCGCGTCGGTCGCGATCCACCACCTCTTCGAGGTGCGCGCCCAGGCGTGGCTGCGCGCGCGCCTCGAGCGGCGGCTACTTCGCGTCGACGAGCCGGCGCTGGGCCTCGTCGCCGCCGGCCCAAACCTGCCCTAGCTCGGCGCGATACGCCGCCGCCGCCGCCGCGTCTCCCGCCTGAGCCGCCGCCTTCGACGCCCACAGGAGCACGCGTGCCCGCCGCGGATGCAGCTCGAGCGCCCGCCGGAACGTGGCCAGCGCCTCCGGCGCGCGCCGGTTGGCCAGCAGCACCTCGCCCAGCCGCTCGCGCGCGGTCACGCCGTAGACCGGCCCCGACGGCGGCTCTCGCTCCTCGAGCTGCACCGACGCGCGCAGCTTGGTCAGCGCGTCCTCGACTTTGCCGAGCTGCGCCGCGCGCCGCCCGCGCAGCTCCAGCTCCGACTGGCGCAGCCCGTCGCGCCAGGCGGCGTCGGGAATCTTGGTCTGAATGTCGGCCAGCGTCGCGGCCGCCTTGTTCACGCCCTCGAGATCCTTCTTCGCCAGCGCCAGGAGCCCGCGCGCGTAGGCGTGCACGCCCTGCTCGAGGCGCGCGATCCGCTGCGCGGACGCGACCTCTGCCGGCGAGTGGCAGCCGCCCACGGCCGACGTCTCCGTCGAGGGCGGCTCCGGCTTGGCCAGCGGCGCCAGCAGCGCCTCGACCCGCTCGATGGCGTCGGTGCTGACCGCGTTGTCGACCGCGAGGGACGCGTAGGTCAGCCGCACCATGGCGCGCTGGTTCTTGGCGTTGTCGAGATCGGACTTGGCGAGCGCCAGCACCTCGTCGGCGCGCTTGTAACGCCCCTGCTCGATGGCGATCTTCTGCAGCCACTGGAGGCTGTGATAGTCGTGAAAGGTCACGTCGCCGCCCTTGCGCTTGACCCACGCGTCCGACGCCGCCCACGACGACTCGTTCGACGCGGCCGCTTCGTTCCACATCCCGAGCTGCACGAAGATGTGCGACGGCATGTGGCGCGCGTGGTGCGCTTCGGGCGCGATCTGCGCGTAGCGCCGCGCCGCCGGCAGCGCCAGCACTGCGTGGTCGGGATCGTCGAACGCGTGGATGATGTAGTGCGCCGCGCCCGGATGGTCGGGATTGCGCGACAGCACCTCGAGCCCGATGGCGCCCGCTTCCGCCTGCAGCTTGAACCCCGGCGTCTTGCGTCCGACCGAGCCGAGCAGCGCCACCGCGTACAGCGTCGCCGCCTCGTCGTCGTCGGGATAGCGCACGTGCAGCGCGCGCATGGCGTCGGCGTAGCGCTTCCAGCGCGCCTCGCGCGGCGCCTCGCCGAGGAGCTCCCGCGCGGCGTCGATGTACATCTTCTCGCGACCGGTGACGTTGAGCGCCGCCGGCAGCTTGTCGAGCGCCGCCTTCGATTTGACGACGTCCTCCTGCTCCCAGATCGGATGATAGTAGGTGAGCGCCTCGCCCCAGTAGCCCATCGCGAACTCGGGCGCCGCCTTGGTGGCGGCCTGGAACTCGTCGCGCGCCTCTTCGTACCAGAACGAATGCAGCGCCAGGAGCCCGCGCTGAAAATGTTTCTGCGCCACCTCCGGTCCGGTCACCGGGAAAGTGACTCGCCCGAGCTGCGGTGCCGTCGCTGGCGGCGTCGGAGCCGGCGCGGCCACGGTCTTGGCCGCGGCGGGAGTAGAAGCTGCGAGGAGCGCGAGCGCGAAGAGGGGCCGCATGGGCGCGATTGTACCCCGCCGCGAATTCGATTACTTGGTCGGAAGCTCGATGACCAGCATGCGGAATCCGCCGGCCGCGTCCTCGACCCGCTCGTGATGCTGCGGGCGCTCGCCGCCGCGGGTCTTGATGGTCACGCGCACGTCCTTGCCGCGCGACGCCGTCGAGACTTCCTTGACGCCCGTCTCGAACGCGGTGACGTCGAGGGCGCGGCGATTGTTGCGCAAGGGGACGATGGTGTTCTTCAAGGTCACGACCACCTCGCCCGGTCCATCGGCGACGTGGTACTCGGGCGCGGCGGTCAGCTCGAGGAAGACCGTCGGGACGCCGTCCTTGACCTGAAATCCAGGCCAGGTCATCCGCTGCGGACCCTTCTTGAGCGGCAGGCGCGGCGGATGCGGCGGCAGCGCCTGCGCGCCCGGTGCCACACCCTTGTAGGCGCCCTCGGCGTTGCCCTTGCCGCTCACGTCGAGGTTGCCGTGCTCTTCGACGCTGCCCTCGCTGTCGGCCTTGCTCGCCGGCATGGCGCCCTTGGCCGGCCGCTTCGCCGCGTCGTTCGCGATCGGCGGTCTCTCTTCGTCATCCGCCTGCTGCGCGAGCGCGCTGGTCGAGGCGAGCATGAGGCAGGCGTACACGAGCCGGCGCATGGTTCGAGGATACGCGCGCGCCGTCGGCGCTACAACTTTTGCCCGACGGGATCCTGCACCGGCGTCGGGTCCGCCGCGTCTCCGAGGACGAGGCGGCGCGCTTCGCCGACGAGGAAAATCGAGCCCGCGATGACCGTCCGATCGGCGCCCGCCAGCGCCAGCGCCGCCGCCAGATCGGGCGCGCTCTCGGCGCCCGGCACCAGCGTCGCCAGCGCCGCCGGGGCGAGCGCCCGCGACGACGGCGGCGCGGTCACGATCACCCGCGACGCGCGCGGCGCCAGCGCCGCCACGATGGCGCGCGCATCCTTGTCACCGACGAGGCCGAGGATGAGCGTCCACTCGCCCTCGGGCCAGGCCGCCGCCAGCGCGCGCGCGCCCTCTTCGTTGTGCGCGGCGTCGACCAGCACCGACGGCGTGAGCCGCTCGAGCCGCCCCGGCCAGCGCACCGTCGCCAGCGCGGTGGCGATCGCGCCCTGGCCGACGCCGAGGAGCTCGAGCGCCCGCCGCGCCAGGGCGCCGTTCCGTCGCTGATGCGCTCCGCGGAGCGCCAGCGGCGGCAGCGCCGCGTCGTCGAAGTCGCGCCCGAAGCGCTCGCCGCGCGCGCCCACCCGCAAGATCTCGGCCTCGAGCACCGCCGCCGGCCCCGCCTCGTCGCAGGCCCACAACGCCGGCACGCCCGCCTTGAAGATCCCCGCCTTCTCCCGCGCAATGGCCTCGACGGTATCGCCGAGCACCTCCATGTGATCGCGTCCGATGCTCGTCACGATCGTGGCCAGCGGCCGCGCGATGACGTTGGTGGCATCGAGCCGCCCGCCCATCCCGGCCTCGAGCACCGCGACCTCGACGCCCTCCTCGGCGAACGCGAGCAGCGCCATCACCGTCGCGATCTCGAAGAACGTGAACTCGCCAGGGACGGCAAACAGCCGCTCGGCCAGCGCCGCCGCGCGCTCGCCCGCCAGCTCCTCGCCGTCCACGCGGATGCGCTCGGTGAAGCGCGACAGATGCGGCGACGTATACAGCCCCGTGCGCCGCCCGCTCGCCCGCAGCCCCGCTTCGATCATCGCCGCCGTCGAGCCCTTGCCGTTGGTCCCGGCGAGGTGGACGACCGCGAGCCGCTCGTGCGGATCGCCGACGGCATGGAGCAGCGCACGCACCGCCTCCAGCCCCGGGCGCATGCCGAACCGCTGCAGCGCCTGCAAGCGCCGCAGCATCTCCAGATAGGTCATGCGCGCGCGCGTTGCTTTTCGGGGCCGAGCAGCGAGACCAGCCGCGACAGCGTGTCCTTCATGTCGTGGCGGCTGACGATGGCGTCGACCATGCCATGTTGCAACAGGAACTCGGAGCGCTGAAAGCCCTCGGGCAGCTTCTGCCGGATGGTCTGCTCGATGACGCGCGGCCCGGCGAAGCCGATGAGCGCCTTGGGCTCGGCGACGATGACGTCACCCAGCATGGCGAACGACGCCGCCACGCCGCCCGTCGTCGGATGGAGCAGCACGCTCACGTACGGCAGCCCCGCTTCCTTCAAGCGCGCCAGCGCCGCCGTGGTCTTGGCCATCTGCATGAGCGACAGGATGCCCTCCTGCATGCGCGCGCCGCCCGACGCGTTCAAGATGATGGCCGGCACGCGATCGGCCAGCGCGCGCTCGAAGAGGCGCGTGATCTTTTCGCCGACGACCGAGCCCATCGAGCCGCCCATGAACTCGAACACGAAGAAGCCGATCGACACCGGCCGCCCACCGAGCGTGGCGCGCCCCTCGCGGAACGCATCGGCCACGCCCACCTGCTTCTGCGCCGAGCGCAGGCGATCGGCGTAGCGCTTGGAGTCGCGAAACTCGAGCGGATCCTCGGGCTGGATGTTGACGTCGGCCTCGACGAAGCTGCCTTCGTCGACGGTAATCTTGATGCGCTCGGCGGTCGGCATGACGAAGTGGTGGCCGCACTGCGGGCAGCACCACAACGCCTCTTTGACCTGCTCCGACGGCACCGTCGCGCCGCACTCGTCGCACTTCTGGAACAGCCCCGACGGCACCGACCGCTTGGTCTTGGCCGCGACCTCGGGCTTCATCTTCTTGCGCTGCTTGGACCACCACGCGGCCATGACTAGCTCCCGAACCGCTCTTTCATCTCGAGGAACTCCAGAAACTCGGCGAGCTTGCCCACTTCGGCGATGAAGATCGAGCCCGGCTGCTTGTCGATGAGCCGCGCCTTCTCCAGCCTCTCGAGCCCGTCGACGACATCCTTCGGCGTCGCAGCGACGGTCTCGGCCAGCTCGTCGATCGAGATGTCGATGCGCACGCCCGGCCCGTCCGACTGCCCGCGCGAATCGGCGAGCACGCGCAGTTGATGGACGATGCGATGGTTGAGATCCTGCTTGAGCAGCGTCTCGACCTGCGAGTTGGCCTGCGCCAGCCGCGCCGCCAGCTTCTTGATCATGCGGATCGCGATCTCGGCGTTGCCGCGGATCATCGCCTCGAACGTGCGCGCGTCGAGGACGAGCAGGTGCGAATCCTCGAGCGCCGTCGCGGTGGCCGAGCGCGGATGCTTATTGATGATGGCCATCTCGCCGAAGAACTCGCCCGCCGGCAGCGTCGCCAGGTGCGCCTCCTTGCCGCGCACGCGCCGCGTCAGCTCGATGCGGCCGCTCTGGATGACGTACATGTGCTTGCCCGGATCGCCCTCGCGAAACAGCACCGTGCCGGCCGTGTAGTTCTCGCCGAAGCGCTCGAACATGCCGGTGGGCGTCGGACGGTTGGGGTCCTTCGGGGAGCTCACGCCGTCGATCCTAACACGCGGCGGGTTGCCGGCGCCACCGACGGGGGAAGCTCGCCGAGATGGACGCGCAGGCGCGCCAGGTCCTCGACCGAATCGACGTCGTACCAGGTCGGCAGCACGACGTGCGCGAGCTCCGTGCGCGCGGCCAGACGCGCCAGCGTCGTCGGCAGGACGTCGGGCGTCGACCAGCGCATGTCGTCGAAGAGCCCGGGAACCGGAGTGCGCGCGCCGATGGCGTAGTAGCCGCCGTCCTCCGACGGGCCGACCACGACGTCGGACTCCATGAGCGCGTCGAGCGCCTGATGGAGGTGCGCGCGCGGCAAGCTCGGCGCATCCGATCCGACGATGATGACCGGCCCGCGCTCGACGTGCGCGGCGATGGCGCGCGCCATCTTGGCACCGAGATCGCCGTCGCCCTGCTCGATGAGCTCGAGCCGCTGCGACTTGGCCAACCGCTCGAGGTGCGGATGGTCGAGCCCGCCGTGCACCGCCAGGACCCGGCGCGCGCCCAGCCCCTGCGTCAGCGTGCAGGTGTCGTCGAGGAACGCCTCGTAGAGCGCCAGCGCCTGCTCGGCGCCGATGACGCGACCGATGCGCGTCTTGACCTCGCCGACCAGCGGCGCGCGCGCGAAGATGACGATCGTGCTCATCGCGACGTCGCGTGGCGCAAGATGGTGAACAAGATCTTGTAGGTCGCGCCCACGGTCCCCTTGATCGTCGACGAGATCTTGCTGCGCCCGCCGACGCGCCGGCGATAGCTGACCGGGACCTCGGCGATGCGCAGCCCGCCGCGCGCCGCCTTGACCTGCATCTCGACGGTCCAGCCGTACCCCATGTCGCTCATCCCGAGCGCCACCAGCGCCGGCAGGCGAATCGCGCGAAAGGGACCGAGGTCGGTGTAGCGCTGCCCGTAGATGGCGCGGATCATCGACGTGGCCACGCGGTTGCCGACCCGCTGCTGAATGGCGAGCGCGCCCGCCTCCGCCTGTCCGAGCGTGCGCGAGCCGATCACGAGGTCGGCGGTGCCGGCGCGCACCGGCTCGAGCAGCCACGGCAGCTCCGAAGGCTCGTCGGCGTAGTCACCGTCGAGGAACACGACCACGTCGGGCGGCCGCGCCAGCGCCGTCACCTCGATGACCCCGCGCAGGCAGGCCGCGCCGTAGCCGCGCTGCGACTCCGACAAGAGCTGCGCCCCGCCCTGCAGCGCCACCTTGGCCGTCGCGTCCGACGAGCCGTTGTCGATGACATAGATCGAGCGGACATGGTCGCGCGGGATCGCCTTCAACACCAGCGGCAGCGACTCTTCTTCGTTGAGCGCCGGGATGAGTACGTCGACGATCATCTCAGTGTCCGGAGCTGGCCAGGATCTGCCACACCATGATCGCCATCTCGCCCGCGATCAAGATCGCCACGGCAAACTCCAGCACCAGCGTCGAGCGCGAGCGCGCCAGCTCGACCAGCAGCACCAGGTTGTCCTGGAACATGCGCAGCTTCGCGTCGAGCGCGCGATAGCGGTCGTCGAGCTCCAACATCTTGCGCAGGCTTATCCATAGGCGGTCGAGCTGCTCGTTCTCCCAAGTCGCGTCCGGCTTGTCAAACAGCGCCAGCGTCGAAATGATGTCATTGCGCGTGGCGATGCACAGACCGATGAACTGCAGCGTCGGCCTGACCCGCCCGGGAACGCGCCCGGCGGAGCGCAGCTCGGCGGCGATGCGATCGGTCTCCTTCTCGATCTCGTCGACGTCGTCGGAGTAGTAGTCCATCGCCACCGACTGCGCCATCACCTCGGCCACGATCTCGACCGCGCCCAGGGTCAGCTCCGGCAGGATGACGCGATCGAAGCGCACCTCCATGGGCTTGTCGGGCTGGACCTCGATGGTGAAGCTCTCGGTGAGCGGCGGATGCGGCTCGCCCGTCAGCTTGGCCGCCACCGCGTCGACGAGCCGCGTCGACTCGGCCGGCGAGACGTTGACGAAGACGAGCGAGCCGAAGTCGTAGGCCAGCGCCCAGCGATCCGCGCCCATGGTCGCCAGGAGCCGATCCTTCTCCACGCGCGCCTCGCCGGCGCCGAAGAGCGGCACCACGTCGCGCAGCTTCAACGTCGAGGCGAAGCCGTACGCCAGGATGGAGATGGTCGCCATGTGAGACCCGGTCTACGCGCGCGGTAGGAGGGCTTGCAGGCGCGCGATCGGCTGCCAGTCGCCGCCCGTCGGATACGACGGCTGCCACGGCGCCAGCGGCGCCCACGCCTGTCCGGTCGCACGACGGAGCGCGAGCTGTTTTCCGCGCTTGTTGCGCACCAGCACCACGTCACCCGGTTTGGGCGCCGCGTCGACGACGAACGCGAGCAGCGTGCCGCGCGGCCACGCCTCGCCGAGCGACGAGTCGCCCAACTTTATCGCCAGGTGCGGCGTCGTGCCGATGCGCTCGAGATCGCCGCCGAAGCGCTCGCCCGACTTGCCTTCGAACGTCAGCGTCGGCCCCTGCACCAGCGACGCGGTGAGCGCCCCGAGCGCCGCGCCGACGGGATCCTTGGACTCTTTTTGCGAGCGCAGCCCCGGCATGTCCTGCGGGCGAACGCCGAGCACGCGCGCCAGCAGCACCACGTGATCGTAGACCAGTCGATGCTGGCCGTTGGTGCCCTCGAAGCGCATGAGCTCCGACTCGTCGATGCCGCTCAGCTTGGCGACCTGAGCGATCGACAGCCCGATCTGCTCGCGCTTGCGCTGAAAGATGCGCATCAGCGTCGGCGACAGGCGGCGCGACGACGACGGCTTCTGCGGACGATCGCCACGATAGATCGTAGGGTCGTCGACCTCGCCGTCCTCGTCGTCGTCCCCTTCGAAGGTCAGGAGCTCGGCCGATACGGTGTCGTGCGGGTCGGCCGGCGCCTCGATCTTCGGCCCATCGACATTGGTGCTCTCGCCGTGGCGCGCCGAATCTACGTGGCTGCGAATCTTGGGGCCGTCGATCGAGGTCGGCCCATCGTCCCCCTGATTGGGCGATGAAGGTCCCCGCTTGCCACCGCGCCGATCATCCGTCACTCGACTCACGCATCAAGAGTAAGCGCCCCCACGCCTTCCAATCAACAGCCAACTCCAAACCCGCAACCTCTTTCTAGGTTTGACACGTTCCCACCTCCTATCTATATTCCCGCGCGATGGCCGTCTCCTACAGCCCGATCCTGGTCGCTATCCTGTTCGCCGTCGGTTTTGGTCTGGTCTTTCTCGCGCTGGCCATGTTCATGGGGCCCAAGCACGAGACGGCCGAAAAGCTCGCGCCCTTCGAGTGCGGCTCCGAGCCCATCGGCTCGCCGCGCGTGCGCTTCTCGGTCAAGTTCTACCAGGTCGCGATCCTCTTTCTGGTGTTCGACATCGAAACGGCTTTCCTGTATCCGTGGGCGGTCTTATATCGAAAGCTGTCCTGCACGGGCGCGATGTACGGCCTGGTCTGCAGCGGCAACGTCACCTTCTTCGGCCTGACCGAAATGGTCGTATTCCTGGCCATCCTCGTGGTGGGGCTGGCGTACGTCTGGAGAAAAAAGGCAATCGGATGGGGTTAGAATTCTATACGTCCCGCCTCGCGGACGCGGTCAACTGGGCGCGCAAGTACTCGCTCTTCCAATATCCGTTCGTCACCGCCTGCTGCGGCATGGAGTTCATGTCGGTGTGGGCGCCGAAGTATGACGTGGCGCGATTCGGAGCCGAGTTCCCCCGCTTCTCGCCGCGACAGGCGGACCTTCTGATGATCGTCGGCACCATCACCGAGCGTCAGGGGCCGGTGCTCCGCCGCATCTACGAGCAGATGTGCGAGCCGAAGTGGACGGTCGCGTTCGGCGTCTGCGCCTCGACGGGCGGCTTCTACCAGAACTACTCGACGATGCCCGGCGCCGATCAGTGCATCCCCATCGACGTCTACATCCCCGGCTGCCCGCCGCGCCCGGAGCAGGTCCTCGACGGGCTCATCATGCTGCAGGACAAGATCCAGGAGAAGCGCGGCTTCGTGCAGCTGCGCGAGAAGCGCGAGCACGACGCCGTCCTGCAGGCCACGGGCAAGCTCAAGGTGATCCCCTAATGTCGATCGAAGCGCTCGCCCGCGCCAAAGAGATCCTGGGCCCGGCGGTGGTCTCGACCCATTCGTATCGCGGTGACGACACCGTCGTCGTCAAGCCGGAGGGCTTCCTCGAGTCGATGCGCATCTTGCGCGACGACCCCGAGGTGGCGATGAACTTCTTGAGCGACATGACCGCGGTCGACTACTT
The DNA here is from genome assembly GCA_028287105.1 of Myxococcales bacterium. Lineage (GTDB taxonomy): Bacteria > Myxococcota_A > Polyangia > Palsa-1104 > Palsa-1104 > JAQBQH01. Next base: position 53,281 of record JAQBQH010000337.1, read on the forward strand.
CGGGCGCGAGCCGCGCTTCGAGGTCGTCTATCACCTGCGCTCGTTCAAGACCGGCGCGCGCTTGCGCGTCAAGTCGCAGCTCGACGAGCCGGAGGACGGCTCCAACCCGGTGATCGACTCCGTCTCGTCCTTGTGGGCGTCGGCGAACTGGAACGAGCGCGAAGCGTGGGATCTCTACGGCATCAAGTTCCGTGGCCATCCCGATCTGCGCCGCATCCTCATGTACGAGGAGTTCATCGGCCATCCGCTGCGCAAGGACTATCCCAAAGAGAAGCGCCAGCCCCTGATCCGCCGTCCACCGGACGAGGTCTAAGCGACAATGATCGAAACGAAGAAGATGGTCCTGGGCATCAAGGACGTCGTCGACCTGCAGGAAGAGGACGACATGCCGACCGAGCCCATGACCTTGAACATGGGCCCCTCGCACCCCGCCATGCACGGCACGGTGCGCATCATCCTCACCGTCGAGGGCGAGACGGTCAAAGACGCCGACGTGCAGGTCGGCTATCTGCATCGCGCCTTCGAGAAGGAATCGGAGTACGCCACCTGGACGCAGGTGTTTCCGTATACCGATCGCCTCAACTACGTCTCGCCGATGCTCAACAACGTCGGCTACGCGCTGGCGGTCGAGAAGCTGCTCGGCATCGCCGAGAAGGTGCCGGAGCGTGCGCAATACATCCGCGTCATCGTCGGTGAGATGTCGCGCATCGCCGATCACTTGACCTGCATGTCGGCGGGCGCGATGGAGCTCGGCGCCATGACGATCTACTTCTGGGGCATCAAGGCCCGCGAGTGGATCTGGGAGCTGCTCGAGGAGCTGTCGGGCGCGCGCATGACCCACAGCTACGTGCGCATCGGCGGGCTCGCCTACGATCTGACGCCCAACTTCGCCGAGAAGGTGCTGGCGCTCTTCCCCAAGATCAACCAGGTCTTGAAGGACATCCAGGACTCGCTTTACGAGAACCGCATCTTCCGCGACCGCATGGACGGAACGGGGATGATCACCCAGGAGCGCGCGCTCTCGTACGGCTGGACCGGGCCGACCTTGCGCTCGACGGGAATCGACTACGACGTCCGCAAGGCGCATCCCTATCTCGTCTACGACCGCTTCGACTTCGACGTGCCGGTGGGATCGAAGGGCGACAACTTCGACCGCTACATCGTGCGCATGGAAGAGGCGCGGCAGTCGATGCGCATCCTTGAGCAGGCGTTCAAGCAGATCCCGGGCGGACCGGTGTGCCTCGACGATCCGCGCATCATCCTGCCGCCCAAGCCCGCCGTGTACAACACGATCGAGGGCATGATCTCGCACTTCAAGATCATCGTCGACGGCATCAAGGTGCCGCCGGGCGAGGTCTACAGCTACACCGAAGGCGGCAACGGAGAGCTCGGCTTCTACATCGTGTCGGACGGGTCGGGCCGACCGTACAAGTGCCACGTGCGCGGACCGTGCTTCATCATCACGTCCGCATTGTCCGAGATGATCGTCAACAAACCGATCGCCGACATCGTGCCGACCTTCGACATGATGAACATGATCGGCGGCGAGTGTGATCGATAATGAGTGAGATTCCGAAGAGCCCACCGACGACGAGCGCGCCGACAGCGGCGCCGGGCATCGCGACTGGCGCGACCGCCGGGACGCCCGAGCTCGTCACGCTGAAGATCGATGGACGTAGCGTGCAGGTGCCCAAGGGGACCAACGTCCTCGAGGCGGCGCGCACCATCGGTACCAGCATCAGCTACTTCTGCTATCACCCCGGGCTGTCGTCGCCGGCGGTGTGCCGCCAATGCCTCGTCGAGGTCAAGGGTCAGCCCAAGCTTCAGCCGAGCTGCTACACGCCGGTCGCCGAGGGCATGGACGTCCTGACCGAGAGCGAGAAGGTGGTCACGGCGCGCGCGCAGATGCTCGAGTTCACGCTCGTGAACCATCCGGTCGATTGTCCGATCTGCGACAAGGCCGGCGAGTGCACGCTGCAGAAGATGTATCAGGAGTGGGATGGCTCGCCGTCGCGCGTCGACACCGGCAAGGTGCACAAGCCGAAGGTGGTCGACCTGGGACCGGAGATCGTCCTCGACGCCGAGCGCTGCATCTTGTGCACGCGCTGCATCCGCGTCTGCGACGAGGTCGGTCACGAGCATCAGCTCGAGATGGCGTTCCGCGGCGATCGCGAGCAGCTGACGGTCGCGCCGGGCAAGCGCCTCGACAATCCGTACTCGCTCAACACCGTCGACGTCTGCCCGGTGGGCGCGCTGACGGCCAAGGACTTCCGCTTCGCGATGCGCGCGTGGGAGCTGTTCACGACGCCGTCGGTGTGCGCGGGCTGCGCCACCGGCTGCAACGACGAAGTGCATCACGCGCACGGCAAGATCTATCGCCTGGTGCCGCGCGAGAACCAGGACGTCAACAAGTTCTGGATGTGCGACGAAGGGCGCTTCACCTACAAAGAGGTCGGCGTGCATCGCGTGGCGGCGCCGCGCATCGGCGGCGAGACGACGTCGATGGACAAGGCGCTGGCCTACGCGGCCGAGCGGCTGGCGGGCGTGCCCAAGGAGCTGGTCGGCGTGGTGCTCAACGCGCAGGCCACCAACGAGGACAACTTCCTCCTGGCCAAGGTCGCCGCGGAGCTCGGCATCACGCACGTGTATCTGGCGGGACGACCGCCGCGGCCGGAGCGCGCCGACGACATCTTGCGCTCGGCCGACGTCAACCCGAACACGGCCGGCGCGCGCATCCTCGGCGGCGCCAAGGCCAAGGGGACGCAGCAGCTCAACGCCGACATCATCTCGGGCGCGGTGCGCGGGCTGTGGATCCTCGGCGATCATGTCGCGCTCGACGACGAGGCGCTGGCCGCGCTGTCGAAGCTCGAGGTGGTCTACCAGTCGCCGCACGACAACTTCTTGTCCGACAAGGTGTCGGTGCTGCTGCCGGCCGCGACGTGGGCCGAGGTCGACGGCACCTTCACCAACGGCAAGGGCATCGTGCAGCGCATCCGCGCGGCGGTCGAGCCGCCCGGTGAGGCGCGCTCGCATCGCGAGCTCATCGCGCTCATCGCCAAGCGGCTCGGCGTCACCGTCGCTGCGACGAACGCCAAGGCCGTGTTCGCGGACATGAAGAAGTCGGTGCCGGAGTTCGCGGGCGCCAGCTTCGGGCGCGAGTATCTGCCGGTTCAACTTCGCTTCGCCGGGTCGAGAGGCTAGTCGAGCATGGGTCTGATCCTTCTGTTCCTGATTCCCGCTGCGGTGTTTACCGGTATGGCGGTGGCGCTGGTCGGCGTGATTGGCGTCGCCATCCCGTGGGTGGCGTCGCATCCGTGGGGCGCGTGGGCGATGGACCCCTGGTTCCAGGCGCTCATCAAGCTCGGGCTCCTCATCCTGCTCGTGGTGATGCCGATCGCTTCCTTGCTGACGTGGATGGAGCGCAAGCAGTCGGCGATGATGCAGGACCGCATCGGTCCGAACCGCGCCGGCATCCTCGGATGGCGCGGCTGGGGCATTCCGCACTTCATCGCCGACGCGGTGAAGATGATCATGAAAGAGGACTTCGTTCCGGCGAAGGCCAACCGCTTCCTCTTCACGCTCGCGCCGCTGATGGCGATCATTCCGGTCTTCGTCACGTTCGCCATCGTGCCGTTCGGCTCGACGGTGTGCCCGGACAAGATCCTGCAGGTCATCACCGATACCAACCAGTGCACCAACGGCATCGGGCTGCAGACGGCCAAGATGGACGTCGGGCTCATCTTCTACTTCGCGATTGCGTCGTTGGCGGTGTACGGGACGACGCTGGCCGGATGGGCGTCGTACAACAAGTGGTCGCTGCTCGGCGGGTTGCGCGCGTCGTCGCAGATGATGTCGTACGAAGTCACGATGGGCATGGCGGTGCTCGGGGCGTTCATGGTGTTCGGGACGCTCGAGCCGCAGGCGATGGTCTACGCGCAGGGGCCGAACCCGATCAACTGGGGCATCGTCAAGCAGCCGCTCGGGGCGATCTTGTTCTTCACGGCGGCGATGGCCGAGACAAAGCGCACGCCGTTCGACATTCCCGAGGGTGAGTCGGAGGTCATCGGCTACTTCGTCGAGTACTCGGGCATGCGCTTCGGCATCTTCTTCCTGGCCGAGTTCATCGAGGTCGTCTTCTTGTCGGCCATCATGGCGACGGTGTTCTTCGGCGGCTGGCAGGTCCCGTTCCTCTACTCGGACGGGTTCCACCTGTTCGGGCACGCGTTGCAGATGCCGCACATCGTCGTCGTGATCTTGCAGACGACGGCGTGGGGCATGAAGGTGATCTTCTTCTGCTGGTTCCAGCTGATGGTGCGCTGGACGATGCCGCGCTTCCGTCCCGATCAGCTCATGAACCTCGGATGGAAGCGGCTCCTGCCGATCTCGATCGCCAACATCCTCATCACCGCCGGCGTCGTGCTGGCGTTCCAGGCTGCGGGGTCTCGTTAATCATGGAAGGCGGCTTCAGAAAGAAGGTTTCGAAGGCGGGCGTAACGGTGGTGCCAAGGCCCGAGACGTTTGCCAAGGCGACGTGGTTGCCGGCGCTGGCCAAGGGGCTCGGCGTGACGATGCGCCACTTCTTCACCAACGTGGCGACGGGCAAAGACATCGCCACCGTGCAGTATCCCGAAGAGAAGGTGAAGTACCCGGAGCGCTTTCGCGGCCTGCATCGCTTGATGCTGCGCGACGACGGCAGCGTGCGCTGCGTCGCGTGCATGTGCTGCCCGACGGCGTGCCCGGCGCACTGCATTACGATCATCCCGGAAGAGACCGGCAATCCGAACGAGAAGCGCCCCGCCATCTTCGAGATCGACGAGCTGCGCTGCATCGTGTGCGGGCTGTGCGTCGAGGCGTGCCCGTGTGATGCGATTCGCATGGACACCGGCGTGCACGCGGTGCCGACGGAGCGGCGGTACGAGGCGGTGCTCGGCAAGACTGATTTGATGAGCCGCGGGATCCAGTCGATTGCGACGCAGGGTGGCAAGAACGACTGGCGGGATACCGAGAAGACTCCGTAAGTCGCCTCGGCGGCGGGTCCTGTCACCGCATGTGTTTTTTCGGCGGTACTCGGGCTGCGCTGATGGCGATAGTGGCGGTGTAGCTGCGCTCCGCCCTGCGTTCCGGCGAAAAAATACATGCGGTGCCACCCGCCGCGAGCCGATTCGCTCCGTGATGGGGCGTGGTGCGGAATTGGTGATGCCGGATCCCGGCGAGAACTGCCGGGGGGCGTGTCGCTCCGGAGTGGCGGCGCGGCGGCGGAGGTCGGCGACTTGACAGGCGCGGCGGCGTGCGCTTGCAACCTGCACGCGGTCACTGGCGCGCGGCCGTTGAGCGGTTATAATGTTGTGAGCGCCGTCTGCTCTGTGCGACAGGAGGAATTGTTTTTTCCCTACGATCTTGAGCCCGGGATCGACCGCTGATCGAGGCGTGCATACCCGCTAGTCGGGAAGCCCATA
>JAQBQH010000364.1 GCA_028287105.1 Myxococcales bacterium
TCGGTCAGGTCGCCGGCGCGCATGCGTCGGCGCGACCCTCGTTGCGCAAGATCGCCGATGCGCGCGACCCGGCGGCCGCGGTCCCGGCGCTCGAGGCGCTGGCCAAGCTCGACGATCGCGCCGACGACGCGCGGCTCGTCGCCGCCGTCGATTCCCCCGACGGCGAGACCGTCAAGGCGGCCGCCCGCGCGCTCGCCTTCCGCGCCGGCACTGCCCCGGCGGCGTCCAGGCAGGCGGCGCTGGCGGCGCTCGAACGCGCGCTTGTCGACGCCCGCTGGGACGTGCGACGTCAGGCGGCGCTGGCGCTCGCCGACTATGGCGCGCTGCCGGCGCTGTTCGCGCGCCGTGGCCGCGAGCAGGACCCGCTGGTGCTGCAGGCCATCGAGTCGGCGCTCGAGGCGACCACGCGCGGCGTCCTCATCAAGACCCCGGCGGGGGAGGACCAGTGATGGCGACCGCGGTCGGCGAACGCCGGCTGTCGCCCGAGGTCTTTCGTCTCCTGCGCGAGGTCATCTACGACTATTGCGGCATCTTCTTCCCCGACGACAACGCCTACATCGTACATCGCCGCCTGCAGCCGCGCCTCGACGCCCTGTCGCTGGTCGACTTCGGCGAGTACTACCGCTACCTGAGATCGTGCGATCCGGCGCAGCGCAAGGCGGAGCTGGAGGAGATCGTCGACCGCGTCACCACCAACGAGACCTATTTTTTTCGCGAGAACTACCAGCTCGACGCCTTCCGCAACGAGATCCTCCCCGAGATCTATCAGGCGCGCCCGCGTGGCCGGCGGCTCTCGGTCTGGTCGGCCGGTTGCGCGTCGGGCGAAGAGGCCTACACCATCGCCATCCTGATTCAAGAGACGGGCCTGTTTGCCGATTGGGAAGTCAGGGTGTTCGGCAACGACATCTCGCGGCGCTGCCTGCAGGTGGCGCGCAAGGGACAGTACGGTCGCAACTCGTTCCGCTCCACCGACGAGCGGCTCCTGCGCCGCTACTTCCGCGAGCTGGACGGAAAACAGCAGATCCGTGACGAGGTGCGCTCGCTGTGCAGCTTTGGGCAGATCAACCTGATGGACGAGCACATGATGCGCCTGGTGGGCGACGTCGACGTCGTCTTCTGCCGCAATGTGCTCATCTATTTCGATCAAACCTCGCGCAAGAAGGTCATCGCGACGCTGCACGGCAAGTTGGTGAAGGGGGGCTACCTCTTGCTGGGGCACTCGGAGTCGCTGATCAACCTGACGACCGCTTTCGACCTGGTGCATCTAAAAAACGACATGGTCTATAGAAAGCCCCTTCATGGATAAGCCGATCCGCATTCTCGTCATCGACGATTCCGCATTCAATCGTCAGACGATCACCGCCATGCTCGAAGGCTCGCCGGGATTGCAGGTCGTGGGGCGCGCCGGCGACGGCGAGGAGGGCCTCAAGATGGCCTTCCAGCTCCAGCCCGACGTCATTACGCTCGACCTCGAGATGCCCAAGATGGACGGCTTCTCGTTCTTGCGTCTGCTCATGGCGCGGCAGCCGACCCCGGTCCTCGTCATCTCCGGCTACGCGACGCGCGAAAACGTGTTCAAGGCGCTCGAGCTGGGCGCGCTCGATTTCGTCGCCAAGCCGTCCCGCACCATCACGCCCGAGCTGCGCACGATCCAGGAGGAGCTGCTCACCAAGGTCCGCCTGGTCACGCAGCTGCGCATGGTCAACCTGACCGATCGCGCCGCGCGCAGCCGCGCCGGTGGCACCATGTCGGGGGCGTTCAGCGTGCCGCCGATGCCGGTGAGCCAGCCGGCCTCGCGCAAGGACGGCGTCGCGCCGCCGCGCCTCATCGCCATCGGCGCCTCGACGGGTGGGCCGCCCGCCATCAATCGCATCCTGGTCAACCTCGAGCCGACCCTCCCGGTCGGCATCGTCATCACGCAGCACATGCCGACCAAGTTCACGAAGGCTTTTGCCGAGCGGCTCGACCGCACCACGCCCTGGACCGTTCGCGAGGCCGAGACCGGCGACGCCGTGACGGCCGGCTGCGCGCTGGTGGCGCCGGGATCCGGCTCGATCGCGCTCAGGCGCGAAGGCGGCCAGCTGCGCGTCGAGATCATGCCGCAGCAGCCCGACGATCGGTACGTGCCGTCCGTGGACCGCATGTTGTCGACGGCAGCGACGGCGATGGGCAGCGATCTGCTCGCCATCGTCCTCACCGGCATGGGCGGCGACGGCGGCCGCGGCGTCAAGGCGGTTCGCGCCGCCGGCGGCCGCAACGTCGCCGAAGCGCCCGAGACCGCCGTCATCTTCGGCATGCCTCAGGAGGCCATCGCCACCGGTGCCGTCGACGAGGTGGTGCCGCTGCCCAGCATCCCCGAGGTCATCACGCGCTTCGCGCACCGCAAGTAGCTCTCAAGTCGTCAGACGTCGCGCCGATGGGAAGATCGTGCAGCCGCCGTTCCGTACCGCTTCCCAGCTCGCGCTCACCGCCGTCTTCGTCGTCGTCGGAATCGTCGCTGAATCGTCGCGGGCGGCGGCTGCACCGCTTCATCCGTTCGGCCTGACGGTGGAGGCGGGCGCGCCCGATCTCGTCGGCCTGCGTCTGACCGTGCGTCCGCGGCCCTGGCTGCGCCTCAACGTCGGCCCGGTCACCGATCTGTTCTCGGCCGGCCTCTCCGCCGGCTTCACCCTCATCCCGCTGCGCTCGCTCGTCAGCCCGTCCTTCACCGTCGACGGCGGCTACCTCTTCGACGGCGACACGCGCGGCATCCCGCGCGC
>JAQBQH010000371.1 GCA_028287105.1 Myxococcales bacterium
CGCGCCGACGACACCCACCACGCCCGACCCTGTCGCCGCCACCGCGCCGAGCGGCGCGACCGACGGCGCACCGCAGCCGCCGCGCCCCCGGCGTACGTTGGGCGGCAAGAAGGTGGTGCTCGAGTACGACGCCAGGCCGACCGCGCCCGCCGCGCCTGCCGCGCAGGTGCCGACGCCGATCGGCGAAGACCCCGCCACCCTGGCGCGCGCGCGCGAGGCGTACCACAAGGGGAACATCCGGCTCTTCGCAGGCGACCCGACCGGCGCGATCACGCTGTATCGCGAGTCGCTGAAGATCTATCCCGGCTACGTCGCCGGCTATCGCGGCCTCGGGCTCGGTTACGAGGCGGCCGGCAATCCCGCGGAGGCGCTCAAGGCGTTTCACACCTACGTCAAGACGGTGCCCAACGCCAACGACTCGCCGATCATCCGCCGGCGCATCGAGCATCTCGAAGGGCAGAAGGCCGCCGAGTAGCGGCGGCGCCGCACCGGCGGATCGGTCTAGTTCGGCCCCTCTTCTTCCAGCTCGCGCGTGAAGATGACGAAGGCCATGGCCGGGCGCTTCGACGACTCGCGCATGGCGAACTGAAAGCCTTCGAAGGCCCAGCCGCTCTCCACCCACTCGTTGACGATGCGCTCCAATTCCTCGTCGGTGACCGTCGAGGTCTCTACGATCTTGTATTGGATCATCCGCGTCGGAGCAGCTTGGCCGCTTCCTTGGCGTGATAGGTGAGGATCATGTCGGCGCCCGCGCGCTTGATCGACGTCAGCGTCTCGAGGACCGCGCGATCGTGATCGATCCAATTGTTGGCGGCGGCCGCTTTGAGCATCGCGTACTCGCCCGAGACGTTGTAGGCGGCGATCGGCAGATCGATCTCGTCGCGCACGCGGGCGATCACGTCGAGGTAGGCGAGCGCCGGCTTGACCATGATGATGTCGGCGCCTTCGCCCGCGTCGAGCGTGACCTCGCGGATCGCTTCGTGGCCGTTGGCGGGATCCATCTGGTAGGCCTTGCGATGGCCGAAGTCGGAGGCGGTGCCGGCGGCCTCGCGGAACGGGCCGTAGAAGCACGAGGCGTACTTCGCCGAATAGGCCATGATCGGGATCTGCTCGAACCCCTCCTCGTCGAGCGACTCGCGTACCCAGCCGACGAAGCCGTCCATCATGCCCGAAGGGGCGATGACGTCGGCGCCGGCGCGCGCCTGCGAGAGCGCGACGCGGCCGAGGTTCTCCAGCGTCGCATCGTTGTCGACGTCGCCGTCGACGACCACGCCGCAGTGGCCGTGGGTCGTGTACTCGTCGAAGCAGGCGTCGAGCATCACGGTCAGCTCGGGGCAGGCCTGCTTGATCGCGCGCGTGGCCTTTTGCACCAGGCCCTCGTCGTTCCACGCCTCGGAGCCGACGGCGTCCTTCTTGTCGGGGACGCCGAAGAGGATCACCGCGGGGATGCCGAGCGACTCGCACTCCTTGGCGTCGGCGACCGCTTCGTCGACGGAGACCTGCGCCTGGCCCGGCAGCGACGAGATGGGCTTACGCACGCCTTTGCCGGGGACGACGAAGATGGGGAACACGAAGTCGTCGGGACGGACGACGGTTTCGCGGACGAGGCGGCGCAGCGACTCGGTTCGGCGCATGCGACGCGGGCGATATTCGGGGAATTGCATGACGTTGGAGGTTACTCCAAGTTGGTGAGCGCCGCGAGCGCCGTAATCAGCGCCGCGACGTCGGGATGTTCGGGCACCGCGTCGACCGTGAGGCTGGCGGCGACGAGCGCGGCGCGCGTGGTCTCGCCGATGGCGCCGACCTTGACGCCGGCGAGCGCGCGCGGCGGATCGTCGCCGGCGACGTCGAAGAAGGCGTGCGCCCCGCGCGGCGACGTGAAGGCGACCGCATCGAAGGCGCGCGCGCGATGCGCCTTCCAGGCGGCGGCGAGCGCGGCGTCGTCGGCGACGCTGTCGTAGGCGGCGACCGCATCGACGGTCCAGCCGGCGGCGGTGAGCGCGTCGGCCAGATCGGTGCGCCCCTCGTGGGCGCCGAGAACGAGCGCCGTGGTCTGGCGGTCGGCCGCCGAGGCGACGAGCGTGGCGGCCAAGTCGGCGCCGCCACCCTGCCCCACCACGTCGGCGCGCACACCGAAGTCGGCGAGGCGCGCGGCGGTGGCGCTGCCGACGGCGGCGACCTGGATGCCGAAGAGAGCGCGCGCATCGCGATCGGTCGAGGCCAGCGCGCCGAAGAAGGCATCGACGGCGTGGGCGCTCGCGAACGCGACGGTGCGCGCGCGCTCGAGGCGGCCGAGCGCCGCGCGCACATCGGCGAACCGCGGCACGATCTGCAGCGGCGCGACTCGGACCACATCGACGTCGTCGCGCGTGACCGCTTCGTCCTTGGTCGTGAGCAGGAGGATCCGCTTGCGCCGCTCGAACCAGGCGATGCGATCGCGCAGCTTGACCACCTCTCCGACGATAGTGAGCGCCGGCGGCTGTACGTCGGCGGCGCGGGCGCGCGCGGCGATGTCACCGATGGTGCCGACGATGACGCGCTGCCGCGGCGTCGTGCCGCGCTCCACGATCGCCACCGGCTCGGTCGGCGAGCGGCCGGCGGCGACGAGCCGCTCCATGACCGCGTCGAGCCTGGAGACGCTCATATAAAGGACCAGGGTAGCCGCGCTGCGCGACAGCTCCGCCCAGGCGATGGCGCCGGTCGACTTGTCGTCGGTCTCGTGACCCGTCGCAAAGGCGACGGCGCCCGCTACGCCACGATGTGTGAGCGGGATGCCCGCGTAGGCCGGCGCAGCGACGGCAGCGGTCACGCCGGGCACGACCAGAAACGGGATGCCGGCGTCGACGAGCGCCTCGGCCTCTTCTCCCCCGCGGCCGAAGACGAACGGGTCGCCGCCCTTGAGCCGCACGACTACCTGCCCGCGCCGGGCGCGCTCGACGAGGAGCTGATTGATCTCCTCCTGGTCGAGGCCGTCACGCCGCGCCGGGCGGGTGATCACCTCGGCCGTCGCCGGCACGTGTCGCGCCAGGATCTCGGGCGCCACCAGGCGATCTGCGATGACGACCTCGGCGCGCGCCAGGCACTCGACCGCGCGCAGCGTGACCAACCCGGGATCTCCCGGTCCAGCGCCGACGAGATAGACAAAACCAGCCACTTTCTTGGTATACCATCGTCGTGAGGATGCTGCTCCTCGTAATGTCGGCGCTTCTGATCGGAGGGGCAGCCGCGTGCAGCCACTCCGGCGACGCGCGTAAGAAGAGCGGCGAGCCCGAGGTGGTGTTGGCGACCCGCGCCGGCGAGCTGCACGTCAAGGTCGAGATCGCGCGTAACGATCCCGAGCGCCAGCGCGGCCTCATGTTTCGCCAGAAGCTCGAGTCGGGCCGCGGGATGATCTTTCTCTTCGAGCATCCCGAGCGGCTCAAGTTCTGGATGAAGAATACGTACATCCCGCTCGACATGATCTTCATCGGCGCCGACAAGCGCGTCGTCGGTATCGAGGAGAACGCGGAGCCGCTGACGCTACAGTCGCGCGGCCCCGACGACGCGGATTCGCAATTCGTACTGGAGGTTCCGGGCGGGTGGGCACGCACGCATGGCGTCGAGCGTGGCGTGTCGGTACGGTTCGTCGACATCGATTAGGACTCACTGGAGGATTCATGCGCACCGTCGTCATCATCGCCCTCGCAAGTTGCAGCGCCGTCAGCCTCGCCGACACCACGGCCGGCGCCGGCGATCCCATCGCTGGCCACTCCATCTCGATCGACGATGCCTTGAAGGGCGTCAAGGGAACGGGAACCCTCACCGCCAAGATCGACGTCGAGCAGGCGGGTAAGTCGCTCGGCAGCTTCAACTGCGAGCTCTACGAAAAGCAGGCGCCCAAGACGGTGGCCAACTTCGTGGGCCTCGCGCGCGGGTTGCGCCCGTGGAAGGACCCCAAGACCGGAGAGTGGCAGAAGAAGCCGATGTACGACGGCACCGTCTTCCACCGCGTTATCCCCGAGTTCATGATCCAGGGCGGCGATCCCAAGGGCACCGGCACCGGCGATCCCGGCTACGAGTTCGGCGACGAGTTCGCCGAGGGGCTCGCGATGGACAAGGGCGGCATCCTCGCCATGGCGAACCGCGGCCCCGGGACCAACGGCTCGCAGTTCTTCATCACCGAGAAGGCGACGCCGTGGCTGACGGGCAAGCACACCATCTTCGGGCTGTGCGCACCGCTCGATCTCGAGATGAAGATCGCGCGCCTGCCGGCCGGTCCACGCAACATGCCGACCGAGCCGGTCACGCTGAAGAAGGTGACCATCTCGCGCGGCGCCGCCAAGAAGGCGGGCGGCGCGGCCAAGAAGGAGAAGGCGGAGAAGCCGGCCGACAAGGCGGCGGGCGGCGAATGAGCGGTCGCGCCCTCCTGGCGCTCGCGGTCGCGTTCACGGCGCTCGCCGTCGCCGAGAACGCGGCACGCGCCGAAGACGACAAGCGCTACGAGGGCGCGCTGTTCAGCTTTCGCCATCCGGCCGCGGCGACGGTGCAGCCGGGCGCCGATCCGAGCGCCGACGTCGCCGTCACCGTGACGCTCAAAGAGGTCGTGGCCAGCGTCCTCGCCGGCCAGAAGCGCGTCAGCGACGGAGAAATCGAAGCGCTCGCGACCGCGTGGCACGGCGCGCGAATCAAGAACCGCGCTGCGTGGGGCATGAAGGCCAACGGCGGCCCACCGCGCGACGCCGTGCGCATCGCCGATCGGCGCTGGCTGCGCTGGCGCGACCACATCGGCAGCGTGCTCGGTGCGCAGGAGCAGACCATGACCTGCGGCGCGGTTGGCGGACACCTCGCCTGCGTCGTCGTCTCGGCGCCGCAGAAGGAGCGCGAGCAGTCCGACGCGCTCGCCGCGCAGTTGCTCGGCAGCCTCACCATCGTCAAGAAGCACTGACCCCGACGACCGCGCGCCCGAGCTAGCCGCAATGCCGGCCAGTTGAGAACGAATCGCTTTGGGACGGCTGGGTTCGCGGACGCAGTGAGGCGACCTCCCGGCAGCGCGCCTTGCTACCTCCGCTCTGCGCGTCGAGCACGTTGCAAATGAGCGAGGGGAGCGCCCTGGTACCAGGCGCAAGAGCGGACGCAGCCGTCCCAAAGCTATTCGTTCTTCACTGACCGAGTATGAAGTGGCGCTAGGGGCTGTCTTTAATCGGGCGTTTCTGAAAGCGCGATCATTTCGATCGTTTGCGCGTTCGAGCGGCAGAGAGTTTGTGCAGCCTGCCAACGCGTGATCAAAGATGGGTATGCGTAGGCACGCGCTCACCGACGAGCAGTGGCAGCGGCTGCGGCCCGTCCTTCCGAAGCCGAAGTTCGGTCCGCGAGCCAAGATCGGCGATCGCGAATTTGTCGATGCGGTGCTGTACCGCGGCAAGACCGGCGTCCCTTGGCGCGACCTGCCGGAGCGCTTCGGCTCGCGGCCGAGCGCTCATCGGCGACACCGGCTACGACTCGACGCGTTGGTCCGCGAGATTCGCGATCGCGGCATGAAGCCCGTCATCTGCTGCGCCGTCGCCAGCCGCTACGACAAAACGGCAGTCAACTATCTGGGCATGGTGGAAGTCGCCTGCACCTGGCTGTGGCTCAGCTGATGTGCTCGCCGCGACGAGGCGCCTGACCTCGGCAAAGAGGCGGCACGCAGTGGGGCCGATCCCGACGGCGTAGAGTGAGGCTCGTCGCGCGCAGCGCGACGTAAGGCCGAACGATGGAGGAGCACGCCGCGAAGCGGCGACTGCGACGGATTCCGACGGCGGGAGCGGCC
>JAQBQH010000388.1 GCA_028287105.1 Myxococcales bacterium
AGCTCTCCCAGCGAATGGGCGTCGCCCTTTTTCCGCGCCGCGGCTACGCCTTTGACGTAGATCTCGCGCGCCTCGACGAGCTTGTGCATCGACGACAGGAGGTTGCCGTGCATGAGGTAGGCGGCCACGTACTCGGGCCAGCGGGTCTCGAGCTCCGTGAAGGTGGCGTGCGCCTCTTCGGCCATGCCGGCGTTCTTGTATTCCATGGCAAGCCCGTAACGGGGAAAGGGGTCATTGGGCTGCTGGTCTGCGATTTTCTTGATGACGTCGATGCGTGACATGCCCAAACAGTATAAAATGGCGGTCCAGTGCGCTACCGCTTGCTCATCGTCGACGACGATCCGTTGAATCTCGACGCTCTGGCCCGCGTCCTCCGCCACGAATACGACCTCGTGCGGGCGGAGTCGGCCGATCAGGCGCTCCAAATCTTGCGCGAGGAGGGGCGGCACATCGACCTCATCCTCGCCGACAAGTCGATGCCGGGGCGCTCGGGCGTGGAGCTGCTCGAAGAGGCCAAGGGTCTCTCGGCGGCGATGCGCATCGTCCTCACCGCGTATCCCGACGCGTCCGATCTCATGGAGGCGATCAACCGCGGCGAGGTCTATCGCTACGTCACCAAGCCTTGGAGCCCCGAGGAGCTGAAGATCGTCATCGCCCACGCCCTCGAGCACTACCAACTCGGGCGCGACAACGCCGAGCTCATCGCCGAGCTCAAGCGCAAGAACGCCGAGCTCAAGGCGATGGCTACGCGCGTCGCCGACGCCTTCTTGAAGCGGCTCGACAAGTCCGGCGGCGCGGTCCCCGACGGGCAGCTCGCCATGCGCGACATCCTCGCCGCGGCCGCCTACCCGACGGTGAAGACGGCGGCCAAGGCGATCGTGCAGGCGCTGACTCGGGCGCGCGACCGGCTGCGCGAACGCGAGGGCAAGAGCAACTCGGCGGAGATCGACTACTTCGACGTCGTCACGCGCGACTGCCTGGCCGAGGCGCGCCGCATCCTCAGCATCGTCGACGAAATCGACGAGATCGCCTCGTAAACGATCCGAACCACGCGACGGCGCGTAGAGGGAACATGCAGCGCATCATCGAGAACCTGACGCAGCAGCACAAAGAGCTGATCAAGAGCGCCACGACGATGTTCGGCTGGCTCGATGCGGACAAGCTGCGCAAGCACGGCGCCGGCGAGGTATTCAAGGCGCTCTCGACGCTGAGCGGCATCTTGCGGGTGCACGTGGCGATGGAGGATCGGTCGCTCTACCCGCACCTCGTTCAGCATAGCGACCTGCAGATTCGTACGTTGGCGCAGAAGTTCCTCCACGACCGCAAGGCGATCCAGCAGCACTTCGACGAGTATCGCGCCCTGTGGCCGACGGCGGCGGCGATCGAGCGGTCGCCGGAGCCGTTCATCGCGGATACGCGGCTGGTGCTGGGGGTGCTGTGGAACCGGATGAAGCTCGAGGATGACGTGTTGCATCCGGAGATCGTAAGGGTGTTCGCGGCGGCGTAGGGGTGCTCGACGACGGCATGGCGCTAGGTTCTCGGCTCGTCGCGCGTGCGTAGGATCTCGCGGCCGCCGAGCTCTGCGAGGGCGATGGCGCCGAGGCCGATGAAGGTGACGACGCCGATGGCGTGGGTCACGAGCGCGAAGGCGGCGGCGGTCGCCAGCGGCGAGCCGAGGGCGGTGAGCGTCCAGGTGGTCACGGCGTGAAACACGCCCACCGACGATGGCGCTGAAGGAATCGCGATCGCGAACATGATCGCCGCGACCAGCACGAGGGCGGTGCCCGTCGGGAGCGTGGCGAGGCCGAACGCGTGGAGGGCGCTGCCGTAGGTGGCGGCGAGCATGATCGGGATGCCGAGGGTCGAGAGCGCGGCGGCGGCCAGGCGGCGGCGCGAGCCGAGCGCGGAGAGCCCCTCGGCGAAGCCGTCGACGAGGTGGCCGAGCCATGGGCGCTGGCGATGGCCCCACTCGACGGCGGCCTCGCGGCGGCGATAGAAGACGACGAGCAGGACGACGAGCGTGGCTGCGATCAGCGTGCCGACGAGCGCGAAGGTGCGCATGGCGCGCGTGTTGGCGGCGGCGAGGCCGAGCGCCATCGACGGCACGCAGGTGACGAGCAGGAGCGCGACGAGATCGAGGATGCGCCCGAACACCAGCGCTCCGGTCACCGTCGAGGCGCGCACGTCGTCGGCGCGCACCAGCGCCACCACGCGCGCCGCCTCCGAGAGCCGCGCCGGCAGCACGTTCTGCGCCATCATGCCGAGGCAGGTCGCCTGCCAGCAGGCGTACCAGCGCGGCGCCGTCCCGTCCTTGCGACGGACGAGCGCGCGCGTCTGAAAGGCGCGGAAGACCAGCGTGGACACGTTGAGCGCGCTGAACAGGAGCAGCCAGGAGAGCCTGACCTGCCCGAGGGCCGCCTTGACCTCGGCGACGTGGACGCGCGGCTCGACGCGAAAGCCGCCGTCGAGATGCACGCGCCAGAACGCGAACAACAGGCCGACGCCGCTGACGGCGAGGCCGAGTCCGGCCATGATCATCGTGCGCGGTTTCACGTGCTACGCTCGCCCGCGAGATCGATGGCGACGACGACACGCGACGGCGTCAAGCTCCACTACGAGCGTCACGGCGAGGCCGGCGACCCGCTGCTCCTCGTGATGGGCCTCGGCGGATCGCTCGACTTCTGGGAGTTCCAGACTCCGGTGCTGGCGCGTCATCATCAGGTCTGCGTCTACGACAACCGCGGCGTGGGCCACTCGGACAAGCCGGCCGGTCCATACGACGTGCACACGCTCGCCGACGACGCCATCGCGGTGATGGACGCCTGCGGCTTCGCGCGCGCGCACGTCCTCGGGCTGAGCATGGGCGGTATGATCGCGCAGGACCTCGCCGTACGCTACTCCGATCGCGTCGGGTCGATGGTGCTCGCCGCGACCTATGCGCGGCCCGACGAGGACGCGCGCAAGATGGGGGCGGCGCCGGCGCTCGATGCCAAGATCATCGAGCCGAAGCAGATGTTCAAGCTCCTCATGAGCATGGTGCTCTCGCCCGAGTTCATCGCGCGCGAGCGCACCTGGCTGCACGCCACGCGCGAGCGCATGCTGGCCACGTTCACCGTCGAGGGCTTCATCGCGCAACTGGCGGCGGTGATGGCGCACGACGCCAGCGCCGACCTCGGGCGCATCACCGCGCCGACGCTGGTGCTGAAGCCGAGCGCCGACAAGCTGATCCCGCCGCGCGCGTCGGACGAGCTGGCGGCGATGATTCCGGGAGCGACGCTGCAGACCTTCGACCATGCGACGCACGGCTTCAACGTCGAGCAGCCCGACAAGTTCAACCGTGCCGCGCTCGACTTCTTCGCTTCGCACCCCCTCGCCGACGCGTCGCGGTTTTGACCCGCCGCGCCTTGCTGCGCGCCACCGGCTGCTGCTGCTGCTGCTGAAGGCCGGCGACGTCGGCGAGCGTCGCCGGATGGTTCTTGCCGCGCTGCTTGGTGGCGTCGACGGAGCGCTTGAGCGCGTCGAGCAGATCGACGACCTGGCCACCGCCCTCCTCGGCTCGCGGCACCGGTGACTCCACGACCTCGCCGCCTTCGATCTTGGCCTCGATGACCTTCTTGACCTTCTGCGTGTACTCGTCCTTGTAGCGCTCGGGATCCCACGCGATCGTCATCGATTCGATGAGCTGGTGCGCGACCTCGACCTGCTTTTTGTCGACGTGCGCGGCCTTGCCCTTGGGGATGCCGGGGACCTCGGCGGGATCGGCGACCTCCTTGTCGTAGTACATCGTCTCCATGACGAGGTGGTCCTCGAGGACGCGGACCAGCGCCAGATGCGAGCGCGTGCGCAGAAGGACGCGCGCGACGGCGACCTTGCCGGTCGAGGCGAGCGCCTCGTGCAGGAGCGCGTACGCCTTGGGCGAGCCGTCCGGCGAAATGTAGTAGGCGCGGTCGAAGTAGATCGGGTCGACGTCGGCGAGCGCGACGAAATTTTCGATCGAGACGGAGGCGTAGTCCTCGTCGGGGAGGAGCGCGTCGAGCTCTTCCTTCTGCACCTCGACGTACTTGCCCTTCTCGAACTCGTAGCCCTTGACGACCTCGTCCCATGGCACTTCGACGTCTTCCTTGGGGCACCAGCGCAGCTGCTTGATGCGCGAGCCGCACGTCTTGTGGATCTGATGAAACGAGATCGCTTTTCCCGACGTCGAAGCCGTGGCTTTGTAGAGCTTGACTGGGATGTTGACGAGACCAAAGCTGATGGCACCAGACCACATGGGGCGGGGCACGAGTCACCTCCTCGCCGATGAAACAGTGCTATAAGTAGACCAACGTATGCGCCGTTCCCTCTTCAAGTCGAAGATTCACCGAGCCCGCGTCACGCAGGCCGACGTCGACTACGAAGGGTCGGTGACCATCGACGCCAACCTCATGGAAGCGGCCGATATCATCCCGTTCGAGCGAGTGCACGTGTGGGATGTCACCAACGGTGCGCGCCTCGAGACCTATGCCATCCGTGGCGACGCCGGGTCTGGTGTCATCTGCATCAATGGGGCGGCGGCCCATCTGATTCATCCCGGCGATCTCGTGATCATCGCGACCTTCGCCGAGGTCGAAGAGGCCGAAGCGCGGCAGTGGAAGCCGCGCGTGGTGCTGGTCGACGACAAGAACCGCGCTCGCGCGGTCGGCGTCGACGAGGTGCCCGGCCCGCAGCGGCGCTCCTGATGTTGCGACCGCAGTTCACGACCTTCATCGGTGTCGATCTCGGTGGCGGTAAGGGCAAGAACACCGCGGTGGCGCGCCTCGAGCTGACGGCGGACGCCGGCGGCGCCAGCGTCGTCGAAGTGCGTGATTACGGCACCGGCAAGGAAGCGCCCTGGTACGACGATCGACTGCTCGCCTATCTGCGCGAGCACACGCAGGCGCTCATCGCGATCGATGCGCCGCTGACGCTGCCGAGCTGCGTGCGTTGCCAGCTGCCGGCCTGTCCCGGCACCGACGTCTGCGACGTTCCGTCGATCAGCTGGTTTCGCGATCGCGAGAACGGCGCGCGCGTCGCCGGCAAGAAGCCGAAGTACACGCCGTACACGCAGCGCGCCTCCGAGGTGCTCCTGCACGAGGAGCGCGGCATCCTCCCGCGCGAGACGCTCGGGCAGGGCATGGGGCCGTTGACCGCGCGCGCCGCGTATCTGGTCAAGGCGCTCGCGTCGACACATCCGCTCAACGAGAGCCTGATCGAGGTCTACCCCAAGGCGACGCTGACGCAGCTCTTCGAAGCGCGCATGGCGGGTCGATACAAGCGCTCGGGCGACTCGCCGCAGACGCGCCTCGACATCTTGAACGCGCTGTCCGATCTCAAGTTCGCGCCCGGCGCGTGGCGTGAGCACGGACTCGCCAACGACCACAAGTTCGACGCGGTCATCTGCGCGTACACGGCGTACCTCTGGTCGCGCGGCGCTTGCGTCGAGCCGACCGACGCCGTCGTCCGCGACGACGGCTGGATCTACTTCCCCGAGAAGCCGACGACCTAGACGAGCATCGCCGCGATGATGGCGCCGGCCAGCGTCGCGGTGAAGTTCACGAGGTCGTTGGAGAAGCCGATGATGCCGCGCGTGCGCTCGGCGGCGGCTCCGCAGTGGTGCTGCGGCGATTCGCAGGCGCGCGCGCAGCCGCGGCAATAGAACATCTCCTGCAGCGTGGCGCCGAGGAGCGAGTCGAGCAGCGAGCCGATGGTGCCGGCCAGGACGGCGACGCCGACGACCCGCCACGGCCGTCCCGAGGCGAACGACGCGATCGTGCCGATGAGCAGCGCGCCGGCGACGGTGGCGGCGAGGCCGAGCGGCGATACCGCGCCCGACGTCCCGCGCGCGACGGGCTTCCACGTGAGGATGGAGCGCGGCTCGCCGCGGGAGAGGATGCCGAGCTCCGTGGCCCAGGTGTCACCGTTGGCGGTGGCGAGCGCGCCGGCGAAGGCGTAGAGCCAACGCGCATCGGCGGAGACGTACATGAGCGCGGCGGCCAGCGCGGCGACGCCGCCGTTGGCGATCACCTGGAAGTGGTCGCGCGTGTCGCCTTTTGAGAACTCGCGCTTGGTGCGCTGCTTGGAGGCGGCGGCCAGGTGGCCGAGCGCGGTGGAGGTGACGAAGAAGGCGCCGAGCGTGGCGAACCAGATGGGCCCGCCGCCGAGCCAGATGATCGAGCCGACGGCGGCGGCGGCGAGGGCGCCGGAGGCGGAGAGGGAGCGGCGGCGCCAGGCGAAGAAGGCGATGAGCGTGCTGAGGAGGACGCCGAGGAAGAGGCGGGCGAGCACGGGGGGACGGTAGCACGGGGGCGGTGGTGTGGATGCGGAGTATGACCGTGGGCGGAGGGGGGC
>JAQBQH010000407.1 GCA_028287105.1 Myxococcales bacterium
AGGCGCAAGAGCGGACGCAGTGAGGAGACCTCCCGGCGGCGTAGAGGGGCCGCGGCGCGCGCCGCGCGACCTGGGCGGCCCCGTTGGAGGAGCACGCCGCGAAGCGGCGACTGCGACGGATTCCGACGCCGGGAGGTCGCCTCACTGCGTCCGCGACCCCAGCCGTCCCAAAGCTATTCGTGCTTAGCCGACCGGCCTTGCGGTTAGCCCGTCACCACTGCGAGCCGATGATGACGAGCGGCTCGAGCTCTTGCGCGCCCGCGTCGGTGGGCGGGATGGCGAAGAGGCAGGTGCCCATGATCTTCAAGTAGCGCTTGAGCTTCCCCGGCAGCGGCTTGACGATGAAGCCCGGCCCCGCCCACCAGACGAAGTGAAACTTGTTGTTGGGATCGCCCAGCATGTCGCCGCCGATCTTGGTCTCGGCGTTCAACGTCAGCCACGAGGCGACGCGAAATCCCGCCGCCAGCGTCGTGCCCACTTCGGCGTCGGCGACGAACTTGCCGCTCGTCTGTTCGACGTTGGTCTCGATGTACGGGTTGGCGGCGAGATAGAGCCATCGCGTCGGCGCGCCGCCGAGGAGGAGCCGCAGCTCGGCGCGGTCGGGCTCGCCATGCCTGGGGTGGAGCTCGACGTAGATGACCGGGTTGAGCGGGATCTGCCCGTAGTAGGACGGAATGGCGATGCGCGCCTCGATCTGCACGCCCTCCTGCTGGATGCCGCGCCGCCCGTTCTCGTCGACGTTGAAGGACAGGTTCTCGTAGAGGTCGATCTGCACGTGCGGAAAGACGCCGATCTCGACCTCGTGCTGCCACAGGAACTGCGCCGGCCCGCGCACGCCGGCGACCTCGTGCGGGATGCGCGTGCGAAACCACATCTGCACTTCGTAGGTGCCGGGATCGAGCAGCCAGAACCGCGTCGAGGTGAACGTGCGGTCTTGCGTCCACTCGGGCGATCGCGGCCGCGCCCTGACCCGCGACATGTAGCGCGACCAGGGCGACTCGGTCGACGCCGGCGGTGGCGGCGGTCCTGAATCCTGATCTTGCGGATGCTCGACCGGTTGATCGAGCTGCGCCCGCGCCGGCGACGCCAGGCCGAGCGTCAAAGCCGCCAGCGCCCATGCCGTCGTGCGCGCCGTCGTCACCGAATCAGCGTCGCTCGATCAGGCCCACGCGCGCCAGTTTTCGCGCCAGCGCGCGGAAGGCGTCGCCGCGTCCGAGCTGTAGGACGTGTCCGCCCGGCATGCGCAGCTCTTCGCAACCGAAGTGCGCCGCCAGCCGCTCGGCGTGATCGGGCGGGGCGATGCGATCGCCGGCTGCCGAGATGACGAGCATGTGGTCGGAGGCGACGCGTGACGCGCGCTCGAGCGGCGTATGCACCGCCATCGCCTGACGCATCATCTCGAGCGTAATGCCCTCGCGCTCGGCGCGCACCCGCTCGGGGCGCCCCTCACCGTGCGACCAATAGAGATCGGGAAAGCTCGCCACCGGGATGATGGGACAGGCGAAGTCGAGCGGGATCACCGTCGCCAAAAGCGCGGTCGTGTAGCCGCCGAGGCTCATGCCGGCGACCGCGATCTTTGGCGGCGCCAACCGCTTGATGAGCGCGCGCAGATCGTAGATGGCCTGGCCGAACCCTTCGTTGTTGCGCGCCGGATTCGCCGACGGCCACGGCGGCGTGCGCCCCTCGCCGCGCAGCGCATGGAACGGCAGCGTGAAGAGCGCCACGTCGAGACCGAGGCCGTAGAGCCAGCGCACCGGAAAGGCGCGTTCCTCGATGTAGAACTGCCCCGACCGGTAGCCGTGAATGAGGACGACGGTGTTGCGCGCAGCGTCGCCGTGACGGAACAGGCGGGCGCACGCGCGCTGGTTGACCGACGACGCCAGGTAGCTGGCGCGGATCGGCTCGAACGCCGGCACGTAGCCGCTCGGCCAGGCGAGGTCGACGATCTCGCCGCCACCGGGCAGGCTGCCGCGCCGCTCTTCGCGCCCGAAGTCGGCCGCGCGCGGCTCGACGAACAGCCCGTCGCCGAGCTGCTGATAAAACTGGATGAGGTCGTGGAGGGCGGCACGCCGATCTTCGACGGGCCGGGGAACCTTGCGATCGAAGCGCAGCCGCATCGCGCCGAGGATGGCGGCATCGACCAGCCCACCGACCCCCGTCGCCCAGCTACGCCGCGCGCTCACGCTTTGCGCTGCTCCACCGGCACGTACTTGCGCTCGTCGTGTCCGGTGTAGATCTGGCGCGGGCGCGCGATCTTCTGCTCGGGGTCGCGCAACATCTCTTCCCACTGCGCCAGCCAGCCCGCGGTGCGCGGAATGGCGAACAGCACCGGGAACATGTCGAGCGGGAAGCCGATGGCCTGGTAGATGAGGCCCGAGTAGAAGTCGACGTTCGGGTAGAGCTTGCGCTTGATGAAGTACTCGTCGGACAGCGCGATCTTCTCCAGCTCCAGCGCGATGTCGAGGAGCGGCGACTTGCCGGTCACCTGGAACACCTCGTCGGCGAGCTTCTTGATGACGCGCGCGCGCGGATCGTAGTTCTTGTAGACGCGGTGACCGAAGCCCATGAGCCGCTGGCCGCCGCCGTCCTTGACCTCTTTGATGAAGGCCGGGACGTTCTTGACGCTGCCGATGTGCATCAACATGCGCAAGACCGCTTCGTTGGCGCCGCCGTGGAGCGGGCCGTAGAGCGCCGCCGCCGCCGCCGCGACCGCCGAATACGGATCGACCAACGAGGAGCCGACGGTGCGCACCGCCGAGGTCGAGCAGTTCTGCTCGTGGTCGGCGTGGAGGATGAAGAGCACGTCGAGCGCGCGTTCGATGGTCGGGTTCGGCTGATAGCGCGACTCCGCCATCCGCTTCATCATCGAGAGCAGGTTGGCCGGAGAGGAGAGGTGGTTGTCGGGATAGACGAGCGGAAAGCCGCGCGCGTGGCGGTACGACCACGCGGCGATGGTCGGCATCTTGGCCATGAGGCGCACCACCTGCTGGCGGCGCTGCTTCTCGTCCTTGATCTCCTTCGCCTCGGGATAGAACGTCGAGAGCGCGGCGACCGTGGCGATGAGCACGCCCATCGGGTGGGCGTCGTAGCGGAACCCGTCGATGAAGCGGCGCGCGTTCTCGTGGAGGAACGTGTGGACGGTGATTTCGCTCGAGAACTCTTCGATCTGCGGCTTGGTCGGCAGCTCGCCATATAAGATGAGATAGGCGACTTCGAGGTAGCTCGACTTCTCGGCCAGCTCGGCGACGTCATAGCCGCGATAACGCAAGATGCCCTTGTCGCCGTCGATGAAGGTGATCGACGAGCGACAGGACGCAGTGTTCAAATAAGCGGGATCGTACGACAACAGGCCGAAGTCCTCGGCGCCGGTCTTGATCTCGCGCAGATCGAGCGCGCGGATGGTGCCGTCAGTGATCGGCAGCTCGTAGTTCTTGCCGGTGCGGTTGTCCGTTACGGTCAGCGTTTCCTTCGCCATACAAGGCTCCTATCACATCGGGCGAGAGACGGGACATCCTACATGCTAACGTAGCTTTGATGCCAGAGGGCAGATTGACGGAGCTTCTGATCGACGACGCGACCTGGTCGGCGGGCTCCACGGCGCGCCGCCACGAATGGCGTCTGGCGATCAACGAAATTCTGCAGGAGGGGCGCTTCACGCTGCCCGACGGCGCCGACGCCCGGGCGCTGTTGACGCTGGCCCCGACGCGGGTCCTCGTCGACGTCCATGATGCGGGCGGGCGCGCCCTCTCCCAGCATGCGCTGCCGCTCGAGCAGATTCGGCCGCTGATGACCGAATATATGGAGACGATCACGGAGATGTCCAAGCTGCGCCTTTCGACCAATTCGCCGCGGCTCGAGGCGCTCGACATCGCCAAGCGCATCACCCACGACGAAGCCGGCGAGACGGTGGTCACCCTCCTCGGCCCGCTCAAGCCCGACCACGGCACCGCGCGCCGCTTCTTCACGCTCCTGGTGACGCTCCTATACGACACGACGAAGCTTGGGGCCGCGCACGCGACGGCGCCACGCCCTCGTTAGCGCTTGCACGTCCACCCGCGGCTGCTAGCCTTGCGGCCATGCTTCAAGTCTCCAGCCTGCTCGCCCTCTTGTTCACTCAGGGCGTCGCCCACATCCAGCAATCCAAGAGCCCAGCCGTCGACCTCGTCTCCCAGGTCGCCGCCCAGCTCCCCTCGCTGGCCCAGGTCGACCTGACCGGCGAGGTCCGCAAGGCCCTCATCGCCGCCCGCGCCTCCGCCACGCCCTCCCCGCTCCGCGCGCCCTGAAGCCCGCGCGCCGCTACCGACGGGAATGACGCGGTGCACTGCTTGATGAACGCCCGGCAGCCGTGGTACCACCAAGCTTGATGATGAGCGCTACGCGTCCAGCGGCCGCACCGGGTGTCATCGCCCGGAATGTCGGCGGCGAGATCGTGCTGGTGCCCACGCACGCCGACGTCGCTCACTTCAACAACGTCTTCTTGCTCTCGCGGGTCGGCGCGTTCCTCTGGGAGCAGCTCGACGGCAGCCACGACCGCGAAGAGCTCATCCGCCGGGTTCACGCGCGTTACGCCGTGCCGGAATCGCACGACGTCGGCAAGGATGTCGATACCTTTCTCGCCGAGCTGGCCCGTCGCGGCCTCTTGTCGATATGAGCATCGACGTCGCCGGCCCCGGCTCGCACGGGCCCCGATCGGAGGCCCTGCACGCCCGCTCGATGCGCGAGCGCATCCCGATCATGGGCGGCCTCGAGCTCACCTTCCGCTGCAATCTCGCCTGCGTCCACTGCTACGTGAACCTGGCGCCGAACGATCGCGAAGCGCAGCGGCGCGAGCTCACCACCGAAGAGTGGTATCGCGTCATCGACCAGGTAGCCGACGCCGGCACGCTGTGGCTAACGCTGACCGGCGGCGAGCCGCTGTTGCGCCCGGACTTCTGCGACATTTACCGCTACGCGCACGGTCGCGGCCTGCTGCTCTCGGTCTACACCAACGCCACCCTGATCACGGAGAAGCACGTCGAGCTGTGGCGAAATCATCCGCCGCGAGTCCTCGAGGTCACGCAATACGGCTTCACGCGCGCGACCTACGATGGCGTGGTCGACGCCGGGCCGCAGTTCGACCGCTTCCACCGTGGCCTTCAGCGCCTGCGTGACGCAGGGTTGCCGATCACGCTCAAGACGATGGCGATGAAGGCCACCGTCGACGAGGTCATCCCCATCCGCGACTTCGCGCGCGAAGCGGGAATGAAGTTCCGCTATGACGCGATCATCTCGCCTCGCATCGACGGCGGCCGCGGACCGCTGGCACAGCGGCTGACTCCGGCCGAGGTCGCCGCCATCGAGACCGCCGACGAAGATCGGGCGCTGGCGCTGACCGCCTATTGCAACGACCTCGACAAGGCGCCGTCTGACGACCGCATGTATCAATGCGGCGCCGGGCTGAGCGCCTTCATTGTCGACCCGTACGGCAAGATGCACGTCTGCCAACTGTCGCGCCGTCCCGGCTGGGACGTCTTGCGCGACGGCCTGCGCCGGGGGTTCGACGAGGCGTTCGGCGCCTTGCGCAAGGAGAAGCGCGCCGACGCGAGCGGCTGCGGAACCTGCGCCACCGCCGCGGTGTGCTCGAACTGCGTCGGCATGTCCGCGCTCGAGGGCCGCTCGCCCGATCAGGGCGATCCCTATTTCTGTCAGGTGACCGACGCGCGTGGCGCCGTCGCTTTCGGCGACTCACGCCCGACGCCGAACGGGCTCATCAAACTTCGCCTCGGAGGACAACATGGATAAATTGACGAACGAGTCGGCCCGCGAGCCGTACGAAGCGCCGGCGATCGAAGACATTCCGCTCCGCGGCGAAGAGCAGCTCCTGGCCGGCTGCAAGCAGCCGGGACAGAATTCGCCGTCGAGCGCCGGCAACTTCTGCAACGTCTGCATGGTCCCCGGCGCGTCCTGATGCACGTCGTCGGCGGCGTCGCAATCGCCCTCGATGGCGATTGCCCAACCGGCGCCGGCGAGCAGTCCGCCGAGTCTCCCGAGATCATCCTGCGGCTGACCGCCGCGCGCGCCGAGCCGCCCTTTCGTCCCGCAGGGACGCCGGCGATCGAGCAGGACAGCTGGGTCGCCTTCGTCGACGGCGACATGTTCAAGCTGTGCGTCAAGCAGCCGAAGCTCGACGAGGCCATGCGCATCGAGCTGCCACGCGGCGGCCTCGAAGGACGCTACCTCTGGAACGACGACTGGCCCTATCCGTTCCGCTATCCCATTGACCAGCTGCTCGTGATCCACATGCTCGGTGTTGCCGGCGGCGCGCTCATGCACGGCGCCGCCATTGGCGGCCGAGACGGCGCGTTCCTCGTCGCCGGCCCATCGGGTGCCGGCAAGACGACGATGTCCCGCGCCGCTGCGCCCCAGGGCGCGGCCGTGCTCAGCGACGAGCGCACCATCCTGCGCCCGGCGCGCGGCGGCGGCTGGATGCTCGGCGGCACGCCCTGGCCCGGCGAGGGCAAGTTCGCCGACAACCGCTCGATGGCGCTGCGCGGCCTCATTTTGCTGGAGCAATCGGATCGCGACGAGCTCCTACCCATCTCGCCGGCGCGAGCGCTCGCTCTCCTCTACCGGTGCCACTTCCCGCCCCATTGGGACCGCGTCGCCGCCGAGCGCACGCTCGACAATCTCGCTCGCGTCGTCCGCGACATCCCAGCCTTCCTCTTCAAGAACCGCAAGGGCGCCGACGCCGCCCGCATGCTCCTCGACCGCCTCGGCGGCCCGCCCTGATGCAACGCGCCGCCATCCGCCCCGCGCTCGCCGCCGCGATGCTGCGCGAGGGTCGCCCCGTCGCCATGCCGCTCGGCGGCGCCTCGATGCGCCCGCTCTTCGCTCCCGGCGACACGGTGCACATCACGCCAGCGCGCGCCGACGACGTGCGCCCCGGCGACGTCGTCGTCCTGGATCTCGACGGCCAGCTGCTCCTTCACCGGCTCGTCTACAAGACCAGCGACGAAGTCGTCACCCGCGGCGACGACTCACTCGCTCTCGATCCGCCCCGGCCGCATGACGCACTCATTGGGCGCGTCGATACAGCCCCCGCGCCGCTGGCGCTCTATGCGGCAATTCGCGCGCTATTCCGTCGCTAGGATTCCCCTCCTCCGAGAACGACTTTTTCTCTCGAAGGAGGCCTTTTGACTCGAATGGGCGTTCCGCTGGTCATAGAGGACAGTCTGCGCCGCCCTGAACTCTTTCATTGGCGTGGCCCGATTGCGCGGGAGGAGCTCGCGCATTGGCTGACGCAACGAGGCCTCTCTGCTCTTCCCGCGGACCTGGCCGAAGTCTGGCGCCAGACTGGCGGCGGAGACCTCTTCGAGTCGGAAACCATCCTCGCGCCGTTCGGTGCGCACGATGCGGACGACGCTGTCGAGGAAGTAAACCACGACCTCCAGTCGGGCGGGCTCGAGCCGAATCTTCTCGTATTCCACACCGGCTACATCATCAGCGCCGTAGACACATCGTCCGCTACATTCGTCGAGCTGAATCCCACCACGTTAATGGCCAAGCGTTGGTTCACGACGTTCGACGAGTGGTACGCCGCAACAGTTCGAGCAGAATTGGGGCCTCGATACGGTATCAAGTGAATCCGCGGCGCAGTTCTGCGACTGTTACGATTCGCTCATGTTGAAGCTCGTGGACCTTGGGCCTGAGCACCGTTTCACGCGACGCGTCGATGCCTACGCTCCGGTCGACATTGAAATCGTGTCCGCCGCGGGCCTTTCCATCGACGAGATCTTCTACTGGAGGAGCGCCGGTCCCAATTATTTGATCGAGGTCAAGATCGTTGCCGCGTCTGGCCTGGTGGGCGGCGTATCGCTGGTTCTCGTGCCGCCGGCGTCGACGCGAATTGTCGAGACGGTCGGGATGCACGCCGCGCTCGACGTGCAACGTGGTCTACCGATTGTCGAGTTGGAACCTTGGAACGCGAGAATCGGTAATCGCGAAATCGGCATCGATCCGGCACTGCGATTCATCGATGAAGAGATGCCGTTCATATTCACCATCGCGCATGACGGCATCGCCGTTCTCGCGCAGCTTGGCGAGCCCGCTTCGATGGTTTCGAACGGCGACCTCAGTTTCTTGTTTACGAAGCAGAGCGAGCTTTGCGGTCTGAGCCTGACAGGCCTCTCGGAAGCGGAGCTCGAGCTGCTCCGCGCGTCGTTCGCCCAATGACCGGGCGAGGGAACCCAACTCATCGAGTGGCGGTCCCCATCAGGGGGATACCAATCGTGCCATGAGTAAACGGCCGCCATTTCGGATTCCGCCAAGCTTCATAGTCGCGCGGGTCTTGCTCAAACCGTGGGAGATTGCCTTCGGATTTCGCACTGGATGGCTAAGCGCTGCCGACGTAGTGACGCTTGTGTTGGCGAAGCTCGAGGCAAAAGTTTTCATGACTTCCGCCGAACATCGATTGGCGTTGCTGCGTGGGGGAGGCGCTCTAGGTGACTTGTACGAACTGCAAGACCTGATAGACGATCTCGAGAAAGCGATTCGGCCTTCCGATGATCCGGCCGCCGTCTGGTTGTTCCTTGCACTGGATTGGGTCCACGACCACCGCACCGACTTCGAGGACGCTCTCGGAATGGTAGAGGTACTATTCGCGGAGTTCGGTTACCCCTCCGAGATGCAGGGGTTCGTACGTTTCATGCCAGCAGGTAGCGATATTCCGGTGGGACTAGCTGGTATCGAAAGCCGTTGGCGTTCGTATTTGCAGACCAAGCGAAAGCTCTTTGGCGCTCGCTGAATTGTGGCTGGCGGAGTTCCGGCATCACAAGCTGCAACCGGATCCCGTGTAGTGCTCCCATCGATCAAGCCACTGTCTGATGTGCTTTCAGAGGTCACCTACGGATTAGCTCCCCTCAGGAAAGAACGCGAATCCACCTCCCGGCACAAGGGCGTCTTCAAATGAAGAGAGCTCGTCGATTTC
>JAQBQH010000175.1 GCA_028287105.1 Myxococcales bacterium
GCTTGTTCATCTGTGCTCCTAGTTCACGACGCGAAGTCGCTGCTGCGTGTTGAACCCGACGAAGCGATCCCGCTTGGGGATCTTGACCGTCGGATCGATTCTCACATCCACCACCACCGGGCCGCGCTCGCGGAGTGCCATGATTCCCGCGTCCCGGATCTGTCCGAACTCTTCGGCTACGATGCTCTTGGCGCCAAGCGCCGACGCGAGCTTGGCGATGTCCATCGGCCCGACGGGAAACTTCGGCGTGCGGCCGTAGACGATCGTGTTGCCGATCTCGACCATGCCGAGGCGCCCGTCGTTGATGACGAACACGACCAGCGGCAGCTTGGCGCTCACCGCCGTGGCCACCTCGAACGCATTCATGGCAAAGCAGCCATCACCGCAAATCGCCGCCACGACCCGGTCGGGGTTGGCCAGCTGCGCGCCGATCGCCGCGGGAATGCTCTGGCCCATCGAGCCGAGACCCGTCATCACCATGAACGCGTCGGGCGCGGTCGTCTTGAGGTAATGCGTCGCGAAGATGAAGTGCTCGCCGCTGTCGACGGTGTAGATGGTGTCTTCGGGTAGCGCCAGCTGAATCTCGGCGATCGCGCGATGCAGCGGAAGGCCCGCGCCGGTGCCGAGCGACAACACGTGCCGACGCACCCCACCGTAGTGACGCTCCTCGGCTTGCGGTACCTGCGTCGCGAGCAGCTCGAGAAATCGGTCCGCAGGCGCCACGATGCCCAGCGTGTACTTATAAGACCGGCCGAGCTGACGTTCGTCGATGTCGACGTGGATGAACGAGCGCGCGTTGAGCATCGCGCTCCAGCCGTCGGTGGCGACCTCGCTGAGGCTGGTGCCGATGACCAGCGCCGTGTCGATTCCCTTTTCCAGGTACTCGGTCGCCGACACATGGCCACCCATCCCGAAGACGCCGAGGCTGAGCGGATGGTCCTCGGGAAATACGCCCTTGCCCTTTGGCGTCGTCATCACCGGCCACTGGAGGCGTTCCGCAAGCTCGATCAGCCGCTCGGCGCCCTTGCCTCGACGGACTCCGGAGCCGGCGAAGATGACGCCACGCTCGCCCTTCTGGATCGCAGCGGCGGCGCGCGCGATCGCCTCGTCGGGAATTTCAACCGACGTGATCGACGCCGGCGCGAGCATGGGGAGCTCTTCGAGCTTCGCCATCGTCATATCGACGGGCAGCGTCAACGCCACCGGCCCCTGCGGACCGGTCAGCGCCGTGCGAATCGCGTGGCGCAGCAGCGACGGTGCGCGCTGCGGATCGGTGACCTCTTCGGCGAACTTCGTCACCTTGCGGAGGATCTCGACGATCTGCAGCCCATACGGACTGCCGTCCTGAAGCGCACCTTTGCCGAAATTACGCCGAGCCACTTCGCCGACGAGGAGCAGCACCGGCAGGCCGTCGCATTGGGCCGAAGCCAGCCCCGTCAGCGCATTGAGCACGCCTGGGCCGGTCGTCACGACTGCGACGCCGAGCTTACCCGTCGCCTGCGCATATCCAGCGGCGGCAAACATCGCGCCTGCCTCGCTGCGCGTCTGCACGACCCGGATCTCGGGGTGATCGAGCAGCGAGTCCAGGATGGGACCGATAGGCCCTCCCGGCAGGCCGAAGATCACCTCCACGCCGTGCGCCACCAACATCTCGACCAAGGCGTCGGCCGTGCGCACCGGCGTTGCCTCGTGCGCAGTCTGCGCCTCATCGCCAGTCGCTAACGGGTTTTCCATTTCCATTCAAGATCCTTCCCCGAGCGCCTCGGCGCTCACCCCCCCAAGTGATGTTGCAGCCCGAGGTGCTCGAGGAGCACCTGCAGGTTCATGGGCTTGGGCACAACTGTGAGCGCCCCCGCCGCCAGCGCGTTTTCCTCGACCGTCTTGGTCAAGTGCGCGCTGTTCACGATCACGCCGATGTGGCGGGTGTCGGGACGAAGCTTGAGTCGACGGCAGACTTCGAGGCCGTCGAGCTCCGGCATGTAGACGTCCAGCACGATGAGGTCGGGCTTGAAGCTGCCGACCAGCACGAGCGCGTCGATGCCGTTTTGCGTGAGCTGCACGTCGACGCGCGCGCGGTACGGCTTGAGCCGTCGCTCGAGGGCGCGAAGGTGCATCGAGTCATCGTCCACGACCAGCAGGCGCCGCTTGGACGCCGCGACCAGCGGACGCGGGATCGGCATGGCGTGACGATTGAGGAAGTCGAGCAGGTCCGAGACGCGAATGCGGCGGTGGCCGCCCGGCGTGCGAAATGCCGCGATGCGTCCGTCGTTGACCCACTTCTTCACCGAGCTCGGGTTCACCTGCAGCAGATCACCGACCTCATGTGAGGTGAGGAGCCGATCTGCGTGGAGTTTTTGCTCGGTCACGGTTTCCCCGTTTTAACGGGATTACCCCTTTCGGTCAATCTGACAAAAGTGTCGTGTTTCGCGTGTTTGCGACGGTCAAAAGCTGCGCATACGCGTCAAAAAAATGACGCGAAATTGCACGATGCGATGGTGAAAATCGATCTAGAGCGGGGCGGCCGACGACGCGACCACACCGAGCGCGCGCGCCAGCGCTCCATCTAATGTGGGCTGCTGGAACGAGAAGCGCATCGACTGTAGGCGGCCGGGCACGACGCGCGCGCCGGTGAGCACGGAGGTCGCCATCTCGCCGAGGAGGAGTCGCAGCGCCGCGCCGGGCACCTTGAGGCCGGCCGGACGATGAAGCGCGCGACCGAGCGCGCTGGCCAGCTCGCCTTGTGTCGTTGGTGACGGCGCGGTGACGTTGAAGGCGCCCTCGAGATCGCGACGGTAGACGGCGAAGTGCAGGGCGCCGAGGACGTCGTCGAGCGACACCCACGACAGCGGCGCCGACCCGTCGCCGAGCGTCGCACCGAGGCCCATGCGAAACGGCGGCAGCATCTTGGCGAGCGCGCCGCCCGACGGCGTCAGGACGATACCGATGCGCGGATGGGCGACGCGGATGCCCGCCGCGCGCGCCGGATCCGCCGCCGCCTCCCACTCGCGACACAGCTCCGCGAGAAAGCCGTCGCCCGCAGGGGCCGTCTCGTCGACGAGGCCGTCCTGCGCGCCGTACCAGCCGATCGCCGACGCGCTCACCAGCACCGCCGGCTTCTTCGCCAGCGACGCGAGCGTGCGCGCCAGGAGCGACGTCCCGGCAATGCGCGAGTCGCGCAGCTCCCGTTTGCGCGCCACCGTCCAGCGCCCTTCTCCGACGTTGGCGCCGGCCAGGTGGATGACCGCGTCGACGCCCTCGAGACGCGCGCCGTCGATGGTGCCGGCCGCGGGATCCCACGCGATCTCGTCATCGCCGCGCGCCGCCCGCCGCACGAGGCTGAGCACACGATGGCCGCCCGTCGCCAAGAACGCGCCCAGCGCCGTGCCGATGAGACCGGTCGCGCCGCTGATGGCGACGGTGAGCGGCGTGCGCGGCACCGACAGATGGCGCTCGAGGTCGCCGGCGAGCGTCGCGTGGCGATAGGCGAACATGCGCTCCAGCTTGCGCTGCACGAAGCCGCCGCCGAAGGCGCGACCGAGCCCACCCATCGGCAGCGCGTACTCGATGCGATCCTCGATCACGCAGCGATCGGCGCCGCGCGGCTCGACGCGATGGGTGTGCAGCCAATGCGCGAATGGGCCCTCCACCTGCTCGTCGGCGAACTGAACCCCGTCGATGAAATCGCGATGGCGGGCCACCCAGCGCTGCGTGACCGGACCGACCGCCACGCGCAGCTCGGCGATGTCGCCGTCGTGGACACCGTCGTGACGCACGACCTCGGCGCGCTCCCAGGGGGGCGTCAGTCGCTGCAGGGCGCCGGGCCGCGTGTGCCAGGCGAACGTTTCGGGTGCCGACGCGGGGACTTCGGACCGATGCTCGAACGTGGCGGTAGACATGTGTAAAGGTACCGTAAAGTGGATTGAATCCGGCGCAACCCGCGGTAGAGTCCCAGCCGAATGAAGCGCGCCCTCCTAGCTGCCCTAGTGGTCCTCCTCGCCGGCGCGGGGATCTATTTCTTCGTGCACAGCCGCAAACCTCCCGCGCAGAGGTTCGAGACGGTCAAGGTCACGCGCGGCAACATCACGGCGCGCGTCACGGCGACCGGCACGCTCTCGGCGCTCGTGACGGTGCAGGTCGGCAGCCAGGTCTCGGGCCGGCTCGCGCAGATCAACGTCGACTTCAACTCGCCGGTGAAGAAGGGGCAGGTGATCGCGCGCATCGATCCGCAGCTCTTCGCCGCCGCCGTCGAGCAGGCGCACGCCAATTACCTCGCCGCGCAGGGGCAGGCGGAGAAGGCGCGCGTGCAGGCCATCGACGCCGATCGCCAGTTCAAGCGCAGCCAGCAGCTGCGCGAGCAGAAACTGATCGCTCAGGCCGATCTCGACACGGCCGAGGCCAACCTGGGGGTCGCCAAGGCCAACACCGCCGCCATGCTGGGCTCGGTGGAGCAGGCGCGCGCGGCGATGCACCAGGCGCAGGTCAACCTCGACTACACGACCATCACCTCGCCCACCGACGGCGTGGTCATCTCGCGCACCGTCGACGTCGGGCAGACGGTGGCGGCGTCGCTGTCGGCGCCGACGCTGTTCACCATCGCGCAAGACCTCACCAAGATGCAGGTCGACACCAGCGTCGCCGAGGCCGACGTCGGCAAGCTCAAGCCGCAGATGCCGACCATCTTCACCGTCGACGCCTACCCGACCGAGCGCTTCCGCGGCGTGGTGCGGCAGATCCGCAATGCGCCGCAGAACGTGCAGAACGTCGTCACCTACGATGCCGTCATCGACGTCGACAACGGCGAGCTCAAGCTGAAGCCGGGCATGACCGCCAACGTCACCTTCGTCTACGCCGAGAAGAAGGACACCTTGCGCGTTCCCAACGCCGCCATGCGCTTCAAGCCGCCGGCGGAGATGATGCAAGCGGCGCCGTCGGGCGGCTCGGCCTCCGCGGCGCGGCTGCCCTCGTCGGGCGCGAGCGCGCTGCCGTCGGCCCCGGGGGCAC
>JAQBQH010000076.1 GCA_028287105.1 Myxococcales bacterium
GCTGTGCGCCACGCCGTACTTCTGCAACTTCAACAAGGCGCCCGCGACCTGCGATCAGCCGGCGCAGCTCGGTCAGATGTGCGGTGGCGGAACCGTCTGCGACCTCACGCTCTTCTGCGACACGACGGGGGCGATGCCGGTCTGCAAGTCCAAGCTCGCCGACGGCACCATGTGCACCACCAGCACGCAGTGCCTCAGCAGCGACTGCAGCGCCACGTCCCCGCGCGTCTGCAACCCGACCCCGCCGAGCGCCGTGCTCTGCGTCGGTCGTTAGTACCACCGGAGGAGGTGGTACGAGGCGGTCACATCGACATGTCCGCGTCGGCAGCGCACGAGCGCACCATCGACGCGGGCAGCTTGTTGCACTCGCATACGCAGAGCGCGCGCTCGGTCGCGTCGGCTGACGCGCAGGTCGGCACCACCGGCTGCGTCACGGTCACGGTGTGCCCTTTTTTGTCGGTGGCCGTGAGCTCGAGGTTGGTCGTCAGCCCCTGGTTGTCGCGCGTCGTCGAGTAGTTGGGGCACAGGGCGACGTTGGTGAACTCCGACAGCTGAAGCGCGTCGGGCCGCAGCCAGCCGTCGCTGCCGACGACCAGATCGATCGTCCTTCCGTCGAAGCCGAGCTCCGCGTTGTTCATCGGGTCGCGAAAGCGGCCGCGAATCGACACGCCGCAGCGGTTCATGTTGCGCACGCGCACGGCCGCGTACGTGACCTGCCCGCCCTGCGGCGGCCGCATCAGCGGCACCTCGGCGCCCGCGACGACGTCGACCAGCGTCGGCGAGACGCCGTCGGTGACGACGATCATCGCCTCGGGTGGCTGAGCCGCATCGCCGGTGAAGGTGTCATCGCAGCTCGACATCATCGTCGGCGGTGGACCGCAGCCGATGACGCCGATGAGGAGGAGGGGAGGGAGGAGACGCACGCGTTAGAAGCAGCTGTAGTCGGCGACCTTCGGGTAGTAATAGACGAACGCGTTGCAATGCTCCTGCGTCTCGACCTTGCCGCCGAACGTGAAGCAGCACGAGTCGCTCGGATTGCCGCACGCCGACGCGTCCGCGGAGAAGCTGCAGGTCCAGCTGACACCGCCGCCGTCGGGGATCTGGATGGCGAGGTCGCGCGCCATGGGCGGCTCGTCCCACGTCGTCGACGTGTAGAACGGCGCCGTCAACGTATCGGCGCCCTGCGCGTCGACGACGTTCATCGTGAACTGGTTGCCGCGCGAGTGGAAGTGGCCGTTGGCGGCGAAGATGGTCGCGCCCGACAGCGGCGTCTTGCAGTGCGTCTCGTAGGTGCGATTGGTGTCGCCCGGGCAGACGCGGATGTTTTGATTGGTCGCGAAGATGGTGCCCATCTCCATCGCCGGTGCCGCCTTCATCGTGTAGAAGTTGACGGCGCCGCGTCCGCCGGCCGGAGACATTTGAGTCGTGGCGTTGACGAAGTGGATCTGCAACATCAGGAGCTCGCCGGCGGTGAACTTCTGGCCCACGCCCGCGGGCAGCGGCCAGTCGATCGTCTGACCGCCGTCCTGCGTGTTGGCGACGATCGGCCAGTCGGCCCAGTTCGACGACTTGAAGCAGGGGCCCATGCCGTTCTTGGAGAGGACGACGTCGCCCGGCTTGCCGCCGAGATCGACCACGGTCTTGACGCGGAAGATGTTGAGATGGTGCGTGCCGAGATTGGCGGCGAGCTTGAAGTGATCGACCCAGACGTCGGAGCCGGGCGTGCCTGGGACGGCGAAGAAGTAGCAGTTCTGGACCTCGTCGCCGGCCGCGACCTCGAAGCTCGGGACGTTGAGCTGAAAGCCCTCGCTCGTTGCAGGCGGATCGAGCAACTGCTCAGCGCCACCGCCGCCGCAGCCCGCTAACGCCAACGCCACCACCACCATCAATCTCGACATTTCAGAAGGCCTCCCCAAGTTGTGCAAATCCTACTGGACGAGGGTCCGTCCTTCAAGGCGCGTGCCGCAACCGAAATCGCGTCAAACGCGCGGGATCTGGTAGCAACGCCTCGGATTTCCGAGGCTGGACCACGACATTCCCGCCGGGTTTTCACCGAATTCGATATACTGCCGCGCGCAAAAAGGAGGCGGGGATCGTTTGATGAAAATGACGCAATCGGGGGGATGGTCGCTCGTGTTGGTGATGGCGGCGGCCGTGCCGGCGCATGCCAATCCGGCGAAGGCGGACGAGGACACGTTCCTGCGACAGAGCCGCGGCGTCAATCAGCCGCGCGACATGGACGAGTGGCGCAAGGGCGAGAAGCGGGGCGGCCTCAAGCCGTATCCGGCCGCGCCCGCGGGCACGCCCAATCCCGCCGGCGGGCTGCCGCAGTTCGGCGGCTCGGGGTCGACGTCGTTCAGCGGCCCCGACCTCGGCGAGCCGTTCGCGTCGTTTCGCGCACGCATGCAGAAGCAGCGTGCCGCCGTCGACCGCGCGGCGCGTGGGGTGCTCGAGTCGCGCTTCGATCTGACGTGCAAGAGCGATCCGAAGATCACGATGTCGAAGTCGAAGCCGCAGCCGCTCGGGCCGACCGCCCGGCTGCCCAAGGGTATGAAGAGCTGGGAGGACTACGCCGCGCAGTCGCCCGACAAGGTGCGCGACGGCGACGCCTTTCCCTATCGACCGCTCGATCATCCGCTGCACTCGACGGCGCACATGGTGTTCCCCAATCAATGGACGCGCGTGCATCCGGAGCATGAGCGCTTCGACGTCGGCATGGACATCCCCGACTGCTTTCTGCCCGAGTTCCCGCCGCCGCTTTACCTGACGACGCATCCGGAGCTCGGCGACGTCTCGCGCGGCGTCGAGATCACCTACGGCAACTACTTCCCGATGTTCAACGGCATCCTCACGCCGGAGCAGATGGACGGCCTGCGCGTTCTCGTCACGCCGTTTCAGACCACGTGGTTCAACGTCACGCACCATCGCGTCACGTCGGAGCCGTCAGAGGGCGTGACCTGCTTCTCGTGCCACGTCAACGGCCACGCCAACGGCGCCATCGAGCTGGCACCCGATACGCGCCCCAACTACGCGCGCCTCCGCGTCGACACGCCGACGATGCGCGGCAACTACGGGTTCATCTTGTTCTCGTCGAAGCGTTCGATCCGCACCATGGATCACTTCGCCGAGGTCGAGGAGTACTTCGACGGCGACACCACGCTGCTCGCCGCCATCGGCGGGCGCGATCTGCAGAAGTCGCAGACCAATCACGTCGGTGACTTCAACTCGATCATCGACTTCCCGCCGGCGCCCAAGCTCGATCCGATGAATCGCCTGGTGCCGGAGAAGTCGACCCAGGCGGAGCTGCGCGGCGAGAAGCTCTTCTTCGGCAAGGGCAAGTGCGGCGTCTGTCATCCGGCCGAGACCTACTTCCAGGACAACACGATGCACGACCTTCAGGTCGAGCGCTTCTACAAGGGGCGGGCCGAGGGACCGATCAAGACGTTCGCGCTGCGCGGGATCAAGGACACGCCGCCCTATCTACACGACGGCCGACTGCTCACGCTCGAGGACACGGTCGAGTTCTTCAACATCGTGCTGCAGACCCGGCTCGCCGCCGACGAGAAGAAGGACCTCGCCGCCTACCTCCGCGCGCTCTAGCTTTCGCTTAGTACTGGAGCGGGTCGAACGAGGTCGCCATGATGTTCTGGAGCGCGACCATCTCGACGTTGCCGTCGACGGGGCTCTGAATGTGCGAGCGATCGTAGGCGAGCATCGGCGCGTCGGCCGGCAGCTCCATCTCGGCGGGCAGACGACCAAAGTAACGCGCGTTGGCGCTCTCGCCGTGACGCGACTGATCGACCCAGCGGACATCGATGTCACGCGAGTCGACGTGCACAAAATCCTGCTTGGGATAGAAGCCGACGCCGACGTGGCGGAAGTTCTGCCACAGCCAGGTCGCCACGACCTTGGCCTTGACGCCCGGAACATGGATGTCCATCGCGCGGCCGAGGAAATGCTTGGAGTGCGGCGCGCCGTAAGGACGGGCGCGATAGCCGGAGACGATGTCGATGCGCTCGACGCCGAAGTGCTCGGCGACCTGCGTGACGATCTCGATGGTGCGCGGATGCATGGCCTTCTCGCGGCCCGTGCGCCAGCAGCGGACGAAGTGCGAGAACTGCTTCATGACGTCCTGCTGCGAATCGCCGTGCTCATCGAAGAAGGCAAAGGTCGCCTCTTCGTGGCGGTTCTCGAAATAGAACGTAACCCCGGCCGGACGGTCGTCGAGACTGTCCGACACGAACATATGAGCGAGGTCCGTCACGTTCGAAATCAGGCTCAGTGCAATCGAGATGAGCGGGATCATTGTCTCGCCTCCTTAGGCGCTGACCCGGTGTAGAGCAGGTGCCGTGCCGAAACGGTTGATTTGACCGAAGTCCATGAATGAGAACGATATTCCAGAGGGTAGGATAGTGTAGGCGGCGACGGCCGGGTCTCCGGAAACCGGAGGGTGGTTCCGAAAACCCGAGAATCGGAAACCCGCAGAATGTCGTGCTAGTATGCCCAAAGTGACCCGCGACTCGCGACCGTCGACCATCGCGATCAAGACCCGCGACCCGGCCGCCTACACGACCGCGCGGCTCATCGTCGTCCAGCCGAGCGGTGAAGAGAAAAGCCACGTATTGGGCGTTCCGCACGTCCGTTTGGGCGCTGGATCGTCCAACGACATCGTCCTGGACGACCCCCACGCGTCGCGGTTCCATGCCGAATTGCGCAAGACCGACGAGGGCTGGCTGTTGCGCGATCTGGGATCGCTCAACGGCACCCGCGTGGGCGACGTGGCGGTCAAAGAGGGCCTCTTGCACTCGGGCGCCACCATCACGGTGGGTGAGACCAAGATCCGCTTTCTCGCCGACGAAGGTCGCGCCGAGGAGATCGCGGTCAGCCCGCATCACTCGTTTGGCGACGTGGTCGGGCGCTCGGTGCGCATGCGGGAGGTCTTCGGAGTGCTCGAGCGCATCGCCGCCACCGACCTGACCGTGCTCATCGGCGGCGAGACCGGCAGCGGCAAGGACGTCATCGCGCGCGCGCTGCACAAGAACTCGCCGCGCGTCAAAGGGCCCTTCGTCGTGTTCGACTGCGCGGCGGTGGCGCCGAACCTCATCGAGTCGGAGCTGTTCGGCCACGTCAAGGGCGCCTTCACCGGCGCCGACAGCAGCCGCGAAGGCGCGTTCGAGCGCGCCAACAACGGGACCCTGTTTCTCGACGAGATCGGCGAGCTGTCGATCGAGCTGCAGCCGAAGCTGCTGCGCGCGCTCGAGCAGCGTCGCGTCAAGGCAGTCGGTGGTCAGAAGGAGATCCCCGTCGACGTGCGCATCATCGCGGCGACGCATCGCAACCTCGAGCTGAAGGTCAAGGAGCAGTCCTTCCGTCAGGATCTCTTCTTCCGCCTCTCGGTCGTGACCGTGCAGGTGCCGGCGTTGCGCCATCGCCTCGAGGACATGCCGGTGCTGGTCGAGGCGGTGCTCTTGTCGCTCGGCAAGCCCATCGGCGTGTCGCCCGAGACGATGAAGATCCTCGAGAGCTACGACTGGCCCGGCAACGTCCGCGAGCTCAAGAACGTGATCGAGAGCGCCGCCGCGATCGTCGACGGGGACCAGATCGAGCCGCGCCACCTCATGTTCTTCAAGCCGCGGCGGCGCGATCCCACGATGGAGAAGCTGCCGCTCGCGGGCAAGACGCTCGAGAGCATCGAGAAGAACGCCATTCAGCAGACGCTCGAGCAGTGCGGCGGCAACAAGACCAAGGCCGCCAAGCAGCTCGGCATCTCGCCGTCGACGCTCTACGAGAAGGTCAAGAAGTACAAGCTGTAGTCGGGCGGTTCGCGGAACGCGCGAGCCGAGCTAGAGCTTGGCCGGCTAGAGCTTGGCGCGGACGCGGGCCGCCTGGTCGCGCAGATCTCCGTCGGAGGTCTCCTCGATCAAGCGGAGCTTGCCGGCGAGCGTGCGCGAGCGCTTCGGCTTTTCGCGCGTCAAGAGCTGCTCGAGCTGGGTCATCGCCTCGGTCTGGCGACCGAACTTGGTGTGCTCCAGCGCCTGCTCGAGGATCTCGAAGTCGTTGGGCCAGCCGTGCGCCTTGACGTAGCGATCGATGGCGCGCGAGATCTCGTCGCGACCGAGCGCTTCGATCACCTTCTTGCGCAGCGCCGCGCGTCCGTCCTCTTTGGGCGGAGCTGCTGGCGCCGCCGGGGCCGCCGCGCGCGCCGGTGTCTCGCGCTCCGTCGACGAGGACGAGGAGCTGCCGGACGATCCGGCGAACGGGCTGCCCGAGCCGCCCGACTTCGACGATCCCGCGCCGCTCATCGACGGTGCGTCGCTGCCGCCGCCGCGATGCGTGCCGCGCACGAGATCTTGCGGATCGATGCGCGACGCTCCCGGCCCGCCCGACATCTTTTCGGCGAGCTTGCCGACCTCGCCTTTTTCGAACAGCGCATCGAGCGCGGCGCGATACTGCTTCGACGCGCGCGCGTCCATGCCGTCCTTTTGCGTCCGATTGCCGCCGTCGCCGCTGCGCGCGGCCGGACGTGCACCGGCGCGGTCGCGCTGGTTGTCCAGCTCCCGCCACGACTTCTTCGGCCGATCGCCGCGATCCCGCTCACTCATGTTCCCCCGAAACGTATTGCGCTATCGTGAGTCCGTCAAGCATGACCCGGCCCTGGCAGACTGTGGCACGCGTGGAAACCAGCGAGGGCGCCCTCGAGCTGCGACAGCGCGGCGACTCGGATTTCCTGATTACCATCGCTGGCCGCGTGCTCATGACGTCGCAGGCGCGGCGGAGCGAGGAGGCGCTGGCCACCTTACCGCTGCGAAAAAATCCACCGCCACGGCTGGAGCGCATCCTCATCGGCGGCCTTGGCATGGGCTACACGCTGCGCGCCGCGCTCGACGTCCTTGCAGCGACGTCCCGCGTCACGGTCGTCGAGCTCAACGCCGACGTCGCTGCCTGGTGCCGCGGTCCGCTGGCGCCGCTCACCGACGGGGCGCTCGCGGATTCACGCGTGACGCTCGTCCTCGGCGACGTCGCCGAGCACCTCGCCGTCACGGCGGCCGGCACCTACGATGCCATCCTCTTCGACCTCTACGAAGGGCCGCACGCGGCCACCCAGCGCGGTGACGACCCGCTCTACGGCCCCACCGCGCTGGCCCGCGCGCGCGCCGCGTTGAGCCCCGGCGGCGTCTTCGCGGTGTGGAGCGAGGAGCCCGACGTCCCGTTCGAACGGCGGCTCGCCCATGCGGGATTTCGTGTGGAAAAACAACGTTCGGGGCGCGGCGGACGCGCGCACGTGGTGTATCTCGGCTACACTTTACGCTGACTCGAATGGCTGACCCGCGCGAAGGCAAGGTCCTGCAGGGCCGCTATCGCATCCTCTCCCTGCTCGCAGAAGGCGGAATGGGTGTCGTTTACAAGGGCGAGCGCGTCGGCATCGGCCGCGCGGTGGTTAT
Source organism: Myxococcales bacterium (assembly GCA_028287105.1). Classification (GTDB taxonomy): domain Bacteria; phylum Myxococcota_A; class Polyangia; order Palsa-1104; family Palsa-1104; genus JAQBQH01. Next base: position 7,443 of record JAQBQH010000076.1, read on the forward strand.
CAAGTTCCTGCACGCCGTGCTCTCCGACAAGCCGGGCATCGTCGATCGCTTCGAGCGCGAGGCCCGCGCGACGGCGCGGTTGAACCATCCGCACTGCGTCGCGCTGGTCGATTTCGGGATCGACGAGGGCGCGCCGTATCTGGTGATGGAGTACGTGGAGGGCAAGACGCTCGCCGACCTCCTCGATCACGGCGCGGTGCCGACCGAGCGCGCCGTCGAGATCGCGCGCCAGATCCTGGCCGGCCTCGAGCATGCGCACGAGCGCGGCATCCTGCACCGAGATCTCAAGCCCGCCAACGTCATGATCATCGATGCCGAGGGCTACCCGGGCGACTTCGTGAAGCTGCTCGACTTCGGCCTGGCCAAGCTGGCGTGGCCGGGCGAGGACAAGCGCGACGTCACCGTCGAGGGCATCGCCATCGGCACGCCGGGATACATGTCTCCCGAGCAGGCGGCGGGTGTGCCGAGCGATCGGCGCAGCGACATCTACTGCACCGGCGCGCTTCTCTATCACCTCGTCACCGGAAACAAAGCGTTCGAAGGCGACGACGTGCGCTCGGTCTTGCGCCGCCACCGCGAGGAGACGCCGGCGTCGCCGCGCGCGCTCAAGCCGGGCGCCGGGATCTCGAAGCCGCTCGAGGATGTGCTGTTCCGCGCCATGCAGCGCGATCAGGCCAAGCGCTACCAGACTGCGCACGAGATGGCGCAGGCGCTGCTCGCCACGCCCGAGGCGCAACGGCGGCACGACGCGGGCGCCTCGCCGCCGCGGCTGCCGGGGTCGGCGTCACCCACGCCGGCGCCGGACGCCGATGCGACGCGCGCCGAGGGGCCGTCGAGCCGGAACCGCGGCCGGAAGCCGTCGCGCAGCACGTGGCTGCTCGTCGGCGTGCTCGTGGGATCGGTGGCCGCCGTCGCCGCGGTGGCCTATTCGCCGCTCGGCGACTACCTGCATCCGCGCGACGACGCGCGCCTTCCGCAGCCGCCGGCCCAGACTGGCGCGGGCAAGCGCACCGAGGCGACGCGCGTCGTGACGCGGCCGCCGATGGCGCCGATGGTAGCGCCGCCAAGCGCGACCGATCTCGCGCCGCCCGCCGTCGCTGCGACGCCGCCCGTCGTCGCTGCGACGCCTCCCGCCGTCGCTGCGACGCCTCCCGACGCCGCCGTCAAAGAGGCGGTCGCGACGGCCAAGGATGGCGGCACGGCCGTGGCCTCCGACGACGACGACGATGACGACACGCCGGCCAAATCCGACGACGGGTCGAACGAGAACGATCGCGCGCCGCCGCCCGAGCCGGCGGCGGCTCCGCACGACGCGCCGTCGATCCGATCGGTCGGCGACGCGCGCGCGCTCATCAAAAAGGGAAACTTCGACGGCGCGCTGGCGGGCCTGTTCCGGCTGCGCCGCGCCAGGCCGACGCCGTCGGCGTCGAAGTCGAGCGAGATTGCCACGCTCATCGGCGACCTCTACTTCGAGCGCAAGTGGTGGACCGACGGGCTGCGCGAATATCGCTTTGCCATCACGCTCGACGGTCGCGCGCGCCGCGCCAGCTCGCTCGTCGACAACAGCGTGCACGCGCTGGCCGACCGCAGCACCTATTCGCGCGCCCGCCGGCTCATCCTCGATTACGTCGGGCGTAGCGCCACCTCGGCGCTCAAGCGCGCCGCCCGGTCGGGCTCGCCACCGACGCTGCGCCGGCGCGCCCAGAAGCTCCTGGCGACGCTCGAGTCGAAGTCCTATCGGCTCCGGCGCTGATGCGTCGCGCCGTCCTCGCGATCGCTGGCGCGCTCGTCGGGCTCCTCGCCGTCGCGCCGCCTGCGCACGCCGAAGACTCGCTGCCGGCGATTGCGCGGCGTGGTGTCCTGCGCGTCGGCATGTATCCGGGGCTGGCCCCGTTCGTCGCGGCAGGCGGTGATGCCGACGAGCTGCGCCGCCTCCGGCACGCGACCGAGACGCCGGTCAAGGCGACCGACGGTCGCATCGTCGCTGGCTTCGACGTCGATCTGGCCAGCGCCGCGGCGCAGGCGCTCGGCGCCAAGCTCGAGGTGGTGCTGGTC
>JAQBQH010000101.1 GCA_028287105.1 Myxococcales bacterium
CGCGCACCCGACGAATGCGAACGCGCACCCGACGAATGCGAACCGCAGAACCGCGAGGCCCACGCGCCGCCGCACCCGTCCATGTTGGCATAAGATGCGCGCATGGCGCACCGAAGCCGCTTGTCCACGTTCGTCCTCGATTGCAAGACCGCGGATCTCCACGCCGCGACCGAGTTCTGGGCGCGGGCGCTGGGCCGCACCAATCAGGGCTCCCCCGACGGTGACACCCAGTATCAGCTGCTCTCGGGCAGCGGCGCCGAGCCGATCCTCCTCACGCAATCGGTCGACCACGACAGTCGCATCCACCTCGACATCGAAGCCGACGATCAGGAGGCCGAGGCGCGCCGACTCGAGGCGCTCGGGGCGCGGCGCATCGCCTGGGTGAAGAACTGGTTCGTCATGGAGGCGCCCACCGGACAGCGCTTCTGCATCGTCAGGCCCCAGCGCGGGCCGCTGAGCGAGAAAAAAAATGCCACTGAGTGGCCGTAGCGATTCACGCCACGGTTCCCGAGTCGCCGGCGAAACCGCGTTCTCGACAGCGAGTCGCCGGGCGGGGCCGCCGGCACGAGGCGTGCAAATCCAGTGACCGATGGCCCTTCTGTCACTGCTGGAACGACATCACGCCGAGATCCGTACCCGCTGGCAATCCGACGCACGCCGTAAGCTCGGCGAGATCGCCACCCTTCCAGCCGCCCAGGCGCTCGTCGACAGCGTCGTGCAGGCGCTGCGCACCACCGACGGCAACGCTGCCCATCCGGAGACGCAGGTCACGGCCGAGATCGATCCCACCGACGTGGTGCGGTCGTGCGGCATCCTCCACGACGTGCTCCTGACGGTGGCGGCCGAGCACTCCGAAGCGCTGTCGACGCAGGAGCTGCGCCGCATCGGGCGCGCCACCACCGCCGCGACGGTGCATGCCATCGGCGAATCGGTGCGCGCGCGCGTCGCCACCGTCGAGCGCCGATCGCTCGACGACCTCCTGACGCTGGCGCACGATCTGCGCAATCAGCTCATGGTGGTCGAAAGCGCCGTCGGGACGGGCCGCCTCGAGCGCGTCGCCGAGCGGCTGGCCGATCTGCGCGAGCAGGTCGAGCATGATCTCGAGATGACGCGCCTGCGTCGTGTGGGGCGGATGCAGCATCGCAGCGAGGCGCTCGCCGAGATTCTCTCGTCCGCCATTGCCCAGGCGCGCGAGAGCAACAGCGAAACCAGCGTCTTCGTCGACATGCTGGCGCCGATCTCCATCGATGGCGACGCGGCGCTCTTGTCGTGGAGCCTGAGCAAGCTCGTGCGCATCGCCGGCGGCAGCGACCCGCGCCCCGTCCTCCATGTCACGGCGCGCATCGTGTGCGACGGGCTGGTGCGCATCGATCTGCACCCCGAGGCGAGCGCCACCGCCGCCGCATCGGCGAACGCCGCCGCCGACCTGCGGCTCATCGACGAGGTGGTGCGCGCGCATCTGGGGACCCTGCGCGTCACCGGGAGAGATTTCACGGTCGAGCTACCGGGCCGCGGCCAGGAAGACGCCTGCTGCCTCGGCGAGAACGAAAAAGGACTAGAGGAAGAGACCGCCGACGAGCAGCCGGCCAGCGGCGCGCAGCCGCCGAACGGGCCGCGCGCCCAGCTCCGCGAGCGCGCCCACGCGGTGTCGCGCGAGGTGCAGCGCATGATCGACCGCGGCATGCTGCAGGAGGCGCCTCCGGGCCTTCAGCGCGAGGTCCTCGGCGCGGTCGCGTCGCTGGCCACGCTCGACGGCCTGAACGGAGACAGCCTGCGGCGCGCCGAGATCGCGCTCCTCAGGCTGCACCTGCGCCTCGAGCTGCTCGGCCCCGCCAGGCCGCCGGCACCAACGGGCGCTCCGAACTAAGCGCCTCCGAACTAAGCGCCTCCCAGCTACGAGCCTTCGGAGGCCTCGCCGCGGAGGTTGCGCAGCCGCTGCCCTGCCGCCCGCGCCCCCGCCACCCGCTCGCGCTCCTCGCCATGCGCGAGAGCGGCGGCGGCGTCGAACAGCGCATCGGCGCGATCGAACGCCAGCGCGTCGATGGCGTGCGCCGCCCCGCCGAGCAGCAGGTCGAGCGCGTGGGTCCGCTCGCCGGCGCCGACCCAGTGCGCCGCCACCACCTCGGCCGAGGCGCGCGCCGACCGCTCGAGCGCCTGCGCGATGCGCTTGTGCTGCGCCTTCACCGTCGGTGGCAGGAGCAGCGCGCGTGCTGCCTGGCGCACCCGCTCGTGCGCGATCTCGACCAGGTCGGTGCGGCGCAGCCCGACCGTCGTCGCCAGCTGCGCAGCGCGCAAATGGGCGATGGCGCGCTCGGCCTCGGGCCAATGCAGCCCGCCGATCTCGGCAAGCAGCTCCTGCGGCAGCGCCGTCTCGGCGACGGCGAGCACGTCGAGCAGCGCGCGCGTCGTCTCCGGCAGCGGCTCGATGCGCGCCTTGAGCGCGTCGTCGAGGCGAAAGCGAGAGGCGTCGCGCGCCAGGCAGAGCTCGCGCGCGAACAGCGGATGGCCGCCCGCCTGCTGCACCACGCGTCGCGCCTGCGCCTCGTCGGCGTCGGGCGCCAGCACGTCGATGAGGTCGATCATCTCCGCCTCGGCGAGCGGGTCGAGATGCAGCGTCGTCACGCGCGCCGCATCGGTGCCGTCGAGGAGGCCGGCCGGCGAATAGACGAAGGGCTGCTCGGAGCGCATGGTCCCGACGAAGGTGATGGCCGCATCGTGCGGCGCGCGCACGATCTCGCGCAGCAGCGCCACTCCGTCGGCGTCGGCCCACTGCAGATCCTCGACGAGCAGCACCAGCGGCCGCGTCTGCGCCACGCGGCGGAACAGCTCGCGCACGGCGGTCAGAAGGCGCGTGCGCCGCTCCTCGAGGTCGACCGCGTCGTAGTCGGCGGCCGGCAGCGACGCCAGCGCCGGCACGCGCTGGAACATGGGAAACGTGCGCGCGATGAGCTCGGTGTCCGGCGGCAAGAGCGTCGCCGCCTCGTCGGGCGAAAGCCGCGTCAGGTAGCGCGCGGCGTCGTCCATCAGCATGTCCACCGCTTTGAATGGGATCGACTCGCGCTCGTGGCAGCGGCTCGACCAGACCCGCGGCGCCGGATCCGCGGCGGCCAGCTGTCGCGCCAGCTCGCGCACCAGCGCCGTCTTGCCGATGCCCCAGCCGCCCGTCACGAACGCGAGCTGCAGCTCACCGGCGGCGGCGGCGGCGACGGAGGCGTGCAGCGTCGCCAGCGCTTCGTGGCGCCCGACGAGCTGCTCGCCGCTCGGATGGCGCGGCAACGTCAGATAGGTGCGGTCGTCGCGGCGCAGCTCGACGTAGAGGCGCGCCAGGATCTCGGCCTCGCCAGGCCGCTCGTGCGCCTCGCGCCGCATCAGCGCCATGCACAACGACTCGAGATCGTCGGGCACGTGCGGATCGAGCTTGCTCGGACGCGGCGGGTCGACCATCTGCTTCTCGACCATCACCTTGACCGCCGGCCCGTCGAAGGGCGGCCGCCCCGTGAGCGCCTCGTACAAGAGCGAGCCGACCGCGTACCAGTCGGCCGCCGGCGTCAGCTCTCCGCCTGCTGCCTGCTCGGGCGCCATGTACTCGGGCGTGCCGACGACGATGTCGGGCGAGGTCTCGCCTGCCGGCACCGTGTCGCGCACGAGGCCGAAGTCGAGCAGCACGACGCGGTTCTCCGTCGTGACCATGACGTTCTGCGGCTTGATGTCTCGGTGCAGCTGCCCCTGGCGGTGCAGCGCCGCCACCCCGAGTCCGAGCTGATGAAAGCTGGCGCGCAGCCGCGCCTCGTCGAATCCGGCGCGCCGCCGCTGCGACGGCTCGCGCGCATCGGCGCGCACGTACGAGAGCAGGTCGACGCCGCGCACCAGCTCCATCGTGAAGAACCACATGTCCCCTTGCGAGAACAGCTCCCCGAGCGCCGCCAGATTCGGGTGATGCACGCTCTGCAGCGAGCGGAACTCGCGCTTGAAGCGCATGAGCGCATCCGCCTGCGTCGCCGCCAGCACCTTGAGCGCGACGGCGAGCTGGCGCTCGCGATCGAAGACCTCGAACACGGCGCCCATGCCGCCGACACCGAGCCGGCGCACGATCTGAAATCGCGAAGTCCCCTCGAACACCCGTTCCGATTGTAACCCCTTCTCGGCGGGGGCCCTAATCGTCGAGCGACTCCTTGAGCGCATCGACCACGGCGTTCGGGTCGGCCGGCTCGGCCATCGCCTGCGCCTGGCGATCGACGCGGTTTCGCACCGACGGCAGATCGCGCCGCAGCTCTTCGAGCAGCGCGACCACTTTCGCAATCTTCTGCTCGGACAGGAGGTTGACCTGCAGGTCGAGGTGGGCGCGCTGCTCGGCCAGCATTGCCTGCCGTCGCTGCGTCGCCAGAACGACGATGGTCAAGAGCAGCGCGGCCAGCGCCATCGTGCCCTGCAGCCAGTAGAAGGGCGGCGGATCGGGCACCGCGCGCGCCATCGCATGCAGCATGCCGTTGTACCCCGCCCATCCGAGCGCCAGCGCCGCGACGATGTAGAGCGTGCCCGGACGCGCCGCCACCGCGGTGACGACTTCCACCGCCCGCTGATGTCGCGTCACCGTGCGTTCGGCGTGCTCCTGCATCGCCGAGATCGCTCGGATATTCTCCTGGACGTTGTCCTGCGTCTTGGTCTTCGCATCGGCCATCGAGAGACAACGTAAGGCCATCTCTTGGCGTGTCAGGTCTGCAGCCTACCTTTTGGTCGGTAGGAGGCTACCGATGACTCGACTGACCGCTCTTCTCGGGCTCCTTTCCGTCGCTGGCTGTGCCCGCAGCTTTCCGGCAACAGAGATGGTCGCCGTCCAGCCCGCCGCCCAGCCGGTCGCCTGCGCCGCCGACGCCGACTGCGGCACGCAGCAGCTGTGCGTGGATCGCGCGTGCCACGACGTCACCGCCGCCACCGTCGCCGCGTGCACCGAGCGCCCGATCCACTTCGTCACCAACTCGGCGGCCATCGACGGGCGCAATCGTTCGGAGCTGAATGAAACCGCCACCTGTCTGCGCAGCGACCGAAGCGTCCACGTCACCATCGCCGGCAACGCCGACGAGCGCGGCGACAGCGCCTACAACCGCGATCTCGCGCAGCGCCGCGCCGACGCCGTCGCCGGCTACCTCGAGGCTGCCGGCGTGTCGCCGTCGCAGCTGACCACCGCCACCTACGGCGCCGACAACCCGATGTGCACCGCCCACGACAGCGACTGCTGGAAGCAGAACCGCCGCGTCGAGATCGCGCCGCGCGGACTGCGCGCCAAGGCCAACGAGCCGGTCAAGAACAAGGTGACCAGCGACGATGACACCAAGGGCATCCAGCGCATCGACTCGACCGGCAACGGCACCGACAACGGCTCGCCGCTCGGCAAGTAGCGCCCCCGGCTTGCGAGGATCGCGCGGCACCTGATACACGAGGGGCGTGGGCCGCGTGCTGTTCATCGAGGACGACCCCGAGGTGCGCGCGCAGTGGACGGCGCGGCTGCGCGCGCTCGGCCACGAGGTGACGGCCGTCGCTGCGGGTGACGCGCCGCTGCGAGTCGGCTTCGACGTAGTCGTCGACGGGGCACAAGCGGCAGCGACCCTCGGCGCGGCAGCCTCGGGCGCCGCGTCGCTGCCGGCGCTCGCCGCGCGGCTGCGGGAGCTCGCTGCGCGCATCGGTCCCCCCGAGCTGCAAGGACGCCTCTCCGGCTTCGCCGGCTACCTCGCGCTCCTCGACGAGCCCGGTGCAGACGTCACCCGCACCGTCGAGCTGCCGCCGCTTCTCGAGCGCCTCCTGGCGTTGGCGGGCGCGGAAATCGCGCGCTCGGCCCAGGTCGTCCGCCGCTTCGATCCCTGTCCTCCCGTGCGCGGCACCACCCGCCAGCTGGCGCAGCTCTTCGTCAACCTCGTCATCAACGCCGCCCAGGCCATGGCGCCCGGTCAGGCCGCCCCGTCGACCATCGAGGTGCGCACCGGCACCGGGGACGACGGCTGGGCAGTCATCGAAATCGTCGACAACGGCCCCGGCATCCCCGAGGCGCTGCGCGAAAGAATCTTCGAGCCCTACTTCACCACCCGCGGCGCCGCCGGCCAGGGGCTCGGGCTCCCCATCTCCCGCGACGTCGCCACCACGCTCGGCGGCACGCTCGTCGTCGACAGCGAGGTCGGCCGCGGCAGCTCCTTCCGCGTCCGTCTGCCGCCGGTGCCGGAGTGAGCGCGCGCGAGCTCTCCGAGCAGCTGCGCGCCCGCGGCCTCCCCGTCGCCGCGCAGCTCCTCGCCTCGGCGCAGGCGGCCCCGCTCTTCGACGCCACGCGACTGCCGCTCGATCCGCGCCTCGTCGAGCCGCCGGCCACGCAGCTCAAGGCACTCCTGGCGCAGATGGCGCGACGAGGCACGGACCCCCGCCTCGTCGAAGCGCTCTGGCCGTCGCTGCAAGGCCGTCCGCTCGAGCGCGCCCTCGTCGCCTGGGACACGCTCGCCTCGTCGGTGTTGGCGCCCGACGACCGCTTCGGCGACGAGCTGCGCGCCGCGTCGCAACCGCTCCGCCCCGTCTTGCCGGCTGCGGCGCGCTTCGGCATCGACCTCAATCATCACCCATCGACGACCCTGGTCGCCGACTTCGGCGGCAGCGCGGCGCCCGTCCCCACGGGCGTCGAAGAGCTCGTCGCTGCGTTCGGCTTTTCGCTCGCCACGCTCGAGCGGCTGCGCGCGGCCGGCGACCCGATGATGCGAGCCCCCGCGGTGCTCGGCAGCATCGCCGCCTTCGCCAAGCTCCTGCAGCTCGCGCATCTACCGACGCTGGCCTCGGTCTACTTCGACTATCTCGCCGGCGCGCTCGGCGAACGTCCCTGTGCCCTCGAGCTCTGCGAGACGCTCTTCGACGCCGAGGCCGCGCCGTTCATCCCCGGCGACGCCGTGCGCCCCGGCGACGCTCCGCCCGACGAGCTGACCGATCTCGGAGAGACGCTCCTCTACCGCAGCTACCTCGCCGTCGGCCACGCCGCCGAAGCGCACCGCCTGCTCGAAGAAAATCTGGCGCGACGCGCTCGAGCGCTCGGGCCGCCCTCCCCGCGCCTCACGGTCGTGCGCGCCCATCTCGGCACGCTCGCCGGCAGCTGTCCCGTCGCGTTCGACGTCGTCGATCGGATCGTCGCCGCCGCGCCGCTCTGGCGCTACGGGGCCCGCGCCCGCCTCGTCACCGCCGCCGCGCAGTCGGCACCGTCGTCGAAACAGCCGCTGCAGCTCTGGTACGACTACATCGGCGGCTTCGGCAACGACTTCCGCCCCTGGTACGAGTCGCTCTCGGTCGCCCCGCCCTCGGCCGCCTGGCGGCGCGACAGCTGCGCGGTGCTCGCGCGCGAGGCGCTCCACCTGCCGCACGACCGCGGCCTGTGGCAGGCCATCTTCATGACGCTCGGCGGCTCCGACGAGGTCGCGCGCGCGACCCGCGAGCTGCAAGCCCGCCTCGTCCAGCAGACCGCCTAAAAGATCCGGAGTGGCCATCCAATCCAGGCAGCATCTGGCCTCCGGTGAAGCATCTTCTGCAATCGGTTGCGCTGCGGTAGCATACGCGGCCCGATGCGCTGCCTCGCGCTCGCCCTCGCTGTCGTCGTTGCCACCCTCGTCGTGCCGGCGCCCGCGCGCGGCGAGAGCGGCCGCTGGAACCTGCACCTGAACGTCGGCGTGACCGGGACGGCGGCGGCAGTGGGCCTCATGGGCGGCATCGGGCTCGATTGGCAATTTGCCGCGCCCGTCGCGCTCGATCTCAGCCTCGGTGGTGGCAACCTCGGCTTCTCCGCCGACAACGCCCCGCAGACCGCCGTCTTCCTGGGCGCGCTGGGCCTGCGCATCCGCATCTTCGACCGCCACCGCGGCTACCCCGAGGAGGGCGGCGGTCGGTGGGGTCATTGGTATCTCGCGCCGCGCGTCGGCTATCTGCTGGACCGAAAGGTCGACAGGTCGTACGCGCTGGTGGAGGTCGAGTCCGGCGTCGAATTCGCTCTACACCGGCCGATTCAGGTCGGCCCCTTCGTCCGCGCCGGCGGCGGCTTCGCCCCGACGGACAACTTCGGCTTTGTGGTCGTCGGCGTCAGCCTGGCCGCCGAGCTCACGCGCCTGCCGCCTCCGCGGCGACCGGCGCGGCGCCCGGCGGGATGGACGCCATCCGAGGACACGGATGGCGAAAGCGCCGGCGCCCCTCAAGACGACGACGAGCCCGACGGCGACGACGATGGCATCGCCGATCGCGACGACGCCTGCCCCGATACGAAGCCGGGCAGCCGGGTCGATGCCCGCGGTTGCGCGGTGCTGGCGGCGCAGGTGGTGCTGACGGGCATCACCTTCTTGCTGGACTCGGCCGAAATCCAGCCCGCATCGGAGGAGCCGCTGGCGCGCGCGGCGCAGCTCTTGCGCGACAATCCGTCGGCACGCGTCGAGATCGGCGGCCACACCTGCGACCTCGGCACCGACGCCTACAACCTCAAGCTGTCGGAGGCGCGCGCCGCCGCCGTTGCGGACTGGCTGGTGGCGCACGGCATCGCGCGCGACCGCCTGGAAGTCCACGGATACGGCAATACGCAGCCGAAGCTGCCCAACGACTCCGAAGAGCACCGGGCCCTCAACCGTCGTATCGAGTTCCGCCGCCTGACGCCCTGATGCACGACGATCGCGTACCGTCTGCCATGGGCCCGCGACGGGTTCCGCGCACTC
>JAQBQH010000130.1 GCA_028287105.1 Myxococcales bacterium
CTCACCGCGCCGTCCGATCCCTGCCCGACCCCCACGCCGTAGACCGCGGACTCGCTCAAGGACGGGCGAGCCAGATCGCGAGCTGGTCGATGATGGCGGGGGCGTCGAAGAGGTCGAAGTGGTCGCGCTCGTAGACGACGAGCTGGTGCGACTCCGGGAACGCGAGCGTGAAGCGCTCGTCGGCGTGGCGGCCGAGCGCGCTGGCGACGGGGACGAGGCCGTCGCCGAGGAGGCGGTCGCGTAGGTCGCCGTCGCGCCGCCCGCGCGTGGTCGCGACCGCGAAGCAGTCGACCCCGTCGGGGAGCGGCACCGGCGTGCGCGGATCGGCGCGGTAGCGGCGATGGCGGCCGTCCCAGTCTTCGTCGAGCAGGTTGCCGTGCCGGAGATCGTTGATGCCGGCGGCGCGGTTGCCGCCGATGCGCGCGATCGGCGCCGCGTAGGGGCTGATCTCGAGCAGCAGATCGAACAGGTTGCCGGCGCGCTCGAGCGGGGCGCCGTGATGCGGCGTGCCGAGGAAGACCAGCGCCGACAGCCGATCGAGCCAGCCGTGGCCGGCGAGACGGGCGTAGTGGCAGGCGCTGCGCGTGACCAGCCCTCCCATGCTGTGGCCGACGATGACCAGCTCGTCGACGGGAACCGGCCAGGCCGCGATCAGCTCCGCCAGGCGGTCGGCGAATTCGCGGCCGTTGTTGGAGACGTGGCGGCCGCTGTTGTAGTGCAGGTACAGCGGCGAAAAGCCGAACGCGCGCGCCAGCGCTTCGCCGTGGTCGTTCCCGTTTCTGAGCCACTGCTGGTCGTTCATGCACAGGCCGTGAACCAGGACCAGGACGCGGCCCGTCGGCGCGGGTGACAGCGCAGCGAGGGCGTCACGGCTGAGCGCGACCGGCTCGCCGCCGCGGCGGAAGCGCATCGGGATGGCGAGCGGGTTCTCGCTCGCGACCAGATGATCGCCGATGACGCCGTTGAGCACCGACACGAGCACCTCGCGGCGTGGCGACGAAGTGTCCTCAGCGACGGGCGGGGTGAGGAGCGGCACGAGGACGTCCATGCCGCCGCCGAGGACGTGGGTCACCGACCGGATGCTCTGGTAGACGAAGCGCGTGAGGCCGCGGGTGTGGGTCTCGCCGGCGGCACCGATGGGGGCCGGCCGGCGCACGATGGTGCCGTGCATCGCCTCGACCAGATCGGTCAGCCCGAACATGGCGTCGAAAGCGAGCCTGCCCATCCCGACGACATCCGATCCGCGCAGGGCTGCCTTCTTCGGCGTCATGCGGCTAAGGATACGCGTCGACCACGGGCATGTGCGCGGAGAGATGCCACCACTGCGCGGCCGGCGGCGAGCCGTTGCCGCCGCGCCCGTCGACGAGCGCGACGTCGAAGCGGGTGTCGTCGGGCAGGTTCATCGGGCCGGAGTCGGAGACGAGTCGATACGAGCGCGCATGGTTGGGGCCGAAGACCGCGTGGAACAGGCCAACGTCACGGTGGCCGCTCACGGCGCGCGCGTACAGGATGAGCCCCTCGGGAAAACCGTCGCCCAGCTCGACGACGATCGTCTGTAGCGCGACCGGAGCCTGGCTGCCGCCACCGACGAGCGACAACTTCACCGCCGCGGCCGATCCGCGCCCGAGCGTGATGGCGCCACCGCGCGCCTCTCGCTTTGCCAAAAAGCGCGTCAACTGCGACCCGAGATCGTCGGAGTCGTGGAGGTCGAGCGCCAGCCGTTCGAGGTCGACCGCCTCGTCGAGGCGACCTTGGCGATAGAGCACCGTCGCCTTGGTGTCGAGGTAGCCGGGATGGTCCGGGCTGCCGGTCAGCGCCGCTTCGACGGCATCTTCGGCGTGCCGGAGACACGCCGGCGAGGTGCTCGGGTCGACGGCGAGCGCCCAGGCGGCGTTGTTGAGCTCGAGCGGCCCCGGCACGGAGGGGGGCGCGATCGGCTCCGCCGCCGAGCGAGCGTGGGGATCGTGCGCGAGGCGGGCGCACTTGACGAGCTCCGGCGCGACTGGCGGTGGCGCCGCCGCGATCCGGGTCGGCGCCGTCGTGGTCGCCGCCACCATGAACAGCACGACGAGCGCATTGTTGGCTGCGTGCAGCATCATGCTCGGCATGAGGCCCCGGGAGCGAAGCCGCAGCCGCCCGGCCAGAAAGCCGAGCGCGAACAGGTACGGCATGCGCCGCGGCTCCCCGTGCGCCAGCGCGAACAGGAACGCCTGGATCGCGTTGGCCCACAAGAGCGGCATGTATCTCCCGATGACGTCGAGGATCACCGAGCGGAAGACGAGCTCCTCGGTCAAGGGCGCGATCACGCAGACGACCAGCAGCAGCGCCGCCACGCCGTAGACCTCGCGGATGGCCTTCAGCTGCTGCTCGAGCGTGACCACGCCAGGCACGAGCTTGGAGAGCATGTTCACGACGATCGCGATCCCGAGCACCATGCCGAGCGCCGCCGCCGCCTGACCGATGCTGCGGCTGCGCGACCACGTGCCGCGGCCGAATAGCGGCAGGTCGCGCCGTCGCAAGAGGAGGGCCGCCAGCGTCGCGGTCAGCGCGACCGCGCTCCACAAGCCGCACGCCGCGATCGAATGCGGGGCGGAGGGCTGTTTCTGGGCTGCCGGCACCCAGAAGGCGAGGTCGTTGTAGTCGAAGATGTAGAGACCGACGAAATCGACGACGAGGAAGGCGGCGCTCGCGATCCAGACGTGGCGGAAGGTCCAGCGGACCGCCGCGATGGTCGGCGTCGGCGTGACCCGTCCGCGCAGGCGCCGCGACAGCGACCAATAGTGGATCGGCGCCACCCACAGCGCCGGCAGCAGCATGAAGGCGAGGATGCACGCCAGGAGGGCGGCGAGACCGCGCAGATCGCGGGCGTGCCACGCGGCGCGCGGGAACGCGTGCGCCAGCGCCAGCCGATGGCGGCCGAGCGGATCGGCGCGCCATCCCAGATCGCGCAGCGCCTCGTACGACTGCGCCGCCGGCGTCGCCGCGCCGCGCGCGACGTCGAGAAGGAAGAGATGGGTGAGCGTGCGCCGGCGATTCCATTCGCCCTTCTGCTCGGCGTATTTCTGGCGCGCCAGATCGCTCTTGCCGGCGCCCTCGAGGATCGTTCCGTGGACGAATGGATCGATGAAGGCGTTGGGCTGCGCCTTGGCGAGGTCGATCATCCACAACGCCCGGTCGTACGCGCCGGCGTCGGCCAGCAGCTGCGCCTTGCGGATCAGCTCGAAGGGCAGCTCGTCGGTACGCGAGCTCAAGGTCACGATCGCCTCGGCGCGGCGCCCCTCGGCGAGCAGCTGTTCGCCGAGCACACGCGTCACGTCGAGCGTCGGATCGAGCCGGACCGCCTGACGTGCGTAGTTGCTGGCGAGCGCGAGCTGCGCGGCCGTGCACTGCTGCGCCAGCTTCGCATAGACGTGCGCGCGCTCGAGGTCGCTCCAGCGGATCTGTGGATCGCCGAGCAGCCGGCTGGCCAGGGTGCGCGCGTCCGCTCCCCACTGCCGGTCGACCCGGTACACGGCGACGGCCGCGGAGTGGGGGAAGCGCTCGTCGAGCGCGCCGACGCACGCATCGAACATCGCGCCGCGGCCCTCGTCTTCTTCGTCCTCGTCCTCGGAGAGGGTGGCGCCGACGAGCTTGCAGCGCTCGATCGCCGCGACCGCGTCGCGTGGGAACCGCGCCAGATGCGCGTCGTAGCGCGCGACCGCCTTTTGCAGCGCCTGGTTCCCCGCAGACTTCACCGCCGCCGCATACGCCGTATGACTATCGACCTGCCCCGGCGACGGTAACTCCCCGCGCGATCCGGCCAGCGACGCGGCCACCGACAACACGACCACCAGCAGCGTCGTCATCGATGCCGCCTGACTTCCACCGGCGCACCGAGTCGCATCACGCGATTCTAGGTCGCGGCGCCATTCCACGGCAAGCAGCGCAGATCACACTGCTCGGGCATTTTTGTCATTGGATCTAGCGCGTCGACTCTCCAGGCTTGGGGTTCACCTTGCGGTGCCCCGCGTGCGGGGTCCCCTGCGACGCCGCGATGCCGCTGCTGTTGCCGACGCCCGAATTGGAGCCGTTGGCCGTGGTCGTCGTGCTGCCGTTGGCGCCGGCTCCCGTGGAGCCGGCCGGCCCTGTCCCGGTGGTCGCGCTCGACGTACTGCCGGCCACGCCGGTAACCCTCTGCGCGCGCGCCGTCGGCGACCAGGCGAGCGGCAGGGCGATCAGCGCCACGCCGACGAGCTGCAAGGTGCGTCGGTTCATGCTCGTTCCTCCCGCACATCGATCGTGCAGGCGGCGTTCCATGGACGGGGTGCGGGCGAGGCGGAGTCGATCGGGCGACTACGGTGCGGTCTGCGCGAACATCCAGTCGTACAGCGGCTTGCCTGCCGGCAGCGCGTAGTAGGTGTCCCAGACATCGTGGCCGAGACCGGGGTCCTCGAGGTAGCGATACGCCCCGCCCGGTGACTGTGCGCCCGGGTTGCCGGGGAGCGCGCCGCCGCCGTAGTCGTGCCACATCGCGCGATCCCAGTTGGGCTGCGACGTGCCGTCGCCCGAGCCGTGCACCGCGAAGACCGGAACGTTGCGCATGCGGTCGACGACGTCGCCAGGCGGATCGACGCCGAAGCCGTAGCGCTCGATGACCCCGGCGAGCGGCATCCCGGCGGCGAAGATCTTACCGAACGGGCCGTTCCACGCATTGTAGTCGAGCATCATCGCCCAGCTCCCGTGGCCGCCGAGCGATGCGCCGCTGACGTAGACCTTGCGCGGGTACGCCGAGAAGTGCTGCACGAAGTACTGCGTGATGGCGGCCGCGGCGTCCTCGTTCGGTCCGTGATCGCCCGGCGGGACCCAGCCGCCCCAGTTCGAGGTCGCTCCACCCGGGTCGGAGCGCTGATCGGCGTAGGGCGCGATGATGATGCACGGATAGTTGGTGCGGAACGCGCTCGTGTTGAACCAGCCGTCGAGGTAGCTGGCGAGGCCGGTCGGATCGCCGCCGTTGTAGACCGAGTTGCCCATGTCGTTCTCGTGGAGCCAGAGCAGGACCGGGTAGCGGTGCTTGTCGCTGTAGCCGTGCGGCAGGAGGTAGTTGTAGTGCATCCTCATGCCGGCGGCGTCGAGGTCGCCCGACTGCCACGCGCCCGGTGTGGCACCGACGAGCGGAGGCACGATGAGCGGCGCGCCGTCCGGCGGCGGCGGCGGCGGCGGCGGACCGTCCGACGGCAGGATCGCGATGGCGTCGACCTTCGGGTTCTGCGCGGCGCCGGGCGACAGCTCGATGGTCACGGTGCCGTCGTTCGGCAGACTGACTGCGAACGATCGATCGACCGCCTTGTTGGCTCCGCCGGCGGCGGCGAGGATGTCGAAGTTGGTCAGCACCTTGTTGCCGTTGATGCTGACGTCGAACTGGCGCTCGCCGACGCCGGTGACGTAGTACTCGGCGAACTTGAGCGTCACGTTGTAGTTGCCGGCGGCCATGGCGAACGCGTAGCGGAACGCGGCGGCGTTGCCGTTGCCGTCGCTGCCGTAGCGCTCGCCGTTGTAAAGCGGCGCTGCGTCGGTGCCGGCGATCGGAACCGGCGGAGCGAGCGTGAAGCCGATGCCGCCCTGAAAGCCCGTGTCGGCGCTCCAGCTGTTGCCCGCCGGATCGACGTAGGCCTGGCTCTGGCCGACGGCGACGCGGATGACGTGCGGCGCGCCCGTGGTCGCGTGATAGAGGAGCTGGCTCCAGACCGCCCGCTGATTGGCGCGCAGGCTGCCGTCGCTGTTCTGGGTGCCGTCGGGGAGCTGACCGGCCAGGTAGCCCCAGGCCCACCAGTCGCCGCCGATGCCCTGTTCGTCGCCGGAGAAGGTCGGCCCGCCGGCGCCGCCCTCGCCGCCGTTCAGGTAGCTGACGAGCGTCTGCGCCCAGGCGTCGTCGCCGGGGTCGTCCATCGACGAGCCCATCTCGCCGACCCATACGGGCGCGATCTTCTGCGACACGAGGTAGCCCCAGTCGGCGTTCATCTGCGCGATCTTTCCGGCGCCGCTGTCGTTGCTGATTCCGGAGATCTCGTGCGGGTAGTCGTGGACCGAATAGACCACCTTGTTCGGCACCGAGAGCACGACCGGGCGCTGGCCGGCGAGGCTGAGATCGCCCCACGGCGCGACGCCGTTGCCGGCGAAGTTGCCGCCGTAGTTCTGCGGCCCCTCGCAGATGATGAGCTTGCCCGCGTCGATGGCGACGATGGCGTTGCCGACGCGCTGGTACATGGCGCGTAGGTCGGTGTCGAGGTTGCCGTCGCCCCAGGTCGACATGCCGCCGTAGGCGAGCGGCTCGTTGCGCAGGTCGTAGCCGATGACGGTGTCGTTGCCGCGATAGTGCGTCGCCACCGCCTTCCAGTCGGCGAGGAACTTCGCGTCGGTGACGGTGCCGGGGTTGCCGCCGCCGTCGGTGCCGTCGCTGGCGCCGCCGACGTCGTACCACAGGCCGTTCTTCTGCTGCGCGCCCCAGTTGTCCTGGGGGCCGTGGCCCGGCTCGTTGGTGTGGTTGTCGAGGATGACCTTGATGCCGCGCGGTCCGGCGGCGCCGACGACCTCGTCGATCCGCGCCAGATCCTCGGCCATGGTCGCGTTGACCCAGGAGACGCGGACCGCGTTGAAGCCGGCGGCGCCGATGGCGTCGAGGTTGGCGGCGATGCCCTGGATGGGACCGGCGCCGATCTCGTTCCAACCGACGGAGGCGATGCGGACAGGCGTGCCGCTCTTGTCGACGATCTGGTTGCCGCGCGTGCTCAGCGGGCCGGCGGGTAGCGCACTGCCTGGCGAGCCGCTCAGGGTCGAAGGAGTGTCGCCGCTGCTCTTGTCGACGCGCCCCGTGCACGCGGCCAGCGCGAGCATGGAGCTCATGATGATGATGGAAGGTACTGGTCGTCGCATGAATGAGTCCTCCTCGGCGCGGTTGCGCGCCTCGAGTCGAGAGGACGGTTAGCAACTCCGCGGCCAGCGGCGCGATGCGGCAAGTGGGCGTCAGGAAAGGTGCGCGACCGGCGACCGCGGCGCGGCGCCGCGCCAAGCGTGTGGCGGAGAACACGGATTCGCGGCGATCGCCCCACGCCCTTTCTACTGTGTCCTCGAGAACACGCGCGCGGGCGGAAACTCCCAGGCGGTGCCGTCGCCAGGCCGTGTTATCATCGCAGTTGCATGGATTTCCGATCGCCGTCGGACGATGGACGGCCAACGGACCCCTTGACGCCGCGGGCGGCGCTGATCGTTCCCGAGCGTCTGCGGCTGATGGTCGTCTCCGGGCCCGATCGCGGGCGCGAGCTGCTCGTGCGCGCCGGCACCTACTTCGTCGGCAAGGCCGAGGGCTGCGACCTCCTCCTCACCGACGGCGCGGTCTCGCGGCGCCACCTCGAGCTGGTGGTCACCGCCAACGGCATCCTCGTGCGCGATCTCGAGTCGAAGAACGGCAGCTTCTTCGGCGGCGCGCGCTTTGCCGAGGTCACCGTCGGTGCCGGCGCGGTCGTCACCATCGGGCAGACCGAGCTGCGCCTGTGCGCCGACCGCGGGCCGCGCGTCGAGCCGTCGACGGCGGAGTCGTTCGGCGGTCTGGTCGGCCGCTCGCTGGTCATGCGCGAGCTGTTCGCGCTGCTCGAGCGGGTCGCCGCCTCCGACGCGCCCATATTGATCGAAGGCGAGACCGGCACCGGCAAGGAGCTGGCCGCCGAGGCCATCGCCGCCGTCAGCCGGGGCGCCGCGCCGCTCGCGGTGTGCGACCTCGGCGCCGTGACGTCCTCGCTCATCGAGAGCGAGCTGTTCGGCCACGTGCGCGGCGCGTTCACCGGCGCCGACGCCGACCGCGACGGCGCCTTCGTCGTCGCCGACGGCGGCACGCTCTTCCTCGACGAAGTGGGAGAGCTGGAGCTGGCGCTGCAGCCGCGCCTCTTGCGGGTGCTCGAGCGGCGGCAGGTCAAGCCCATCGGCGGTCGCGGCTTTCGTCAGGTCGACGTGCGCGTCATCGCCGCCACCAACCGCGATCTCGCCCTCGAGGTGCAGGAGGGGCGCTTTCGCAGCGACCTCTTCTATCGGCTGAGCGTGCTGCGGGTGCGGCTGCCGCCCCTGCGCGACCGCAAGGAGGACGTGCCGCTCCTGCTCGACCGCTTCATCGTCCAGAGCGGCGCCGACGTCACCGTGAGCGCCGACGCGCGCGCGCTGCTCGCCGACTACGACTGGCCCGGCAACGTGCGCGAGCTCAAGAACGTGGTGCGGCGCGCGCTGTCGCTCCTCGGCGAGGAGCGGGTCATCACGCCGCGCCACCTCGGCATCGCCGATCAGGTCGTGACGCCCGAGCGGTTTCACGAGGCCAAGCAGAGCCTGGTCGCCGAGTGGGAGATCGATTATCTGCGGCGGCTGCTCGTGCGCACCGGCGGCAACATGACGCGCGCCGCGCGCATCGCCGGCCTCGAGCGCGCCTATCTCTATCGGCTCGTCAAGAAGCACGGCCTGCGCGCGGACGAGGACGAAGGATGAGCCGGCGCCGGTTGCCGCTGCTGCTGGCCTTCGTGCTGATGGCGCTGTCGACGGCGGCGTCGGCGCAGCAGCAGCCCGACGCGGAGTCGCGCGCGCGGGCGCACTACGAGGTCGGCCTCGGCATGTACCACCTCGGCAACTATCACGACGCCATCCGCGAGTTCAGCGCCGGCTACGAGCTGTCGCCACGACCGCAGTTCCTCATCAACCTGGGGCAGGCGTATCGCAAGCTGCGCGACTTCGACCACGCCCGCATCATGTTCCGTCGCTACCTGGCGACCGCGGGCCCCGACGCGTCGGACCGGCGGCAGGTGCAGCAGCTCCTCGACGAGGCCGAGCGCGCCGCGGTCACGTCGCCGCCGCCCGTGTCCGCGCCGACCGCGTCGCCGGGGGGGCCGCCATCCGCGGGGGCGACATCCTCGCCCGCGGCGGCCTCGCCCTCGGCCTCGCCGTCCGCATCCTCGCCCACGACAGCCTCGCCCTCGGCAGCCTCGCACTCGACAGTCTCGCCCTCGGGGGCCGGCTCCAGCAGCGACGGTGCGGCGGCGGAGCTGACCGGCGTCTCGACGCCACCGGCCCATCGCCGGAGCGCGCTGCGCCGCTTCTGGTGGACGATCCCCGTTGGTGCCGTCGTCGTCGGAGCCGCCATCGGCCTCGGCATCTACTTCGGCATGCCGCCGTCGCAGGTGCCGTGCAGCAGCGCGACCATCGGCTGCATCGACGCGCGGCCCTGATGCGCGCCTCGCGCTTCGGCCGCTTCGAGATCCTGCAGCGCCTCGGGGCCGGCGCCGTCGGCGAGGTCCTGCTGGTCACCGACGGGCGACGCGAGTTCGCGCTCAAGCGCCTCCTGCCGCACCTGTGCGACGACGCGTCGGCTGCCACGTTCGACAACGAGGCGGCGCTCTCGGAGCGACTGCGTCATCGCAACATCGTGGCGGTGCTGGAGCACGGTCGCATCGACGAGGTGCCGTACCTCCTCATGGAGCGGATCGACGGCACGAGCCTTCATCGGCTGCTGGCGACCGATCGGCGGCTGCCGCCGTCGCTGGCGGCGTTCGTCGTCGGCGAGGTCTGTCGCGCGCTCGCCTATGCCCACGCGGTCGCCGGCGACGACGGGCGTCCGCTCGGGCTCATCCACCGCGACGTCAGCCCTGCCAACGTGCTCGTCGGCCGCGACGGCAGCGTCAAGCTGTGCGACTTCGGCATCGCCAAGACGTCGGCGCTCGGCGGCGCGGTCAAGACGCGCAGCGGCGTCGTCAAGGGCAAGCTCGGCTATCTGTCGCCGGAGCAGGCCGCCGGCGAGCCGCTCGACGCGCGCACCGACCTCTTCTCGGCCGGGGCGGTGCTGTACGAGGCGCTCACCGGCGTTTGCCCCTTTGCGCCGGACGAGGAGGGCACGGTGGTGGCGCGGCCGGGCGCCGGCGGCGTGGAGCGGCCGTCGCGGCGCGCCCCCGAGCTGCCTGCCGCGCTCGACCGCGTCTGCGCGCGCGCGTTGGCGCCGTCGCGGGAGGAGCGCTTTGGCAGCGCGGCCGAGATGGCCGCGGCGCTCGACGTCGTCGTCGGCAGCAGCGATGCGCAGGCGGAGCTCGCCGCGTATATGAGCCACGCGTTCGCCGCGCGCCAGCCACGGACGAACGAGCCCACGCAGACCGTCGCTGCCGGACGCCGCCGGCGCTGGACGACCGCGAGCGTGGCCGTCGTCGCCGTCGCGGTGGGTGCCTGGTCGCTCGCCCGCTGGAGCGGCGAGCG
>JAQBQH010000137.1 GCA_028287105.1 Myxococcales bacterium
TGCCGCCGCCGCCGCTCGAGACGCTCGTCGAGGACGTCTTCGCCGAAGTGCCGGCGCACCTGCGCGAGCAGCTCGGCGAGATCACCCCGCTGCCACGGCAAAAGCTGGGCGGCGTGCACCAGTAGCGCACGCCGCCGCTTCGGTCTATCTACGGGCTACGGGCTACGGGCTACGGGGAGTTAGTTCGAGGCGCAGGCGGTGTATTCGGCGTGGCAGGCGCTGCCCATGCTGGCGGCGGCCGCACCGGTCGAACCGATGCAATTCTGACAGCCGGGGGTGTTGTCGGTCGCGCCGGTGCAGGCGTGGATGCCGGCGTCGCCGGGGCCGCAGTGGCCGAGGATGCACTGGCCGAACGTGATGAAGCGGCCCTGCGCGGCGGCGGCGGCGTTCGTCGCACAGCCGAGGGCGCAGGTCTGATTCTGGCCGCAGGCGGCGGCACAGGTCAGGATCTGGGCGCAGGTCTGGAACTTGGCCATGTCGCCGGAGGCGGCCGACAGATCCGCGGGGGTCATCGCGAGGTCGGGCGGAGTGGTGGTCGTGGCGTCGTTGCCACAGCCGGGAGCAACGAGCAGAAGCAGTGCAGCAAGGCTAAGTAAGATACGCATGGTTTCCTCCTGGGAGTGCGCGGCATCTTACACACATTGTTTCGAAATTGAAACTCCCATCCTCCGCCCTACATTGGAACCCATGGCAAAGCCGAAAGTGCGGTTCGCGGTGGTCGGGCAGGGGCATTTCGCCCAGAAGGCGGTATTGCCGGCGTTCAAACATGCCAAGAACGCGGAGCTGACGGCGCTGGTCTCGTCGGATCCGAAGAAGCTGCGCAAGCTCGCCAAGACCTACGCCGTCGAGCATACGGTCGACTACGACGGGCTCGACGCGCTTTGCCGCGAGGACGCCATCGACGCCGTCTACATCGTGACGCCCAATCACACGCACCGCGCGTTCACCGAGCGCGTGGCGCCGCATGGAATCCACGTCCTGTGCGAAAAGCCGATGGCCGTCACCGAGGAAGACTGCGAGGCGATGATCCGCGTCTGCGCCGACAACGGCTGCAAGCTGATGATCGGCTATCGGTTGCACTTCGAGGAGGCGAACCTCAAGTCGATCGACCTCGTTCGCAAGGGGAAGCTCGGCGAGCCGCGCTTCTTCACCTCCAGCTTCAGCTTCCAGGTCCACGACGACAACATCCGCGTCGGGCCGCGCAGCGACGGCGGCGGGCCGCTCTACGACATCGGCGCCTACTGCATCAACGCGGCGCGCTACCTGTTTGGCGAAGAGCCGACCGAGGTCTTCGGCATGGGCGCGGCGCGCAAGGGCGACCCGCGCTTTAGCAAGGTCGAGGAGCAGGTCTCGGCGGTGCTGCGCTTCAGCAACGAGCGGCTGGCCACCTTCACCGTCAGCTTCGGCGCAGCCGCGACCGGCTCCTATCAGGTCGTCGGCGAGAAGGGCGTCCTCACGCTCGACCCGGCCTACGAGTACGAGGGAGCGCTCGAGCAGGAGGTCATACTCGGCGAGAAGAAGCCCAAGAAGAAGAAGTTCAAGCCACGCGATCAGATCGGTCCCGAGATCTCCTACTTCGCCGACTGCATCTTGAATGGCAAGGATCCCGAGCCGTCGGGCAAGGAGGGGCTCGCCGACGTGCGGGTGATCCGCGCCATCTATCGCAGCATCGACGAGGCGCGCCCCGTCCGGCTCGACGGGTTCGATAAGGGCAAGCGCCCGACGCTCGAGCAGGAGCGGTCCGCTCCGCCGCAGCGCAAGGAGCCGCCCATCATCAACGCCCGGCCCGAGAGCTAGGCGCGACCCGAGAACGGCCCCGAGCCAGGCGCGCAACATCTAGCGCGAAAGTCGCTCCTATACTACAAGGCACAGCATGGAGACCTTGAAGACTGACGTCGTCGTCATCGGCGCGGGGCCGGGCGGGTACATGTGCGCGATTCGCCTCGGGCAGCTGGGAGTCAAGACCATCAACGTCGAGAAGGGTGACGTCGGCGGCGTCTGCCTCAACGTCGGCTGCATTCCCTCCAAGGCGCTGATCCAGGCCTCCAAGCAGTTCGAGTTCGCCAAGCACAATCCGATGGGCGTCGTCGCCGAGCCCAAGCTCGACTGGACCCAGACACAGAAGTGGAAGGGCGAAGTCGTCGGCAAGCTCACCGGCGGCGTGCGTCAGCTGCTCAAGGCGTCGGGCGTGCAGCTCGTTGCCGGTACGGCGACCGTGACGGCCAAGAATCGCGTCGAGGTCAAGCAGGCGGACGGGCAGACCGTCGCCATCGAGGCGGCCAAGGCGATCGTGATCGCGACCGGCTCGCGGCCCATCGAGATCCCGAGCTTCAAGCCCGACGGAAAGCGCATCTTCGACTCGACCGGCGCGCTGTCGCTCCCGTCGGTGCCGAAGCGGCTCGTCGTCATCGGCGGCGGCTACATCGGCCTCGAGCTCGGTACGGCGTACATGAAGCTCGGCTCGCAGCTCACCGTCATCGAGGGCACCGATCAGCTCTTGCCGGGCAACGATCCCGATCTGGTCGGCGTGGTGCAGCGCAAGCTGAAGAAGCACGGCGCCGAGATTCACCTCGAGTGCAAGGCGCTCGGCTGGGAAGAGACCAAGGACGGCGCGGCGGTGCGCGTCGAGACCAAAGACGGCGCCAAGACGTTCGTCGCCGACGCGGTCTTCGTCACCGTCGGGCGGCGGCCGAACTCGGAGAACCTCGGGCTCGAGAAGCTCGGGGTCAAGATCGACAAGGGCTTCGTGCCCGTCGACAAGCAGCAGCGCACCAACGTGCCGGGGATCTTCGCCATCGGCGACGTCGCGCAGCAGCCGATGCTGGCGCACAAGGCGTACAAAGAGGCGGACGTGCTCGCCGAGGTGCTGGCCGGGCACAAGTCGGAGAACGACGCGGTCGCGATTCCGGCCGTCATCTTCACCGACCCGGAGATCGCGACGGTCGGGCTCATGGAGCACGAGGCGGCCAAGGCGGGGCGCAAGGTCAAGATCGGCAAGATGCCGTTCGCGGCGCTCGGTCGCGCGCTGGCGATCGCGGAGACCGACGGCTTCGTCAAGGTGATCGCCGACGCGACCACCGACGAGCTGCTCGGTCTGGCGGTCGTCGGTCCCGAGGCCTCGGACCTCATCAGCGAAGGCGCGCTGGCGCTCGAGATGGGCGCGTTTTTGCCCGACCTGGCGCTCACGATCCATCCGCATCCGACGCTCGGCGAGGCGATCATGGAAGCCGCCAAGGCGGCGCTCGGCGAGAGCGGCCACCTCGTCAACGGCGGCAAGCGCCCCGAGCGTCCCGAGAAGACGTAGCGTCGCCGCCGTGATCAAGCCGGCGCGCGTCGTCGATCTGGGGCGCCGCGAGTACGGCGAAGTCTGGCGGCTGCAGCTCGAGCTGTTGGCGCAGCGGCAGCGCAACGAGATCGCGGATACGCTCCTGCTCGTCGAGCATCCCGACGTCATCACGCTCGGACGGCGGCAGTCGTCGCAGGCCAACGTGGTGGCGGCGAGTGACATCCCCATCTTCGAGATCGAGCGCGGCGGCGACGTCACGTATCACGGGCCGGGGCAGCTGGTCGGCTACCCGATCTTGCAGCTCGACGGTGAGGAGCGCGATCTGCACGCCTACCTGCGCAATCTCGAGGAGGCGCTCATCGGAGTCTGCGCCGACGTGGGCGTCGAGGGGCGGCGCAATCCGGGCTGGACGGGCGTCTGGATCGGCGAGCGCAAGGTGGCGTCGCTCGGGATCGCGGTGCGCCGCTGGGTGACGATGCACGGCTTCGCGCTCAACGTCGCGACCGATCTCGCTCGCTTCGCGTCGATCAACCCGTGCGGCCTCGACGCGGCGGTGATGACGTCGCTGTCGGCGGCGACCGGGCGGCCGCTGACGCTCGACGAGGTGAAGCCGCTGGCGGTGGCGCGGCTCGGTCAGGCGCTCGACCGCGCGTTCACGCCCGAAGCGCCTTAGCGACGACGACGACGTAGCGACGCGCTGCCGTAGCGGCGCGCTCCGCGGCGCGCTCCGCGGCGCGCTAGACCAGCGCGGGCACCAGCTCGACGCCCAGCGGCGGCGACTCTTCGGTCTCCGTCTCCGTCTCGGTCACCTGCGCGGCGCGACGCACCGACGGATCCGGATCGCGCGCCGCCAGCTCGGCCAGCTCCGCCGTCAGCAGCCCCTCGGCACGCGCCGTCTTGGCCACGTCGCGACGCAGCGGCGCATCGTCCAGCTCGAGCAGCATCGCCAGCGTGCGCTCGCGTACCGGCGCCATCCCGCGACGCGGCAGCACGACCGCCTCCAGCGACTCCATGACCGCCGTGCGCGCCGGGCCGCGCAGGACGTTGTCGAGCAGCTCGAGCGCACCGGCGCGCGACGTCGGTGACTCGCCCACCAGCGCCGCCTCCGCCGCGCGGACGTCGGCCGACGGATAGACGAGCGCCAGGAGGTGGAACATGCGACCGATGGCGGCACGCATGCGGGTGTGCAGCACGCCGACGAGCGGCGGCTTGGTGGTCGACGCGGCCATCGACGCCGTCTCCGCCTGCAGCGCCAGCGACAGCTTGGTCACCTGATCGGCCTCACGCTTGAGCGGCTCGGTGATGGTCTCGAGATCGAGACCGAGGTCGGCGCTGCGCCGGGTGATGCGGGCGATCGCCCGATGGCGCTTGCCGCGCCGCACCGTGTCGTCGTCACCGAGCTTGACCAGCTCGCCGAGGACGCGCGCACGCAGCCGCTCGCTCGGCGTCACCAGCGCGGCTGGATCGGTAGGCACGGCCGCGCCGAGCATGTTGCGATAGGCCGCGATGTACGCGTTCTTGGCGCGTTGGATGACCGCGAGCCAGATGATCGCGGTCACCAAGGTCGCGATCGAGGCGTAGAGGATGCGATCGGGCCGATCGACGTGAAACGCCCAGGTGAGGAACAGCCACAAGAAGCTGGCGAGGGCGCCGGCGATGCGGTCCACGAAGGTGTCGATGAAAGGTTTTGCCTGATCCTTCACGGCGCGCGAGATCGGGAGGTAAAGGAGTTCCGTCGAGGCCTTGTCGACCGAGAAGCGGAAGCCGTCACAGAAGAACATGGCGAACGCGGCGGCGCCGAGCATCGGCAGCGGCAGGATGGTCGTGGCCACCAGCACGATGGCGCCCACACCGAAGCCGCTCGGCAGGACGCGCAGCCCGAAGCCGACGCCCCAGCGACGGAGCAGCCGCGGCGTGCCGAGAATCTGCAGCACGAAGGTGGCGAAATTGAGCGCGGCCGCGAAGAGCCCGAAGAAGGCGGCCATGTCGTCCTGGCGCCCGCCAAAGTGAATCTTGGCGATGCCCTTGTACTGCCACTGCACGATCGTGTAGCAGACCGTCATGCAGAGCAGCATCAGCGCGATGAGCCGCACGTACTGGTTCTTGCGCAGGATGGCGAGCCCCTCGGCGAACTTCGGGACGGGCGCTTCGGTGACCTCGCGCTGGACCTCGGGACGACGCCGCTTCCACGCCAGCGACGACAACACGCCCGACAAGACCAGCTCGATGGCGACGAGATAGAGCAGGTTTCCCGCGCCGAGCGGCTTGGCCAGCCAGCCCGAGAGCGCGCCGCCGAAGAGCCCACCGAGAATGGCGCCCGAGCCGATGATGGGAAACAGGCGCTTGGCTTCGCGCGCGTCGAAGAGATCGTTCGCCAAGAGCCAGAACTCGGCGACGAGCACCAGGCCGAAGACGCCGGACCAGAAGTACAGGCCCCACGAGATCCAGTGAACGCCGGCCTGGAGGCCGACGGCCATCGCGACCAGGGTCAGCGCGACGAAGCCGTTGGTGACCAGCGCGACGACGTTGCGTCCCATCCCGGACGTGAGGCGCTTGTACGCGGTAACGACGACGCCCGCGACCAGCGCGATGCCGATCATCATGTAGCTGAGCTCGGTGAGCCCGAACTTCGACAGGAAGACCGCGTCGCGAACCGCTTTGGTGGTCGTGTAGGAGGCGATCAACAGCAGGATCGTGAAGAACATCAGCGCCGTGCGCGCGCCCTCTCCTGGTCGAATGTCGATGATTTTCTCGAGGCGGGAGCGGATGGGCAAGGCGATCTCCTGCCACCCATAGATACAAGCGGGATGCCAGGCGCTTGCCGGACGCTCACACGGTGGCGGCCGTCACGATTGCACCGCCCGCGCGCGCATGCGTTGCGCGCGCCGCGTGA
The DNA here is from genome assembly GCA_028287105.1 of Myxococcales bacterium. Taxonomy (GTDB): domain Bacteria; phylum Myxococcota_A; class Polyangia; order Palsa-1104; family Palsa-1104; genus JAQBQH01. The sequence goes on from JAQBQH010000137.1 coordinate 6,180, forward strand.
CCGCTGCGGCTAACCGGCGCGGACGGTGAATTCGCGCGAGGCCAGCACGCGCGCGTCGCCCTCGGCGGACGGATCGACCAGGAAGGACCAACCCCGGCCGATGCGGCCATCGAAGGCGGTCAGCCACCAGACGTCGAGCGTCCACGTCTTCTGGCCCGACTCGCACGGCGGAGTCCAGGCCACCGCCTCGAGGTCGCCGAGCGCAGGCGACCGTCCGCTCTCTTGCTTCTTGACGTCGGCGAAGACGCCCGACGCGCGCACGGCGTCGATGGCGGCACCGGCGTCCTCCTCGGCCACGTCGCGGCGCCAGGGCGAGGTCAGCCGCATCGCCTCGATCTCGAGCAGCGCGGAGAGCTCGACGTCGTAGGCCTCGTCGGCGGGCAGCCCCGCGAGATCGGGCACGTCGAACTCCGGATAGAGATCGCGCGAGGTAATCTCCTCCTGTCGTCGCTGCAGCGCCTGATCGAAGCGCCCGCGCGCGGCGGCGTCGTACAGCACGTGCACGCGCAGCGTCAGCTGCTTCGACGGCAGCCGGTGATCCCAGTCGAGCACGCCGACCGTCGAGTGCACGGCGTGGTCGCGGAACGGCTGAATGCGAGGCAGCGCGGCGTCGAACAGGCGCTGCGCAGCGTCCTGCGAGATGCCCTGCTGCATGACCCGCGCATGAACCTGCAGCTCCGTCACTGCCACAGTCTAAACGACCCCCCCGAGGCGAGCCAAGAGCGCATCGATCGGTTTGCGACGAACTTTCCAGGCCGCGCGGTTGACCACCAGCCGCGACGTGACCTCCAGAATCGTCTCGACCTCGCGCAGGCGGTGCTGCCGGAGCGTCTCCCCCGACGAGACCAGGTCGACGATGCGGTCGCACAGGCCGGTCAGCGGCCCCAGCTCGACCGAGCCATAGAGCTTGATGACGTCGGCAACGATGCCCGAGGCCTCGAGGTGGCGGCGGGTCAGATTGGGAAACTTGGTGCAGTAGCGCAGGTGGGCGCCGCGCCCCTCGTCGTCGACGGCGCGCGCCGGCGGGTCCAGCGGCTCGGCGACGCTCAGGCGGCACTTGCCGATGCCGAGGTCGAGCGGCTCGTAGAGGTCGCTCCCCCGCTCCTCCAGGACGTCGCGCCCGGAGATGCCGAGGTCGGCGGCGCCATGCTCGACGTAGGTCGGGACGTCGGCGTCGCGCACCACGAGGATGCGTAGCTCGGCCGCCGGCAGCTCGAACACCAGCCGCCGCGAGCCGTCCTGAATCGGCGCCAGGTCGACGCCGGCGCGCGCGAACAGGGCGATGGCCTCGTCCTGCACGCGCCCCTTGGGCATGGCGAGCGTGATCACCGGGCTACTATACGTCTTTTGCGCGTTTGACGTCGGCGCCGAGCTTTTGCAGCTTCTTCTCGATCTTCTCGTAGCCGCGATCGAGGTGGTAGACGCGCAGGACGTCGGTGGTGCCTTCCGCGACGAGGCCGGCGAGGATGAGCGCCGCCGACGCGCGCAGATCCGACGCCATCACCTTGGCGCCGGTGAGCCGCTTGACGCCGCGGATGACCGACGTGCGCCCGTCGACGTGGATGTCGGCGCCCATGCGGCTCAGCTCCGAGACGTGCATGTAGCGGTTCTCGAAGATCGTCTCGGTGATGACGCTCTGCCCGCGCGCGCGCGTCGCCAGCACCATGAACTGCGCCTGCATGTCGGTCGGGAAACCGGGGTACGGTTCGGTCATCACGTCAGCGCCGTGCAGCCCGTTCAGCCGCTTCACCATCAGCCCGTCCGGTTCCTCGACAATGTCGACGCCGGCCTCGCGCAGGATACGGACGGTCGCGCCGAGATGATCCAGCCGCGCGTCGCGCAGGAACACCGATCCGCCGGAGATAGCCGCGGCGCAGGCATAGCTGCCGGTCTCGATGCGGTCGGGGATGATGGCGTGTTCGGCGCCGTGCAGCCGGTCGACCCCGTCGATGGTCAGCGTGTCGCTGCCGATGCCGTCGATGCGGGCGCCCATCGCGACCAGCCCGGCGGCGAGGTCGCCGATCTCCGGTTCGCGCGCGGCGTTGGCCAGCACGGTGCGGCCTTCGGCGAGCGAGGCAGCCATCAGCAGGTTTTCGGTGGCGCCGACCGAGACGAACGGGACCACGCTGGTGGCGCCCTTCAGGCGGCCGTGCACGCGGGCGTCGATGTAGCCGCCTTCCAGCACGATGCGGGCGCCCAGCTGCTCCAGGCCCTTCAGGTGCAGGTCGATCGGGCGGGCGCCGATGCCGCAGCCGCCGGGCAGCGAAACCCGAGCCTCGCCAACCCTGGCCAGCAATGGGCCGAGTACCAGGAAGGAGGCGCGCATCTTGCGGACGATGTCGTACGGCGCCTCGGTGTTGCTGATCGCCCCGCCGAGCGACAGGTTGCGGCCATCATCGGTGATCGGGTCGACCGCGATGCCATGCTGTTGCAGCAGCAGTGTCATGGTCTGGACGTCTGCCAGACGCGGCACGTTCGACAGGATCAGCCGCTGGTCGGTCAGCAGGCCGGCGACCATCAGCGGCAGTGCGGCGTTTTTGGCGCCGCCGACCTTGATCTCGCCGGAAAGCGGGCGGCCGCCGCGAATGCGAATTCGGTCCATTTACATCCTTGGCAGGGCGGTGCCCCGCTGTCCCATGTATTTGCCCGCCTTGTCGGCGTAGCTGGTTTCGCAGGCCTCGTTGCCTTGCAGGAAGAGGAACTGGCAGATCCCCTCATGCGCATGGATTTTTGCCGGCAGCGGCGTGGTGTTGCTGATCTCGATGGTCACCTGACCCTCCCACTCGGGCTCCAGCGGGGTGACGTTCACAATGATGCCGCAACGAGCGTAGGTGGATTTGCCGAGGCAGATCACCAGCACGTCGCGCGGGATGCGGAAATATTCCACGGTATGGCCGAGCGCGAAGCTGTTCGGCGGAATGATGCAGGTGTCGGTCTTGCGGTCCACGAAGCTGGCCGGCGAAAACGCCTTCGGGTCAACCACCGCCGAATCGATGTTGGTGAAGATCTTGAACTCGTCGGCGATGCGGGCGTCGTAGCCGTAGCTGGACAGGCCATAGCTGATGACGCCGTCGCGCTTCTGCGCCTCGACGAACGGATCGATCATGCCGTGTTCCTGCGCCATCTGGCGGATCCAGCGGTCGGACAGGACAGGCATCGCGGCGGCGGCTCCGTTCGGGTTGCGGCACGCGTGCTCCTAGCGCGAATGCAAGCCGCGCCGCAAACAAGATGTCACATGCTCCGGCCTGCTGTTGCATCGGGCTGAACGGAGGTCCGCCCGGGTTCACAATCCGGCTCGACCCGCCTAGCTTCGCCGCCGTTACATCGAGGAGGAAATGATGCCAGGCATGATGGAAGGCAAGGCCGCGGTCGTTACCGGCGCCGGCGGCGGGATCGGGCGTGAAATCGCACTGATGATGGCCGCGGCGGGCGCCCGCGTGATCGTCGCCGACATCGGCGCGTCGCTGACCGGCGAGGGCGGCTCCGCCAGCCCGGCTGAGCAGACCAAGCAGTTGATCGAGCAGAAGGGCGGCGCCGCCGAAATCTGCACCGAGTCGGTCGCCGCATGGGGTTCGGCGCAGAAGATCATCCAGGCCGCGCTTGATCATTTCGGCCGCATCGACGCGGTGGTGAACAACGCCGGCATTCTTCGCGACGTGATCTTCCACAAGATGACCGAGGATGACTGGCTGTCGGTCATCGCCGTCCACCTGAACGGCAGCTTCTTCGTCTCCCGCGCCGCCGCCGAACACTACCGCAAGCAGGAGAGCGGCACCTTCGTGCACATGAGCAGCACGTCCGGCCTGATCGGCAATTTCGGCCAGGCCAACTATAGCGCCGCCAAGCTGGGCATGACGGCGCTGTCGAAGTCGATCGCGCTGGACATGCAGCGCTACCACGTCCGCTCGAACTGCATCGCGCCATTCGCCTGGAGCCGGATGACCAGTTCGATCCCGGCGACTACGCCGGAGCAACAGGCGCGTGTGGCGAAGATCCAGCAGATGACGCCGGACAAGAACGCGCCGATGGCGGTGTACCTATCCTCGGACGCCTCGAAAGGCGTCACCGGGCAGGTGTTCGGTTGCCGGATGAACGAAATGATCCTGTTCAGCTCGCCGCGTCCGATCCGCATCGTGCATCGTGCCGAGGGTTGGACGCCCGAGACCATCGCCGACCACTGCATCCCGGCGATGCAGGCGGCGTTCATGCCGCTCGACCGTTCTGGCGATGTGTTCGGCTGGGATCCGCTGTAAGCTCCGCGGACCGCCCTGGGGCCGATCAGCCCAGGGGCGCGATCAATCCCCGCGGCCGTCCAGACCAAGGCGGTGGCTGCGCGGCCGGTTGACCAGCTGTCTGAGCAGTGTCTGAACCGGACGGTTGGCCAGCCTCGTTTTCGGCGGGCAACCGGACCCGGCTACGACGCGCCATGGGCTGAGCGGGGTT
>JAQBQH010000146.1 GCA_028287105.1 Myxococcales bacterium
TGGCGAGGACGATGAGCGCGCTCAGCACGCGCGGCCCGCGCAGGTCGGCGCCACCGACGAGGACGAAGGGCACGTGCAGGAGCGCCTGCAGCGGCGGCAGCGGGAAGGGATGCGGCACGACCGTGCCGTGCGGATAGAGCTGACCGGGATGGTGCGCCAGCCGCCAGGCGCCCTCGAGCGCGCCACCCTCGCTCGGGTCCCACTCGTACGGATAGCGCATCAGGATGATTGCGCCCACCGCGTAGATGAGCGCGGCGGTGGCGGCCGTCAGCAGGCCCGCGACCGCGACCGCGCGCGCGACGAGGGGAGGGCGAGCGGGGGTCACTGTTGCCAGCGTATCATCGGCCGCGTGGCTGCGCTCGCTTCCCGGCTGCGCTCGCTTCGCCGGCTGCGCTCCTTCGCCACCCCGTGCTAGGTTTCCGGCGTGATTCGCCGGTTGCATGACTTCCAATCGACCTTCGCCGACGACGATCCGGTCGTGTTCATCCTCGCTCCCGAGGTCTCGCGACCGGTGCCGGCGGGCGACACGCGCCGCGGCACGGCGTGGCTGTTCCGCCGCCGCGACGACGCGCAGCGCTTCGCCGACTGGGTGCGGCTGCACCACGGGCTCGACACCATCCCCGTCGGTGTGCGGCTGCGCCAGCTGACCCGCGCCCTGGTCACGCGTGATCTCACCTGGATCCTCGATCCCGAGCCCAAGCTCGGCTACGGCGATCCCATCGCCTTCAAAGCACCGCTGGAGAACTGATGCGCATCGGCTGGATCGGTACCGGAGTGATGGGCGCCTCGATGTGCGGCCACATCCTCGCCAAGGGCTTCCCCGTCACGCTGCACTCGCGCACCCGCGCCAAGACCGAGCCGCTGGTGGCGCGCGGCGCCCGCTGGGCCGACTCTCCGGGCGCCGTCGCCGACGCCAGCGACGTGGTCTTCACCATGCTCGGTTTTCCCGCCGAGGTGCGCAGCGTCTATTTGGGTGATGGGCTCGGCGGCGGCGGCATCGCCACCGCTGCCCGCGCGGGCCAGATCCTCGTCGACATGTCGACGAGCGAGCCGGCGTTGGCGCAGGCGATCGCCGAAGCCGCCTCGACGCGCGGCGCCTTCGCCGTCGACGCGCCGGTCTCGGGCGGCGACATCGGCGCGCGCGAGGCACGCCTCTCGATCATGATTGGCGGAGATGAAGCGACCGTCCTTGCGCTAGAGCCGCTCTGGTCGGCCATGGGCAAGACCTTCGTGCGGCAGGGCGGCCCCGGCGCCGGCCAGCACACCAAGATGGTCAACCAGATCCTCATCGCGACCGGCATGATCGGCGTCTGCGAGGCGCTGCTCTACGGGCACGCCGCCGGCCTCGACGCCGAGCGCGTCTTGCAATCGGTCGCCTCGGGCGCGGCCGGCTCGTGGTCGCTCTCGAACTACGGCCCGCGCATCCTGGCCGGCAACTTCGAGCCCGGATTCTTCGTCGAGCACTTCATCAAGGACATGTCGATCGCGCTCGACGAGGCGCGCCGCCTGGGGCTCTCGCTGCCCGGGCTCGCCCTCGCGCAGCAGCTCTATCAGTCGGTGCGCGCGCTCGGCTACGGTCGCAAGGGAACGCACGCCTTGCAGCTGGCGCTGGCGGCCATGTCCGGCGTCGACTGGCAGAAGCGCGCATGACCGGCTTTCAGCCGCCGCGTTGGCTGCGCGGCCGTCACGCGCAGACCGTCTGGGGATCGCTGTTCCGCCTGCCGGTGCGTCTGCCGCTCCGGCACGAGCGCTGGGAATTGCCCGACGGCGACTTCATCGACATCGAGGTCGTTCAGGGCGCCAGCGTCGAGTCGCCGGTCGTGGTCGTCTGTCACGGCCTCGAGGGCAGCGCCAAGGCCGGCTACGTGCGCGGGCTCCTCTATCAGCTCAGCGTGCGCGGGCTCGGCGCCATCGCCGTCAACTTTCGTGGCTGCTCGGGCGAGCCGAATCGGCTGCCGCGCTTCTATCACTCGGGCGACACCGGCGACCTCGGCTTCGTCATCGACCGGCTGATCGCCGACCGTCCCGAGCGCGCCATCGCGCTGGCCGGCTTTTCGCTCGGCGGCAACGTCGTGGCCAAGTATCTCGGCGAGCGCGGCGACGAGGTACCGAGGCAGGTGCGCGCCGGCGCGGTGGTGTCGGTGCCCTTCGATCTGGCCATGTGCGCCGGGGCGCTCGACGGCGGCGGCCTCATGGCGCGGGTCTATCGCGGCCGCTTCCTGCGGCGACTGCGCGCCAAGGTGGCGGCCAAGGCGCGCGCGCATCCGACGGTGCCGGCGGCGGCGGCGAACGCGGCGCGGACCTTTCGCGACTTCGACCACGGCGTGACGGCGCCGCTGCACGGGTTCCAGAGCGCCGAGGACTACTGGGCGAAATCGAGCGCCGGGCCGTTCCTGCCGTCGGTGCGCCGGCCGCTGCTCATCGTCGCCGCCGAGGACGATCCGTTCGTCCCCGCCGAGGCGCTGCCGCGCGCGGCCGCCAAGGCGAATCCGAATCTGACGCTCGAGGTCTCGCGCGAAGGCGGTCACGTGGCGTTCGTGCACGGTCCGCCATGGGCGCCGCGGCGTCACGCCGAGCAGCGCGTCGCGCAGTTCTTGGCCGACGCCTTGCGGTAGCTGCGGAGGTATTGGGGGTACTGCGGGGGTACGGCGGAGGTACTGCGAAGCTACTGCGCGGGCTTCTTCGCCGGCGCGCCGACCTTGCCACCCGACGGCGGAGCGATCTTGCCACCCGACGGCGGCGGCACCGACAGCTGCGGCATCGCCGGCTGCGCCTTGGTCGTCACACCGATGAGCTCGATCTCGAACACCAGCGTCGCGCCACCGGGGATCGTCGGCGGACGGCCCTGATCGCCGTAGGCGATGTTCGACGGGCAGACCAGCTTGGCCTTCTCGCCCGGCTTCATCTTCTGCACGCCCTCGGTCCAGCAGGGAATGACGCCCATCAGCGGGAACTCGGCCGGCTGTCCGCGCTTATACGAGCTGTCGAACTCGGTGCCGTCGATGAGCGTGCCCTTGTAGTTGACCTTGACCGTGTCGGCCGCCTTGGGCTGCTCGCCGGCGCCCCCACCGAGCGACTTGAAGACCAGGCCCGACGGGGTCCGCTCCGCGCCGGCTTCCTTGGCCGCGGTCTCCTCGTAGGTCTTGCCCTTCTTCTTCTCGTCGTCCGACTTCGCCGACATGCGCTTGGTGCGCAGCTGGTTGACGCGCGGCCCGAACGTCTCGAGCTCCACCTGCGGCTTCTTGCCGGTGGCGGCATCGCCGATGCCGGCCTTGACCACGTCCAGCTCCGTCGGCGTCAGGTTGAATCCGGCCAGGTTGCGACCGACGATCAACCCGAGAGCGTAGAGCGTCTTGTTGTCGTCATTGTCGAGCTTGACCGAGCCACCGCCGCCGCCGCCGCGGTTGCACGCCGGAAGCGCGAGCGCGAGAACACATGCGAACAATGCTGGTTTCATCATGGCGACCGTCGTAGCATCTTTCGCGCAAGGATGCACCCGCCTCGACGCTGCTGACGCATGATCATCGAGATCAATTCCATGTACCCGGAGCCGCGCAAGGTGAAGCGCGCGGTAGAGGCTTTAGAAGCCGGCGAGATCATTGCGTACCCCACGGACACGGTCTACGCGCTCGGGTGTGATCTACTCAACAAGAAGTCGATCGACCGTTTATACCGGGTCAAAGGGATGGATCCGCGTCAGCCGCTGGCGTTCATTTGTCCCGATTTGGCGGACCTCTCGAAGTGGGCCGTCGTCGACAACCACGCCTATCGGCTCTTGCGGCGGGTCCTGCCTGGACCCTACACGTTCATCCTGAAGGCGACGCGCGAGGTGCCGAAGATGCTCCACACCTCGGACCGCCGCACCGTCGGCATTCGGGTGCCGGAGGCGCCCGTCATCGTCGAGGTGGTGCGGCAGCTCGGGCGGCCGGTGATCTCGACGACGGCGCATCGGCCTGGCGACGAGCTGGTCGTCGATGCGCGCGACATCGAGCCGACCTTCAAGGGCGTGGAGCTGGTCCTCGATGGCGGCCTCGGCGGGCGGCAGCCGACGACGATCGTCGATCTCTCGCACGGCTCGATCGACATCGTGCGCGAAGGGGCGGGTCCGATCGAAGCGCTGCAGTGATCAGCGCGCCGGCGCGGTAACGATCAGCGCGTCGGCGGCGCGGCCACGTTGGTGCCGAGGACGCGCACGAAGTCGCGCTCGGTGACGAGGCCGACGAGCTTCTCGCCGCTGATGACCGGCAGGCAGCTGGTGTCGGCGTCGCGCAGGAGCGCCAGCGCCGCCGCCGTCGTCGTCTCGGGCGTGACGGCGATCGGATCGGGCTCCATGATGTCGCGCACCGCGCGCGCGCCGCCCTTGCCGCCGAGCAGCTGAAGGACGCTCTTCGGCGTCACCATGCCGACCAGCCGCCCCTGGGCATCCTCGACGGGAACATGGCGGATGCGCTGCCACTGCATGACGCGCACGGCGAGCTCCGCGAGGTCGTCGGGCCGCACGGTATAGAGATCGCGCGACATCAGCTCGGCGACCGTCTCGTAGCGCGGCGCCACCGGCGCCTCGACGAGCGGCCAGGTGTGCACCGGCTCGCCGCGTCGCTGGCGCTCCAGCATGGCCGCCACGAGCGCCCGGTCGCGCGTGGCCGCGTCGACGCCCTCGCCCATCCGCTCGATCGACCGCGACACCCACGTGGAGCCGGTCTTGTCCGCGCGCACGCGCGCCTCGATGACGTCGAGATAGCGCGTGGCATCCTCGCGATCGAAGCCGCCCTCGATGAGCGCGCGGCGCGCCGCCGGCAAGAGCTCGTCGACGATCAGCTCGGCCGCGGGCCGCGCCTTGCCGTCGAACCAGGTGAGCTGCGCGCCGAGCCCGTCGCGCGCCGCGGCGAAGAAGTTGCTCTTGGCGACGTCGAACTTCATGGCCCCCGCCGGGTCGCCGTGCTGCTTCAAGATCGCCGAGGCCAGGCCATAGAAGAAGGCGGCGTTGGCCACCTCGTCGCGCACCGTCGGTCCCGCCGGCAACACGCGATGCTCGATGCGCAGGTGCGGCTTGCCGTCGGTGATGCCGTAGCAGGCGCGATTCCAGCGATAGATCGTCCCCGAGTGCAGCCGCATCGCCGACAGCTTGGGAATCTCGCCGCGCGCCAGCACCTCGGCCGGCGGCGGATCGGCGTCGGCCGAGATCAGGATGCGGAAGCGCGCGATGTCCTCGCGAAAGATCTCGGCCACGCCGGTCTGCACCCAGCCGTTGCCGAAGTTGACGCGCGGGGTGTGGCCGCGCTCCTGATGCGTGACCGAGCGCTCGTCGACGCTGCGCTCGAACAGCGCCACGCGCGTCTCCTGCCACAGCCGCCGCCCGAGGAACATCGGCGCGTTGACCGCCGCCGCCAGCACCGGGGCCGTCGCCGCCTGCGCCGCGTTGTAGGCGGCGGCGAACTCGTCGGGCGAGACCTGCCAGTGGATCTGAAAGCTGGTGTTGCAGCCTTCGAGCATGACGTTGTCGTGCGTCATCTGCAGGTGGTCGACGCCGCGAATGTCGACGGCGAACTCGCCGCCGCGCAGCTGGGTCAGGGCGCGATTGAGCGCGTGATAGCGCGGCGCCGGCGTCATCTTGTCGAGACCGAGATCGCTCTCGCGCAAGGTCGGCAGGATGCCGGCGAGGACGACGTCGGCCCCGACCGCCTGCGCGCCGCGACGCGCCAGCCGCAGCACCTCGTGCAGCTCCGCCTCGAGCGCCGACAGCGAGCGGCCGCCCCAGGGGAGCGGCGACAGGTTGGCTTCCAGGTTGAACGCCGCCAGCTCGGAGACGAGGCGCGGGTCGCGATTGCGGTCGAGCAGCGCCGGCGCGACCGCCGCCGGACGCATCGCTTCGTCGACGAGAAACATCTCCTGCTCGGCGCCGATGCGGTGCACGCCGGTCTCGAAACGCCCCTCGGCGAGCATCTGCTCGAGCGCCTCGAGGTCGTCGAGCACCGCCTTGGAGAACCGGCGCAGCTGCTCCTCGGAAGGCAGCTCGTCGACGTCGTGCTGACCCATCTACTGGGGGATATAGGCAGTCGGAGGCGTGAAAAAAGGGATCAGCTGGCGTCGAGCCACTCCTGATACGCCGCGAAATCGTAGGAGCGCCCGAGGAAGTCGCGCACCAGCTCGGCGGCCGGCTTGGATCCGCCCGCCTCGAGAATGGCGCGACGGTAGCGCTGCGCCGGCCCCGGATTGAGGAGCCCCTCCTTGCGGAACACGCTGAACAGGTCCTTGGCGATGACCATCGACCACATATACGTGTAGTAGATCGCCGAGTAGCCATCGAGGTGGCCGAACGATTCGTGGAAGTAGGTCTCCTCGACGTACTTGAACGGCGTGTAGCGATTTTGCAGCTCGGCCATGACGCGCGTCGTGTCGAGCCCATGCGGATGGCGCGCGTGGAACTCGAGGCTGGTGGCGGCGTAGAACATCTGCTGCCGCACCCACAGCCCCTTGCCGTACTCGTCGGCGGCCTTGGCGCGCGTGAGCAGCTCGGCGGGCAGCGCCGCGCCGGTCTGGTAGTGGCGCGCGAAGGTCTGCAGCGTCTCCAGATCCCAGATCCACTCCTCGAGCATCTGCGACGGCGCCTCGACGAAGTCCCACTCGGTGGCGACGCCCGACTGGCCCATCCAGCGCGTGTGGCCGCCGAGGACGTGATGCAGGAGGTGACCGAACTCGTGGAAGAAGGTGCGCACCGAGCCGTGCTCCATGAGCGCGGGCTCGCCTGGCTTGGGGCGCGGGAAGTTGCACATGAGCACGCCCTCCGGCAGCTGGCGGCCGGCGACGCCGTTGGCGAGGGTGAATTGCGCGTAGTGCTTGTACTTGCCCTCGCGCGGGTGCATGTCGAGATAGATGCGGCCGAGGAGCTTGTCGCCCTCGACGACGTCGTAGGCGTCGACCTCGGGGTGCCACAGGGGCGCGTCGTCGACTTTGCGATAGGCGATGCCGAACATGCGCGCGGTGATGTCGAGGACCCCGACCTTGACGCGGTCGTATTCGAAGTAGGCGCGCATCGCCTGCGAGTCGAAGCCGTACTCCTCGGCCATGACGCGCTCCTGGTAAAAGGCGGAGTCCCAGGCGGCGACGTCGGCGGCCCGCGGATCGTCCTTTTGCTTGCGCACCAGCAGCTGCTCGTAGTCGCGGCGCGCGCGCTTCTCCGAGGCGGCGGTGATGCGCGCGATGAACTGCGCGGCGGCGTCGGCCGAGCCGATCATCTTGTCCTCGGTGGCGTAGGCGGCCCAGCTCGGGTAGCCGAGGATCTGCGCCAGCTCGTGGCGCTTCTCGAGCATGCGCTGAAGCACGTCGAGGTTCTTGGGATGGCCGCGCAGACGATAGATGCGCCACAGCGCCTCGCGCGCCTTGCCCGATTTGGCGTAGGTGACGAAGGGGACGTAGTCGGTGTTGTCGGTGGAGATGGTGACCTTGCCGTCGTCGCCGGCGAGGTGCTGCTGGCGGTAATCGTCGGGCAAGCCGTCGAGGTCGGCGGGGTCGAGCTTCAAGGTGCGGACGTCGTCCTTGATGTTCTTGCCGAACTCCTGGCCGATGCGCAGGAGCTCCTCGCGCAGCTGCTTGATGCGCGCGCGCGTCGGCTCGTCCTTGTCGACGCCGGCGCGGCGTAGATCGCGCAGGGTCTTGTCGACGTAGTAGCGCGTCGCGCCGTCCGCGGACCCGACGTCGATGGCCGACAGGCTGTCGTAGATCGCGCGATCGAGGGAGAGCTCGGTCGCCAGCGCGTCGACCTCCTGCTCGCAGACGTCGGCGGCGTCGCGCATCTTCTCGTCGGGGTGCGCGTTGCGGCAGACGCTGGCGCGGGCGGCGGCGTCGCCGAGGGCGCCCATGGCCGCGTCGTAGGCCTCGAGCGCGGCGGCGGGGACGCGCGGGTCGGGGGCGGTGATGTCGCGGAGGCGCGCGATGCCCTCGCGGGCGCGCTGCATGTCGGCGCGACAGGCGGCGAGGAGGGAGTCGGGGGTGCCGGTGAGGACGCGGGCGGCGTCGGGGCGCGGCGGCTGGGTGGGCATCGCAACAATATAGGGGCCGGGGAAAAGGGCGCGCAAGGGCGGAGCCGGTTTTGGGTATGCTGCGCGCATGGCACTCGACCTTTCAGGGCTGCGCCGCCAGTTCCCGGCGCTCGACAGGGAGTGGACCTTCTTCGACAACGCGGGTGGGTCGCAGATCCTCGGGACGGCGATCGACCGGGTCGTCGAGTTCTTCACCAGCTCCAACGTGCAGCTCGGCGGCAGCTATGCGCCGTCGGTGCTGGCGGCCGAGCGCGTGGCGGCGGGGTCGCAGGCGCTGGCGCGCTGGCTCGGCTGCGACGCGAGCGAGATCATCGTCGGCGGGTCGACGACGCAGCTCCTGGCCAACCTGGCGCTGGCGATGGCGCCGCAGCTCGCGGCGGGCGACGAGGTCATCGTCACCAACGCCGACCACGAGTCGAACATCGGGCCGTGGCGGCGGCTGCCGGGCGTGACCGTCAAAGAGTGGCGCGTCGATCCCGAGACGCTGCTCTTGCGCGCCGAAGATCTCGAGCCGCTCCTGTCGCCGCGCACGCGGCTGGTCTGCTTCACGCAGGCGTCGAACATCGTCGGCAGCGTGCACGACGTCGCGGCGCTCACGCACCTCTGCCACGAGCATGGCGCCAAGGTCGTCGTCGACGGAGTGGCCTACGCGCCGCATCGCCGCCTGCCGGTGCGCGAGTGGGGCGTCGATTACTACGTCTTCAGCCTGTACAAGATCTACGGACCGCACCTGGCGGCCATCTACGGCCGGCGCGAGCTGCTCGCCGGCCTTGCGCCCATCAACCACTTCTTCATCGACGAGCTGCCGTCGAAGCTGCAGCCGGGGCACGTGCCCTACGAGCTGATGCCGGCGCTACCGGCGGTGGTCGACTATCTCGAGGCGCTCGACTTCGCCGACGTCATCGCGCACGAGACCCGACTGGCGGCGCGCCTGCTCGACTTCCTCCGCGGCCTGCGCGGCGTGCGCATCCATGGGGCGGCGACGGCGTCGGCGGCGCGCGTGCCGACGGTCAGCTTCAGCGTCGACGGCCGCCACGCGTCGCAGATCGTGCGCGCCGTCGATGCCCAGCGCATCGGCATCAAGCACGGCGACTTCTACGCGCGACGCCTCATCGACGCCCTCGGTCTCGGCGACCGCGGCGGCGTGGTGCGCGCCTCGATGGTCCACTACAACACGATCGAAGAGGTCGATCGGCTGATCGCGGCGTTGGCGTCGGAGCTCTGCCCGAAGGCGGCCGCCATCAGGCCGACTGCGGCGCCATCCGGTTGAGGCTGTAGCGCTCTTTCGCGTCGAGCCAGCGCTCCTCGATCACCAACCCCGCCGCGCGCGCCAGCCGGTCGATCTCGTCGGGCGAATACTTGTACGACGACTCGGTGTAGATCCCTTCGCCGGCCTCGAAGACGACGTCGAGGTCGAGCTGCGCGACGGTGACGCGCTGCCGCGCCTGGCTGACGATGCGCATCTCGACGCGGCCGAGCCGCTCGTTCCAGCGCGCGCGATGGCGAAACGCGCCCAGGTCGAAGTCGCCGCCCAGCTCGCGGTTGATGCGCTGAAGGAGGTTCAGGTTGAACCGCCCGGTCACGCCCGCGGCGTCGTCGTAGGCGGCCTCGAGGACCTCGCGCGACTTGCGCAGATCGATGCCGACCAGCAGCCGATCGCCCGGCGCCATGGTCGCGCGCACGCCGGCGAGGAACTTGGCCGCATCGCGGCGCCCGAAGTTCCCCACGTTCGAGCCGAGCCACAGGATCAGCTTTCGCATCTCGCGCTCGCGTCGCAAGAGGCGCAGGCCGGCGCGATACTCGGCGGCCACCGCCGTGATCTCGAGATCGTCGTAGTCGGCGAGCAGCGCGCGCGAGCTCTCTTCCAGCATCGACCGCGAGATGTCGATCGGTACGTAGCGCAGCGGCTTGCTTCGGCGCAGCATCGCGTCGATCAAGATGCGCGTCTTGGTCGCCGATCCGCTGCCCAGCTCGACCAGGGCCGCGCCATCGACGGCCGTGGCGGCGATCTCGTCGGCGCGCTCGGCGAGGATCGAGAGCTCCGCGCGCGTCAGGTAGTACTCGGGCAGATCGCAGATCGCCTCGAACAGATGCGACCCGGCCGCGTCGTACAGATAGCGGCACGGCAGCGTCTTGTTTACCGCCGTCAGCCCGGCGCGCACGTCGCTGGCGAAGTCGTCGCGCAGCCGCCGGTCGGCCTCGACCAGCGTCAGCCGCTCGTCCTCGGAGAGCGCGCTGGCGCTCGCAGCAGGCCGTCTCATGCTCCGAAAGCTCTCATGTAGGTGGCTGGGTGCCTCACCCCGGAGTTCTAAGCAGGCGTCCGGAATCCGGTGGGGTCGACTCCGATATCCGGACGATTCTCGACATATCACCCTCGTCATCTCGATGAGTTACGCTTGGTATGGGCCGTGCTCTAGAGAGCGTTCGAACAAGGAGAGTCACCATGCGTACCCTCGGCCTCGCGCTCGTCATCGCTCTTCTCGGTCTGGCCCCGGCGACCGCTTCGGCGGCCGGCAAGGGCGGCAAACATCCGCAGGCGCGCCACGCCAAGCATCAGGCGCGCGCGCAGAAGCACGCCAAGCGCGCCAAGCACGCACGCCATGCCAAGCACGGCAAGAAGTCGCGCGCGCAGCATGCGGCCAACGAAGATCGCGCGCTCATGACGCCGACCTGGTCGTAGTCGCGGCGCGGCGCACGCGCGCCTCCACGACCCACAGGAACAAGGGCAGGGTGGCGCTCAACGCCATCGAGGCCAGCGCCAGCTTGGGCATGCCGTCGAGGCGGCCGTCGGGCAGCTCGCGCAGGAACGAGACCGAGACCAGCGCCGCCATGCCCGCGGCGGCGTGATAGACGGTCGACTGCAGCGACAGGAAGCGGGCGCGCTCGCGCGGCCGCGGCACCCTGGTGGTGAGCGCGTTGTACGCGACGTTGCGGCCGCCGAGCGTGACCATGAAGGTGACGTAGAGCAGCATCACCGGCGCCGGATCCGGCGGCCGCACGTAGTAGATGTACATCACCACCAGCGACGCGACGACGCACAGCGTGCCGACGCGGAACGAGCCGAAGCGATCGACCAGCCGCCCCATCAGGCGCAGCGCGACGAAGCTGGCCGCTCCGCCCACGGCGAGCAGGTACTGATAGTGCGCGCGCGGGAAGTGCAGGTTGGCGAGGATGTACGACGGCGTGTTCGGGATGATGAGAAAGCCCGTCGCCATCAGCGTCGCGGTCATCGCGTAGGAGATGATCACCGTCGGGCGCGAGATGAGCTCCTTGAACGAAGTGGCCGGCTCCAGGCGCGCCGCCTCGGACAGGTGCATGACCATCGGCGGCAACAGGAACACCGAGAGCAGGGCGACGAGGCCGCCGGCGACCGAGACGGCGTAGAAGGGCATCTGCCAGCCGAAGCGCTGCGAGACCAGCAGCGCCGCCGGCACGCCGAGCACCTGCGCGACGGAGAAGGCGCCCATGACCGCGCCCATCGCCTTGCCTCGTCGCCCAGGCGGGATGACGTCGGCGATGATGGCGTAGGCGATCGAGGTCGCCGGTCCGCCGAAGAAGCCGGCGATGATGCGCGCCATCGTCAGCTGGCGCAGATCGTGCGCCAGGCCGCCGGCGAGCGTACCCAGCACCAGGCCGAACATGGCGACGGCGAGCACCTTGCGCCGATCGAAGCGATCGAGGAAGAAGCTGCCGAGGAAGCCGGAGATCGCGGCCGCCTGCCCGTAGCCGGCGACCACCTTGCCGAGCTCCGACGTGGGAATGCCGAGCGAGCGCGCGAAGTCGGGCCCCAGCGGCATGACCATCGTGAAGTCGAGGACGTTGATGAACTGGACGGCGCCGACGAGGAAGACGACGCGTCGCTCGGATAGGTTGAGCATCGGCGAGGGCATTGTAAGATGCGCGCCATGACTTCGCAGGAATACGACTACGTCATCGTCGGGGCCGGGTCGGCCGGCTGCGTCATTGCGGGCGAATTGTCCGCTGACCCATCGGTGCGCGTGCTGCTGCTCGAGGCCGGCGGCGCCGCCGAGGCCAACCCCGAGACGCTCGAGGCGGCCGGCTACAAGAAGGCGTTCATCAACGACGCGCTCATGTACGACCGCTACTCGGTGCCGCAGTCGGAGTGCGCCAACCATCGGCTGTTCATGGGCACCGGGCGCGGCGTGGGCGGCTCGGGCGCGATCAACGCCATGGTCTACACGCGCGGGTCGATCCACGACTACGAGATGTGGGGCATGGACGGGTGGCGCTGGCCCGACGTGACGCCGCACTTCGAGGCGCTCGAGCGGCGGCTCGAGGTCAGTCGCAAGCCACCGACGGTGTGGACGGAGACCTGTATCGCCGCCGCCGAGGAGGCGGGCTTCCGGCGCAAGGAAGATCTCAATGACGGCACCCTGTCGGGGTTCCTCGGCTACGAGTGGATGAACATCAAGGGCGACGATCGGCGCAACTCCTACGTCGCGTTCGTCAAGCCGCACCGCGCGCGCCCGAACCTCGAGCTGTGCACGTCGGCGACGGTGCAGCGCATCGTCATCGAGAAATCGGGCGCCGGTCCGCGCGCCACCGGCGTCGTCTATCGCACCGCCGCGGGCGAGGTGACGGCCCGCGCCACGCGCGAGGTGATCGTCGCCGCGGGCGCGCTCGAGTCGCCCAAGCTGCTCATGCTGAGCGGCGTCGGCCCCGTCGAGGAGCTGGTGCGCCACGGCATCCCGGTCCTCGTCGACCAGCCGTACGTCGGGCGCAACCTCATGGACCACCCGAACGTGCAGGTCTTCTTCCGAGGCAAGGAGCCGACCGATTGCGATTGGGCGCAGCTCTATGGCTTCAACCGCGCCAATCCCGCCAGCGATCTCAAGGCGGGCGAGGCCGACACCTGCTACGTCTTCTACAGCGCGCGGTCATCGTTCCGCGAGGGCGCCATTCGCCTGTTGCCGGGGATCGCGCTGCCGGAGGCGCTCTATCGCCAGCCGTGGTTGCGCAACGGCTTTCGCGGCGCGCTCAAGGGCGTCTTCGCGGCGCCGCCGGTGCAGCGCTTCGTCGAGCACATGTACGGCATCGTCGTGATCCTCGGCAAGCCCAAGAGTCGCGGCGTCGTGCGGCTCGCCTCG
>JAQBQH010000167.1 GCA_028287105.1 Myxococcales bacterium
TGCTGCGGGTTGCCTGGTACGACAACAACGATCTTGACTTTTTTTTTGTTCCATACGATGAGGGCGCAACGCGGAGGCGGCCTTTGGCTTTTCTTAACCCGCCTGGAAGGAGCACGAGAATGCGAACGCAGTTCCTCTATGTCGGAGTCCTCGGCATGTTGGCGGGAGGGCTCAGCGCCGGATGCGATGACATCCACGCCGGCCAATCGAGCGACCCGAGCGGACCAGTGATGCTAGTCCGCCTCATGGTGCAGGACGCCGAGCCGTTCGGCATCCGTGGTCTGGCAACGGACGTCCTGGATACTCCTGGCTCGCCGCTGTCGACCGCGGTGTCCTGCGACCCGGACCTGAATCCCTGCCTGCCGCAGTTCGTGCTCCCAGGTGGCAATCCGGACTTCTCGTGCACCAAGGGCCTCTGCAACGACCCACTCGCGCCGACGCCCGGCGGCGTAGCCATCGGTATCCCGGAGACCCCTGATCCGGGCCAGGTAGGTGGCAGCCAGATTCGCTTCGTGTTCAACAAGATCCTCAACTCCTCCTTCGAAACCGTCACCATCGACCCGACCAAGCTCCCGGGCACCGAGAAGACCTACAAGCTCGCCCCCGGCATCATGGAGCTCGACGGTCCCGATGGGAAGGCCGTGGCTCCCGGAGCCACGTATTGGGATCCGACTGGCTCACCGGCAAACACGTCCAACCCGATCCGTACCCCATTCGGTCCCGCTCTGGTGTTCAAGCCGGGCAATTACCTGGCGCCGAACGTGACCTACACGGTCAAGCTCACCAGCTCGATGGTTACCGACCGCAAGGGCAACCCGATGGCCGACCAGAACGGCCAGGTTGTCTCGGGCACCTACACCAAGACGTTCAAGACGGAGAACCTCTCGGCGCAAGCGTCGATCTCCTCGGTCGACGTCGAGGGTATGGGCGCGACGATCACGCCGGACGAGGTCATCCAGATCGGCTTCAACAGCGGCATCGACGAGACCACCGTCATGTGCGACGTCGCTAAGGGCGGCACGCCGGTTACGGTCGAGGCTTACAGCGATCGCGGCGCCAAGCCGACGATGACCGACTGCGGGAACAACCAGGACGACCTCATTCTCGACATCGCTTCGGTCAGCGCTCCCGGCGTCCCGGCCGACTGGGCCGAGGGTGACTACACGATCCATTGCACCGGCAAGGACGATCAGTACGGCATGGGCAGCTTCGACGTGACGGGCACCTTCACGGTCATGGGTCCGAAGGTGGCCAGTGACCCGCTGTCGGTGACCAAGCACGTGCTCCCCGAGCAGTGCATCTGAGTCGGGTGAGGGGGAATTCCAGAATGTCGTCCTTGCATACGTCTAAGGAGATTCGCATGCGAAGCCTTTTGCGCATCGCCGGGAGCGCGCTGCTGCTGACGCTCGCGCTCGTACCTCGGACCGCACAAGCTGCGGTTACCGGCAATATCGAGGGTACCGTTACCGATCAAGCGACCGGCAAGCGTCTTGCCGGCGTCACCGTCACCGTTACCTCGCCGGCCCTTCAGGGCGAGCAGACTGAATTCACCGATGCCGGCGGTCACTACATCATCACCGAGCTTCCGCCCGGCGAGTACCTCGTCCGCTTCTACTTCTCGAACATCAACGTCGAGCGCCCCGGCGTCTTCCTCCAGGCCGACCGCACGCTGTCCGTCAACGTCGCCATTCCGACCCAGAAGGCGGAGGTCAAGACCTACCGCATCACGGAAAAGGCGCCGACGGTGGACGTCGGTAACACGCAGGTCCAGACGCAGGTCACCAGCGAGCTCGTCCGCAACACCCCGGTTCGCGGCCGCACCTACGACTCGGTCCTCACGCTCGCCCCAGGCGCCGCGACCGATGCCACCGGCTTCCAGTTCGGTGGTGCGACCGGCCTCGAGAACAACTTCCTCATCGACGGCGTCAACACGACGTCGCCTGCGTTAGGCTCGATCGGCACGCAGCTGACCCTCGAGTTCGTCGGCGAGACCGAGATCATCACCGGCGGTTACAACGCCGAGTACGGCCGCGCGACGGGCGGCGTCGTCAACGTCATCACCAAGTCGGGCTCGAACACCTTCCACGGCGACGTGTGGTTCTACGTCTCGCCCTTCCAGCTCAACAGCCCATACACGGGTCGCGCGTTCGAAGCGATTCAGTCGAAGACGCACCAGAAGTTCAGCTTCGACTTCGGCTTCGACCTCGGCGGTCCCATCGTCAAAGACAAAGTCTGGTTCTACGTCGGCTTCGCGCCGACGTTCACTACGCAGGAGACGACGCGTTCGATCTTCTCGCGTCAGGCGACGGCAGCCAACATTCCGATGGGCGCCCGCAGCTACTCCGGTGACCTCGACGCCAGCGTCGGATGCCCTGCCTATCTCGACCCGGCGTTCTGCAAGAACGCCGGCCTGATCGCCCCGGGCTTCATCAACCAGCGCTTGGACGGGTACGACCGCACCTTCAACACCGACACCCGCCTGTACAACTGGATCGCCAAGTTCAACTTCCAGCTCAACCCGAACAACAGCTTGGTCCTTCAGTACATCGGCTCGCCGGCCACCACGTCCGGCGTTCTCGGCGTCATGAACGGCTCCGACACCCAGCGCCTCGGCTCGACGTTCGACAACACGCACGACGCGTTGTTGCACTTCGTCTCGAAGCTGGCCGATCGCCGCCTGCAGCTCGACGTCCTCGTCGGCTATCACTACTCCGAGAACACTACGACGCCGAATCCGAACGGTGGCAACGACTCGACGGTTATCGACAACCGCTCGCGTCCGCTCGCCTCGAATGAGGACGTTGCTCCGTGCGCGCCGCAGATGATCAATGGCGTCACGTTCAACCCCTGCCCGGTTCAGAACTACGTGTACGGCGGCCTCGGCTTCGTCGCCCACATCATCGAGCAGCGCATCAGCGCCGCAGCCTCCGCGACCTACTTCGCGCGCCTCGGCGGAACGCACGCCCTCAAGGTTGGCTTCGACTTCGAAGACAACATCTACAAGGATAGCCGCCACTACACCGGTGGCGATCCGGGCGGCGTGTACACGATCCTCTCGGACGGCTCGTTCGAGCGTAACCAGTTCGCCTCGAAGATGCCCGGCTCGATGGGCGACGTTGCCACGCTTCAGCCGGGTGGCTTCACCGCGACGACGACGACGCTCAACTACGGCGTCTACGCTCGCGACTCGTACAACGTCGGCTTCATCCCGGGCTTGACGTTGAACGCCGGCGTTCGTTGGGAAGCGCAGCAGGTCAAGGACGTCAACGGCAACCAGCCCATCGCCATCTATGACAACTGGGCTCCGCGCGTCGGCGCCATCTACGACTTCACCCGCAAGGGCCGGTCGAAGATCTACGCCTCGTACGGTTGGTTCTACGAGTCGATTCCGCTCGACCTCAACGATCGCCAGTTCTCGGGCGAAGGCATCGCTATCCAGATCGACACCGCGGCCTGCACCCCGGACATGAATGGCCGCATCGATCCCAAGACCTGCAAGTGGGGCGCTCCGGGCAACGCTGACGTCAACGGCGGTAGCTTCGGCAAGGTCTCGCCGATCCTCAAGGGGCAGTACTCGGAGGAAGTCGTCGCCGGTATCCAGTACGACGTCGGCCTCGACATCGTCCTCGGCGCTTCTTACATCCACCGCAACCTGGGCCGCATCATCGAGGATCTCTCGCCGGACGGCGGCAACAACTACATCATCGCCAACCCCGGTGATGCCACGGACGCGAACACCGTCAAGGATCTGCAGAAGCAGATCACTGCCACCACCGATCCGATGAAGAAGGCGGACCTGCAGCAGACGCTCGCGCTGTACCAGGGGGTTTCGTCGTTCACCAAGCCGAAGCGCAACTACGACGCGCTCGTCCTCACGGCGACGAAGCGTCTGTCGCACAACTTCCTCCTCCTCGCGTCGTACACGTACTCGCGGACGCTTGGTAACTACCCCGGCCTCTTCTCGCCCTCGAACGGCCAGACCGACCCGAACATCTCGTCGCAGTACGACCTTCGCGACCTCCTGTTGAACCGCGAAGGACCGCTGCCGTCGGACAAGCCGCACAACCTGAAGGTCCAGGGCTCGTACTTCATTCCGTTCGGCAACAACACGGTCGTCCTCGGCATCGCGTTCAACGGTATCTCGGGCCGCCCGATCGAAGTCCTCGGTCGTCACCCGCTCTACGGTCGTCGCGAAGTCTTCATCCTGCAGCGTGGCTCGGGAGGCCGCACGCCCTTCGTCACGTCGTTCGACTTCCACGTCTCGTACCGCCGTCAGCTCTCGCGCCTGTTCGGGTTCGAGGCCTACGCGGACGTCTTCAACTTGTTCAACCAGCAGGAAATCACCAACGTCGACGACGAGTACACGGCGTCGCGTGTCTCTCCGATCCAGAACGGTACCGTTACGGATCTGGCGAACCTCAAGACGACGGCCGGCGTTCAGCCCTTGCTGAACCCGAACTACGGCCGTGCGACTGCCTACCAGCAGCCGCTGTCGATGCGCCTCGGTCTGCGTCTCTCGTTCTAGTAGCCTAGTCTCGTGAATCGCGACTGGCCCGTCGGGGGAACCTGGCGGGCCAGTCTTATTTTGTGCGTCTGTTTGGCGACGCTCGCGCGGGCCGATGAGCGCGCGATGGTCGTCGAAGCGCGCACGCAGGACCCCACCCAGCTCGATGCCTGGAAGGCAGCGCTCTCGTCGGCCGATGCGGCGGAGCGCGCGGCGGCGGCGTTTGCGCTCGGGCAGCTCGGCGTCGCGTGGGATCCGCCGTCGGACGACGATCGAGCGCGCGCCGAGGCGACGCTGCTGGCAGCGCTCGCGGTTGAAAAGGACGCCGCGGTGCGCGACCGCGTCGTCGAAGCGCTCGGCAAGGTTGGCGGGAAGCTGGCGCTGGCGTCGCTGACGCAGGCGCTCGACGGAGCCGAGCGGGCGCGGGCCGCGATCGCCCTGGCGGCGCTGGCCAAGAGCCGCTCGCTCACCGACGACAGATCGCGTGTTCTCCTCGAGAAGCAGCTCGGCGACGGCGACGCCGACGCGCGTTACGGCGCGGCGCTGGCGCTGCAGCGTTACAAAGATCCGGGCAGCCGGCCGGCGCTTCTCAAGGCCTTGAGCGATTCGGCGGTTCACGTGCGCGCGACTGCCGCCAAAGCGCTGGCCGACGCGGGACGGCCGGAGGACGCGGGCGCGTTGGCGCCGCTCGTCGACGACGCCGATGTGCGCGTCGCGGCGGAGGCGGCGCGTACGCTCGTCAAGCTGGCCGGCAAGTGCAAGGACAGCTGCGCGCCGGTCGAGGCGCTGCGCAAGGCGAAGCTGCCGTGGCGCCCGTCAGTGGTGCAGGCAGTGACCTTCGAGCACTGGCGCGGCGCGGCGGCGGTGGTGCTGCTCCGTCAGGCCTACGACGCGGCCACGCACGACGGAACGCTCGAGCCGCGCGGCAAGGCGATCGTGGCGTGCAAGCTGGCCATGTCACATGACCGCGCGCTGCGTAGGATCGATCTGTTGCGCAGCTGCGGCAGACGATTGATCGACGAGCGACAGCGCAGCGTCTGGATGGCGCAGGCCATCGGTGATGGCGGCGACGCGCCGCTGACGGCGCGGCTGAGCGCGGAGCTGGCGAAGCTGGCGTCGAGCCGGCACGCGGCGGTGCGTGGTGCCGTGGCGGAGGCTGCCGACCCGGCGACGACCCGTAAGCTCCTCGGCGACGGCGATTCGGCGGTGGTGGCGGCGGCGGCAGAGCGCGCGACGAAGCTGAAGCTCGCCGACGCAGGGCCGCTCATGCAGGCGGCGCTGGGGCGGCTGCGCGGCGCCGACGCCGTCGAGGCGCAGCAGGCGATCCTGGCGGCAGCGGCGGAGCTGAAGTTGGCGGCGTTCATCCCGGCGGCGCGTGCGCTCGTCGACGCCGACCCCTATGCGCTTCGGCAGGCGGCGGCGCAGGCGCTCACGGCGCTCGAGGGCAGGCCGGTGGTCGCGCGCTTGCCGGCGGTCACGACCGCGTCGTCGACGCCGGCGCCGGCGACGGTGCGCATCAAGACGACGCGCGGCACCATCCGGGCGCGGCTGTGGACCGAGGACGCACCGCGCACGTCCGAGAATTTCCTGGCGCTCGTGAAGCGCGGCTTCTACGACAAGCTCACCTTTCACCGCGTCGTTCCGAACTTCGTGTCGCAGGGCGGCGATCCGCGGGGCGACGGCTCGGGCGGGCCCGGCTACATGATCCCGTGCGAGATCAACATGCGGCGGTACGGCGAAGGGGTGCTCGGCATGGCGCTCTCCGGGCGCGATACGGGCGGCAGCCAGCTCTTCTTCACGCACTCGCCGCAGCCGCATCTCGACGGCCGCTACACCAGCTTCGGCGAGGTCATCGAGGGGCTCGACGTAGCGGTGCGGCTCATCGAGGGCGACGTCATCCTCGAGGCGCGCGTCGAGTGAGGCGTGTGCTGCCGGCCGTCGTGCTGGCGACGGTCGCGACGGTGGCGATCGCCGGCTGCGTACCGATGGTGCGAGCGGGCGACTATTACGCGCGGCCGCTCGAGCGCGCGAAGTCGCGCAGCGTCGCCATCGAGGCGCGCTGGCGGCGCGAGCCGGCACCCGCAGGCTGCGCGGCGACCGGCGCGCCGATCGTCTTCGTCCCCGCGCTCGGGCTGACGCAGCACAGCTGGGCCGGCGTCGCGGAGGCGCTGCACGCCTGTCGGCCGCGCGTGCTGGTCGACCTTCCCGGCATCGGCGAGACGCCCGTGACCGGCTCCTTCGACGACGACCTGGCGCTGCGGGCGCTGGTCGACGTCATCGACGCCGTCGCGCCCGATGGGCGCGTGGTGCTGGCCGGCCATTCGCTCGGCGGCGCCATCGCGGCGCGGCTGGCCGAACGGCTCGGCACGCGCGTCGAGGCGCTGGTGCTGGTGGCCGCGCCGGTGGCGCCGTTCACGCTCAATCGTTGGGAGCGGCTGCTCCTGAAAGCGTCTGTGTGGCCGCCGTTCTTGCACCTGGCCGGCGGCGGCGGCGGCGTGCGTCTGGGGCTGCGCCGGGTCTCGGTCGGCGGCGACGAGATCGGTCCGCTCGACGTCGCGCTCATCTCCGACGAATGGAGCGACCATCGCCGCCGCGGCGCGGTGCGCGAGTACTATCGCGCCTTCCTCGACGTCGAAGGGGTGCGGCGCAGCGAGGCCGCGCTCGATCACGTACGCGTCCCGACGCTGCTGGTGTGGGCCGCCGACGACAGCCTCGTGCCGGGCTCGGTCCTCGTCGCTGCGGAGAAGCGCCTGCGCGCGGTGTCGCCGTCGGTGGAGGTGATCCCCGGCGCCGGTCATCTGGTGACGCTGTCCAACCCTGCCGCCGTGGCCGGCGCGCTGGACCGCTTCCTCGCCGGACTTCCCCTGGCGCCCGCGCCGTCGCCCGCGCCGCTCGCGGCCGGTCGCTCCGAGATCGTCGTCGGACGAAAGCCCGGCGACCGCATCTGGGGCCCCGCACGTGAGCTGTTCCCCATCGTCGGCATCAACGCGCTCTTCCCGCTCGCCGGTCGGACGGATCTCGCGCTCGTCGCGGGCCTGGCACGAGGCGGGCTCGATCGCAGCTATCCGCTCGAAGCCGGCCGACTCGTGTTTACCGTCGGTGCCGCCATCCGCGGCGACGCCAGCGGCTGGTCCTTCGCCTACCTGCGTGCCACCGGCCGCTTCGAGCTGGTCTGGCGCTGGGGCGGCGGCTATCACCTCGACGGAACACTGCTCGTCGATCCGCGCAACGGGAACGTCGGCGGCTACGCGGCGGTCGGCTACACGCCGTCGGCCATCCCGTGGGTGCGCGCCTTCGTCGGCGGTGGCGCGCTGCCCGGCGACGGCACCCGACTGCTCGTCGGTGTCGAGGTCGACGCGCGCCTCACCGGCTGGCTGTACTGACGCGACGGAGCTGCTAGCCGCGATCGGAGCGCGCTTCGGCAGCGCGCAGCGCCTTCCTGGCGCGGGCGTCGCGCGGCGTCTTGGCCACGACCTGACGCCACTCGGCGGCCGACCACTTGTACGCGCCGCCGTTGTAGTAGATCGCCGCGAGCGCGCGGCGGGTCTCGAGATCTTCGGGCGCGCGATCGAGCGCGCGCCGACAGACGCGGGCGGCGTCGTTCATGCGACCGAGCTTGCCGAGCGACAGGCAGGCACCGCGGAGGGCGCGGACATCGTCGTTGTCGCGCGCCAGCACCTGCTGGAAGCGCGGCAGGGCGGCGGCGGCGCGACCGTGGCGAAGTAGCTTCTCGCCGGCCACGATCTCCGGCGCCGGCCGCGCGGTGGCGCGCTTGACCGGCGCGACGGACGGCGGCGCCGCCGACGAGGACGCTGCCGGCGGGGCGGCCGCGGCCGCCGGCTCGGCCCTGTGAATCTGCAGCGAAGGAAGCTGCGTCTGTGGTGCCGCGGCGGCCGGAGTTGCCGCGGCCGACGGAATCGCCAGCGGCGCCTCCAGCACCCGCGACGCATGCGCGATGTGCAGCACGATCACACAGAAGATCGCCGCCGTCACCGCCACCGCCGCCACGATCCAGACCATGCGCGGAATACGGCGCTTGGGCTCGTCCTCCGTCGACGGCGTCTCCGCCATCGCCTTCGCATCTTCGCCACGTTGAAACCAAACTGCCGTTGCATCCAGCCTTGCCATGCCGCCCCCCAAAGCAGCCCCCGTGCCATCCGTCGCGCTCACGCCGGCCGCGCACTTCACCGCGCCGCCGGCGCCTACAGAGCCCACCACTCTCCGGAATCCGGAGAGCGGTCGTCGAGAATCCCGCGTCTCGCGCGGCCATTCTGTGGGCGCGGCACTTGCAAACCCTAGCGTCGATGCGCGAAGAGACCCGGCAAGTGGACAACCTGAAGACCCTCGCCGAGGGTTTGATGCACACGACCGGTGTGCCCTTCGCCGAGGCAGTGGAGACGCTGCGCTGGGTCCAGGCCTATTTCAAACGCTGCGTCGATGCCGGCATGACGAACGATCTGCTCATCGCCATGGAGCGCTCGGGGCTCGGCGACGTTGCCGAGGTGTTGCTCGAGGTGCACCGCCGCGTATGATGCTCGCATGATCGCGGCGCTCGTGTCGGCGGCGGCTGCGCGCTGGGGCGAGCGCGAGGCTCTCGTCGACGACGGGGGCGGGCGCTGCAGCTTCGCGGCGCTCGAGCGGCGCGCCTGGCAGGCCGCGGGCGCGCTGACGACGCGCGGCATCGTCGCCGGCGACCGCGTGGCGCTGGTGGCGCCGAATTCGATCGACTTCGTGGCGGCCTGGCTCGGCGTCACGCTCGCGGGCGCGACGGTGGTGCCCATCCCGACGGTGTCGGCGCCGCCCGAGGTTGCCCATCGCCTCGCTCACGCGCGCTGCAGCCTCCTCCTCGACGACGCCGCCCTGACCGAGCTCTTCCAGGCCGGCGGCGCGCCACCGCCGGCTGCCCACACGACGCCGCTGCCCGACGACGCGCCGGCGATGATCCTCTACACCTCGGGCACGACCGGCACTGCGAAAGCGGCGGCCTTCAGCCACGCGTCGCTCGCCATCCATACGGCCAACGTGGCGCGCACCGTCGGCCTCGACGAGGGCGACGTCATCCTGGGCACGCTGCCGCTCACGCACTCGTTCGGGCTGCGCATGGTCATGCTGCTCGGGCTCCACACGGGCGCGCGCGTCGTCCTTTTGCGCCGCTTCGACGCCGCGCGGGCGCTGGCGCTCGCCGATGCCGAGGGCGTGACCTTCTGGCCCGCGGTCCCGACGATGCTCGCGGCCGCCTGCGCCGCCGACGGGCCGCGCCCACGCGCGCTCCGCTGGGTCCTCTCCGCCGGCGCGCCGCTGCCCGACGCGCTCTGCCGCCGCGCCGAAGCGCGTCTCGGCTGCGAGGTGCGCCAGGGCTACGGCCTCACCGAAGCGTCGTTCTCCACCATCGACGCGCCGCCGTCGGCGCGCGCCATCGGCAGCGTCGGTCGCGCCGTCGAGGGTGTCACCGTTCGCATCGCCGACGGCGAGATCCAGGTGCGCGGCCCGCACGTCACCAGCGGCTACCTCGACGACCGGGAGGCCACCCTCGCGGCGTTCGACGACGGCTGGCTGCGCACCGGCGACGTCGGGCGGCTCGACGCCGACGGCCGGCTGGTCATCGTCGACCGCACCAAGGACCTCATCATCCGCGGCGGCAACAACGTCTACCCATCGGAGGTCGAGGCGGCGCTGGCCGCGCACCCCGCCGTCGCCGACGTCGCCGTCATCGGCCGCCCCGACGACTACTATGGCGAAGAGGTCGTGGCCGTCGTGGTGCCGCGCTCCGTCTCCGCCGCGACCCCCGACCTCGCCGCCGAGCTGGCCGAGTTCGCCCGCGCGCGCGTCGCCTCTACCAAGGTGCCGCGCGAGTACGCCTTCGTCGACGCCATGCCGCTCGGTCCGTCCGGCAAGGTGCTCAAACGCGAGCTGCGCCGGCGGCTCCTCGACGGCGGATTGCCGACCACGAAGCCGGCGCGCTAACGTACGGCGGTGAGCGTCCGCCACCTCCTCGTCGGCAACCCCACCGCGCAGAGCGGCAAGAACGCGGCGCGCATCGCCGAAGCCACGCGGCTCCTCGACGAAGCGGGCCTCGCGCATCGCTTCCTCGCCACCGCGCCCGCCGGCGGCACCGTGCGGCTCGTCGCCGACACGCTCACCGCCGAGCCGCTCCTCGACACCGCCATCTACATGGGCGGCGACGGCACCTTCGCCGAGGTGGCCAAGGGGATCCTCGGCTCGGGCCGCGCCGCCGACGTCCGGCTCGGCATGCTGCCCACCGGCACCGCCAACGACCAGGGCAAGTCGTTCGGCCTCGAGGCCGGCGACGTCGATCTGCCGCGCAACATCCGCGTCCTCGTCGACGGCCACGAAGCGCGCCTCGACGCCGGCCGCCTGAGCGCGCGCGACGCCGCGGGCACGATCGTGCGCGACGACTGGTTCTTCGACTCCGCGGGCTGGGGTATCTCGCCGCGCGTCTTGTCGCTGCGCAACGAGGACCGTAAGGCGATCAGCGACATCCCCGTCGTGCGCGAGGTCTGGCGCGACCAGCTCGTCTACGCCGGCGCGCTCCTGCGCACCTTCCTCGGCTCCTACGTCGACGACGGCAAGTTCGACGTCCGCGTCACGGCCGACGGCGAGACGCGCCAATGGCACGGCCTCACCGATCTCATCGTCAAAGGCACGCGCATCTACGGCGGGCTCTGGGTGTTCGATCCCGCGGCGCAGCCGGACGACGGCCGCTTCGAGGTCATCCCCTTCACCGGCAAGCGCGACTGGATCTCCAAGGCGCTGGTGCACCTCGACGGCAGCGGCCTCGCCGCCGAGGCGCTCGCCGCGGTCGGCGTGCGCCACTCGGAGAACCTCTCGGCCACCACCATCGATCTCGACTTCGACGAGAAGCCGGGCCAGCCGCTCTCGGCGCAGATCGACGGCGAAGAGTTTCCCGCGACCCACCACGTCCACATCGAGATCAGCGCGCGGGCGCTACGGCTGATCGTTCCCGTCGAGTTCGCCCGCTAGACGGCCGCTCGACGGCGCGAAGCAGGCGCGAAGAAGGCGCGAGACCCAGACCGCGCTAGACCCAGACCGCGCGCGGAATCTGCGTCCACATCTCGGCGCGCAGCGACGGCACCAGCGGCGCGATCATCGGCAGCGAGCCCACCCGCGCGACGCGATCGCCGCCCAGATCGGCGCGGCCGGGAAACGGCCAGGGCTGCGCCCACAGCCGCACCTCGCGCAGATGCATCGCGCCTGCCGTGCGCCGCGCCGCCTGCACCAGCGCCTCGGCCTCGTGCGAGCGCACCGCGTCGAGCAATAGCACCGTCAACCGCTCGTTGTGCCAATCGACGGCCCACATCGCGACCGCCTCGCCGGCGCGCGCGCCCACCGACGGCATGGGCGGCCGCTTCCACAGCTCGGCATAGGCGCGCGTGCGCTCGAGATGCCAATCGAGCTGCGCCTTGTCGGGCCACACCGTGAAGCCCTCTTCGGGCGCGTCGACGTCGACCGTCTCGTCGAGCAGCGCATCGACGCCGGCGCCCGCCGCGCCCGGCGCCGGCGGGAAGACCAGATCCTCGGCCGGCCGCGCCACGTAGCCGCTCGCCTCGTAGATCGGCGCGCCCACGTCGCTGAACAGCGTCGACGCCTGCGCCCCCTCGGACCGCGCGCGCGCCACGAGCGCGTCAATCATGCGGCGCGCGTGACCTCGCTTGCGCAGCGCGACCTCGGTGTAGACGCTCGCGACCGCCCAGGTCCGACCGCGCACGCCGTCGACGCTCGACGGCATGGTGAACGTCTCGCACGACGACAGCACCGCGCCGTCCGCGTCGCGCCACAGCCACGACACCATCGCCGCCGCCGGCCAAGGATGACGGCGCAGCCGCTCTTCCCGCTCCACCCAGCTGGCGACGTCGAGCCGGCCGCCCCACGTCTCGTGCGTCACGTGATCGCGCGCGCGCTTCTCCTCGTCGCTGGCTACGGCCAACCGCATGCGAGGCGATATATCATCTATTCGATCTCTTCGCCCGCCGCCGGCGCCTGTCCGCCGTGCATCGCCTTCCACATCTGCACGCGAATCTGCCGATTGATCTGCGGCCAGGCCACGATCAGCTTGGCGAACTGCGGTGGCGACATCACGCGCCGGTACTCGGCCGTGCGCTGCGCCTCGAGCGCCTGCACCTTCTGCCGGTCGCCGACGATCGTGTCGGCCAGCTGCTGCAGCCGCGCGTCGTTCGGCGGCGTCGCCGCCAGCTGCGCCTTGAGCTCGCGCAGCGCCAGCCCCACCTCACGGTGCACGCCCGCGATCTGCTGCTCATAGCGCTCCGAGATCTCGCGCACCTTGGCCGCCGCCGCCGCGTCGAGACCGAGCTCTTGCGTCAGCTGCCCGAGCGCATAGTCGGCGATCTGCTTGCGCACCGCCGCGCGCCTCTGCCCGACGCCCGGCTGCGCCATCGCCGGCAGCGACAGCGCCAGGCTCGCCGCCAACATCATCGTCGCCAATGTCCGCCTCATCTCAGACCCCCTCTTTCTTGAACGCCCGTTCGACGCGATCGAGCTGCGCCGGGCTCAGCTCTTCGATCCATTCGCCCGAGTCCTCTTCGTCGAACACGGTCACGTCGTCGCTCACCGGATCGTTGAGCGGCACGACGGGACGCTGGCTGCGCATCCACAACGCGAACGTCGCGGCCATCGCCAGCCCGGCGACCAGCGGCGCCGCCCAGCGACGCCGGCGTCGCATCGGCACGAGGCGCGACGCTTCGTAGTCGGCGCGCACGTGCGCGGCCATCTCGGTCCAGAACCTCTCGTCCTTGTCGGGCTTCACCGCCAGCCGGCGGAGCCTCGCCTGCAGCTCCTCGTCGTCGGTCATGATTCATCCTCGTTCATCAGCTCGCGCAGCTTCTTGAGCGCGTAATGGAAATTCACCTTGGCCGAATCCTCGCTGCACTCGGCTACCTCGCCGACCGCGGCAAACGACAGCTCCTGAAAGACGCGCAGCTCCACGACCAGCCGCTGCTTGGGCGGCAGGCGTGTCACCGCCGCGCGCAGCCGCCGCTGCGCCTCCTCTTCCACGAGCGGCTCTCGCGTCAGCGCCACCGCCACGTCGTCGACGAGCGGGCTCTGCGGCTTGCGGTCGCGCACGACGTTGAGCGCCAGGTTGGCCGCGATGCGATAGACCCAGCCGCGAAAGGCCTGGCCGCTGCGCAGCTCGGAGAGCCGCGTGAACGCCTGCACCAGCGCGCGCTGCGCCACGTCCTTGGCGTCGGCGTCGTTGCCCACGTAGCGCAGCGCCAGCCAGTAGAGCTGGCGCTGATAGCGCCGCACCAGCGTGTCGAACGCGGCGCCGTCGCCGCCGGCAAAACGCTCGACGAGCAGCTGGTCGTCCGGCTCTGCGGCTTGGTCGGGTTCGCTCATCGGCCGTCGCGCCGTCACCGTCACAAAAGATAAGACACCGCTGCGGACGAGACGTTAATTCCAGGCTAGCATGCCGCCCATGCCCGCCAACGCCTCGTTTTTGAAGGATATCCCGCTGTTCAGCCCAATGGACGAGCAGGAGCGCACGGCGGTCGCGTCGCTCATGGACGAAATCACCTTCAAGTCGGGGCAGCAGCTGTTCCACGAGCGGGACCAGGGCGGCATCTGCTACGTCATCCGCTCGGGGCGCATCGAGCTCAGCGTCCTCGACGAGAGCGGCGAGAAGCTGATCGTCGACATCCTCGAGCCGGGCGAGCTCTGCGGCGAGCTCTCGCTCCTCGATGGCGGCACCCGCTCGACCACCGCCGTCGCCCTCACCGAGGTCGAGGCGCTGGTGCTGGAGCGGCCCGAGTTCGTCGACTTCCTACGGCGTCAGCCGGATGCGTCGCTCGACGTGCTCTCGGCGCTGGCCAAGCGCATCCGCCGCGCCGACAAGCTGCTCAAGCAGCGCGTGCAGGATCCCAACGAGCTCATCGAGGACAAGTCGAGCGTCGGCGATCGCGTCGCTGACGCCGTGGCGGCGTTCGGCGGCTCGTGGAGGTTCATCTTTCTCTTCCTCGGCTTCATGGGCTTCTGGATGATCTTGAACGCGACGCCGCTCAAGTGGGACATCTATCCGTTCATCCTGTTGAACCTGATTCTCTCGTCGCTGGCGGCGCTGCAGGCGCCGGTCATCATGATGAGCCAGAACCGCCAGGACGCGAAAGATCGCGTGCGCAGCGACGCGGAGTATCGCGTCAACGTCAAGGCGATGGTGGAGATCTCGGAGCTGCACGAGAAGCTGGACAAGCTGCGCGGCGAGCTGCGGCTACACCACACCGGCGGGCGGCCGACGCCGACGACTTGAGAGCGGACTACGCGAGCGCGGACTACTTGAGGAGCTTGCCCTCGACGTCGCGGAACTCGATCGACTTCACGAACGGTAAGAGGCGCATCTCCGGCTCGATGGCCTTGCGATCGCCGACGACGACGATGGTCAGGTTGTTCGGCGTGAGCAGCTTGCCCGCCGCCTTCGTCACCGACGGGACATCGAGCGCCGCCAGCTGCGCGGGAAGCCGCGACCAGTAGTCGAGCGGCAGGCCGAAGGCGAGGAGGTCGGCGATGTACGAGGCGGCGCGATTGCCGTCGGCGAACGACTCGACCACCGACTGCAGCACCAAGGAGCGCCCCTTGCCCAGCTCCTCGGGCGGCATCGGCGCCAGCATGCCCTGCAGCTCCAGGATGGTCTCCTTGAGCGCCGGGCCGGTCGCGTCGGTGCGCACGCCGGCGCCGCACCAGAAGGGCCCCGCCACCTGGTGCAGATCGAAGTTGGCGCGCGCGCCGTAGGTGTAGCCGTGCTTCTCGCGCAGGTTCTGATTGAGCCGCGAGGTGAACGAGCCGCCCAACACCGTCTCGAGCAGCGACATGACGGCGAAGTCGGGCGAGCGACGCTCGCGGCCGAGGTGCCCGACGCGGATCTGCGACTGCGGCGCGCCCGGACGGTCGACGATGACCACGCGCGCCGGCGTCACTTTCGGCGCAGGCAGCGGCGCCGGCGGCTGCGCGGTCGACTTCCAGCCGTCGAGCGCACGCGCCACGGCCTGCGTCGCCGCCGCCTGCTCGACGTCACCGACGAGCGCGATGGCGACCGCGCGCGGAC
The DNA here is from genome assembly GCA_028287105.1 of Myxococcales bacterium. Lineage (GTDB taxonomy): Bacteria > Myxococcota_A > Polyangia > Palsa-1104 > Palsa-1104 > JAQBQH01. The sequence goes on from JAQBQH010000167.1 coordinate 15,597, forward strand.
CGTAGTGCGCGGCGTAGAAGCTGCGCAGCTCTTCGACGGTCATCGCGTTGATCGACGGCAGCGTGCCCAGGAACGAGTGGCCGTAGGGATGGTCGCCGTAGAGCACGCGGTCGAAGACGTCTTCGACGATGTGGCGCGGTTCGTCCATGCGGCGGCGGATCTCGTCGAGCCGGCGGGCGCGGGCGCGCGTCCACTCGGTCGCTTCGAAGCGCGGGCGCGCCACCAGATCGCCGAGCAGCGTCAGCGCGCGATCGAGGTTGCGCGCCAGCACCGTCAGCTCGAGCTGAACCTCGTCGCTGTCGACGTGCTCCTCGACCTCGATGCCGAGATCGGCGAACGCCTGCGCGACCTCGGGCGCGGTGCGCTTTCCGGCGCCGCCGTCCTGCAACATCATGGCGACCGCGGCCGCGAGACCCGGCCGATCGACCGGGTCCCACGCGCTCCCCGCCGGCACCGTCATGAGCACGTGCACGATCGGCAGGGAGTGCTCGGTCAGCACCGCCACGCGTGTTCCGGCGGCGGTCATGCTCGAGGTCGGCACCGGCGCCTTCCACGACGCCAACGGCGTCAGCTCCGGCTGCTTGGTCAGATCGGGCTTCGCCGCGAGCGCGGGCAGCGCCGCGAGCGAGAGCGCCATCACGAGCGCGCGCTTCATTTGGCACCTCCGTCCGGCTCGACGGTGATCGTGACGCGCGGCGTCCCGAGGATCTTCTTGGCCCAGGTTCCGACGCTGGCGGTGGTGACCTCGTCGAAGCGGCCGAGCTGCAGCGTCTCCATCTTTTTCGGATCTCCAAAGTAGTACTCGTACTGGTTGATGGTCACCGCCATCAGCACCGGCGACTCGAGCGCCCGTAGCGAGTGGGTCTGCACGTACGCGCGCGCGCGCTCGACCTCGGCGTCGCTGGCCGGCGCCGCGCCGAGGAGCTTGGCGACCTCCTCGTCGGCGGCCTGCTCGAGCTCCGCCGCGGTGTGGCCCGACTGCGCCGTCACCTCGATGACGAACTGCGAGCCGTAGCGCGTCGGCCGCTGCTCGACCTGCACCGACTCGGCGAGCTTGCGATCGTAGACGAGCGCCTGATACAGCCGCGACGACTTGCCGCCGCCCAGGACCGCCGCCAGCACTTCGCTCTCGGCGTCGCCGGCGCTGAAGCCCGGCGGCGAATGCCACGCCAGCACCACGCGCGGCAGCTGCACCGCGTCCTTGAAGCCACCGCGCGCCGGCCGGGCCATCACCACCGGCTTCGGCGCGGCGTGGGGCGGCACCGGCTTCTTCGGCATCCACGCGAAATATTTTTCGACCAGCTTCTTCGCTTCGGCGGACGCGAAGTCTCCGCTCACCACCAGCGACGCGTTCGACGGCACGTAGAACTGACGGAAAAATGACTTCACATCCTCGACGCTGGCGGCGTTCAGATCCTCGTGCGAGCCGATCACCGGATGGTGGTACGGATGCGTCGCCGGATAGAGCTTGTCGGGGATCTCGAGCTCCACGCGGCCGTAGGGGCGATTCTCGATGCCCTGACGGCGCTCGTTCTTGACGACGTCGCGCTGCAGGTCGACCTTCGCCTTGGTCATCGCGTCGGGCAGCGTCGAGAGCCGATCGGCCTCGAGCCACATGAAGGTCTCGAGCAGGTTTGCCGGCCCCATGTCGAAGTAGTTGGTGAGGTCCTCGCTCGTCGAGGCGTTGTTCTGTCCACCGGCGCCTTCCATGATCGTGTCGAAGCTGCCGTTGGGGACGTTCTTGGTCCCCATGAACATGAGGTGCTCGAACAGATGCGCGAAGCCGGAGCGGCCGCTCTTCTCGTCCTTGGAGCCGACGTGGAAGAGCAGGTCGACCACCACCGTCGGCAAGCGGTGATCCTCGTGCAGGATCACGACCAGCCCGTTGGGCAGCACGTAGCGTTCGACAGGCACCGAGACCCTGGTGCGCTCGGCGGCGCTCGCGGCCGGCGAGGCGACTGCAACGAGGAGGAGAATGGTCAGCGCGCGCATGGCGAGGGACCCTAGCACAGGCGCGCGAAACCGGAGACTCTTGAACCCATGGCTGCGGTCGGCGCCACCGGCAGGCCCCGGTAACTGCTCGAATACACATACACCTACATCGGCGCACCTCTTGCTACAGGGCGCGAGCATGAAATCCACCATGCTCGCCTTCTTTGCCGTCATCACCCTGGTCGCAGGCTGCGGAGCCGAGGTCGGCGGCGCCGCCTCCAACGACGACGACGTCATCGTTCCCGAGGGCAAGGAAGACGACTTCTTCTCCTCGAGCGCGGCCGAGTATTGGTTCACCGGCACCGGCACGGTCACCGTCGAGGACACGCTGACCGCCGCGGACGCGAAGCTCAAGCGCGCGCGCGAGCTGGTGCAGCTCAAGAACGTCGCCATCAGCTGGTTCCTCAACACGTACCTCATCGACAAAGAGGACGAGGAATCGAACAAGGCCTACGGCGGCTTCAGCGCGCTGACGCGGTTCGCCTCGGAGATGGACGGCGAGCTGGTCGCCGCCGCCGACGGCAAGACCTTCTCGTTCCCGTGGAAGGTCCAGGTCGCCGGTCCCAAGGCGCTGGTGACGAAGCTGGGCGCGTCGTTCACGCTGCCGTTGGGCAAGCCGACCAACGACGAGCTCTCGCAGCTCGAGTTCAACCACGAGTGGTACCGCTCGTCGCCGTGGGACAGCTTCGATCCGTCGAAGCTGACGGCGGCCGACCTCGAGAAGATGACCCTCAAGGTGACCAAGCAGGTCGCCTCGCCCGACGCCTGGCTCGCCTACGATCGGCTCGTCGCAGACGGCGAGATCAGCGTCGGCGTTCACTTCGGTTGGGACTACTGGGCGCGCTACGACATCAAGGGCGCGCGCAACCTGTACTCGTATCTGACGGGCCAGGGCTTCGCGTCGCCGGTCTCGTCGTTCGACAAGTACGACCGCACCTCGGGGCCGCTCACCAAGACGATCAAGTCGAACGGCAAGAGCATCGTCGTCAAGATCTCGATCTTCCACCCCGGCGATCCGGCCAACCAGGTCATCGGTCCCGATCCGGACAGCGACGCGGGCGGCAAGGTGCTCGAGGCCGACATGCGCGACTCGCTGGCGCATCGCGAGGTCATCGTCTTCGAGGGCCACTCCGGCCCGCTCTACGGCTTCGCGCTGGCCAACTGGCGCAAGACCGAAGAGGGCGACATGGACGACTCGAAGATCCCGACGGCGGAGATGCCGAAGAGCTACCAGATCGTCCTCGCCAACGGCTGCGACACCTACGACCTCGGCCAGGCGTTCTGGAAGAACCCGGCCAAGGCCGACCACCAGAGCCTCAACGTCATCACGACCACCAGCTTCTCCAACGCGGGCACCGAGGCCTCGGCCGAGCGGCTGCTCAAGGCGCTGTTCAACAACGCCTACGGCAAGCTCCAGCCGGTCAAGGTCTCGGAGCTGGTCGCCGGCTTCGACGCCGACCAGGGGTCCGGCTTCCACTCGCAGTACGGCCTGCACGGCGTCGAGTCGAACCCGCGCTATCAGCCGATGTCGGATGCGTCCAAGCTCTGCCAGAGCTGCACCACCGACGCGAGCTGCGGCGCCGACGGCAACCGCTGCACCAAGATCTCGACGACGGCCAAGGTCTGCACGTTCGAATGCATCGACGACAGCGGCTGCCCGACCAACTACAAGTGCAAGCTGGTGGGCAGCGCGACGACCGGCACGGCCAAGAGCAGGCAGTGCGTTCCGACGTCAAATCGCTGCCGTTAACTCGCCGATAGCCTCAGCGGCGATCCCGTAGTTTCGCCCCTCCAAAGTTCCTGTTGTTTTTTTTCCCGCGGATGCGTGTTAGATCGCGGGAATGCCCGCCAAGACGCCCAGCAAAGGCAAGAAGGCCGCCGCACCCAAAGCGCCCAAGAAGACCGTGCCGCCGAAGGTCGCGAAGAAGCCGCCCGTGGAAGACGACGAGGTGGCCGCGGCCGACGAGGGCGACGACGACGACGACGATCTCGACGATGACCTCGACGATGACGAGGAGGAGTCTCCGCGTCCGGCCGCCAAGCCGGCGGCGGCGACGGCAGCAGCCCCGGTGAAGAAGCCGGCGGCGCCGGCACCGGCGGCGGCCAAGCCGCGCTTCGGTCAGCTGAGCGAGGATGCTCCGGCCGTGGTTCCGGCGCGCCGTCTGACGCCCGAGGCCAAGGCGCGGGTCAACGAGATGGTGCGCAAGGGCATGAGCCTCGGCGACGCCCTCAAGGCGGCCGCTGCGTGGGAGACCTTCGTGGCGCCGGTCAAGGACGAGCCGGCCAAGCTGGTGCAGGGTCGCACGGGCGGCGGCGGGGCCGAGGCAGGCCCGCGGTCGAACTTCGCCGGCGAGACCGAGCCGGAGGACCTGCACGAAGGCCACGACGAAGAGGAGCCGGTTGCGACCGAGGACTAGCCGGTTGTCGTCGAGGGCTCGCTCGCACTGAGAAGGCCGTGTCGTCCTGGGCGTGGGAGGGACGTGAGGCGGCGGCGCGCCTGTGGGCGACGCTGGCGGGCATCGGGGTGGCGGCGGCGCCTCCGTCGCTGCGCTGGCGGTTGGCGCGAGCGCTCGACGGCGTCAATCTGAGCGCGGCGCCGCTGGTGCAGTCGGACCTGTCGGGCGCGGCGCTGTCGGGTGCGCGGCTCGATGGGGCGGATCTGCGCAAGGCCAACCTGACGGGGACGCGGCTCGACGGCGCGTCGCTGGCGCGGGCGAACCTGAGCTGGGTCGATGGGCGCGAGATCGATCTGCGCGGCGCCTTCCTGGCGGGCGCCGATCTGACGGAAGCGTCGCTGGTCGGGGCGCAGGCTGCCGACGCCGACTTCGAGCGCGCGCTGTGCAATCGCGCGGAGCTCGACGGGGCCATGCTCGAGCGGGCGCGCTTCGTGGAGGCGGTGCTCGAGGGCGCGACGCTGGTGGGCGCGGATCTGCGTGGCGCCTATTGCACGGGGGCGCAGGCGGCGGGCGCCGAGCTGCGCGCGGCCGATCTGCGCGAGGCGGTGCTCAAGCGCTGCGATCTGCGCGGCGCCAACCTCGAGGGGGCGCGGCTCGACGGCGCGCTGCTCGACGAGGCGCTGCTCGACGAGGGCGGCGCCGACGAGACGCAGCTGGCGTCGGCGAAGTGGCGCGTGATCGTCGTCGGTGGGGTGAGGCGCGAGCGCTGACTAGATGCAGCGGAGGCGGATCAGATTCAGCGGATGCTGATCAGATGCAGCTGATGAGGAAGCAGACCGCGCCGGGACAGCAGCTCTGCGTGACGCACTGATCGCCGGACATGCCGCACGAGCCGCCGGTCGCCAGGTCGGCCATCGTCGACGCGAGGTCCTGCACCTTGGCGATGTCGGGGCCGGCCGAGAAGTCGTTGATCGGGAATGACATGTCGCCGAGGACGGTCATGTCGTCGGGGACGACGAGGGCCGGATTGTCGACGCAGAATCCGCCCACGCAGAAGTAGCCCTTGGGGCAGGGCGGATCGTCGGTCGCGATGCAGGCGAAGCCGCCGTTCTTGACCTGCGGGGTGTAACAGCCGCCCACAGCGAGGCCCAGGACCAGGAGGCACGCCGCAATCAGGCTCCAGCGCACGGTCCGTTCATACGACGAATTGCAAAACCGTTCAATACGCAATGACATGAGCACCTTCTTCGGTGCGTTTCTCGCCTCGTGCGCGGGGGCCAGGTGTCCACTCGAGGATCCAGTCGGAGCGCGCGGCCTCGACGCAGCGCGATATGGGATTTGTGCTATGCGGAGGCATGGCCGAGACGACGCTCGACGTGCGCGGGCTGCCCAAAGCGGAGGCGTGGGCGCAGCTGGAGGCGCAGCTCGCGTCGCTGCTCGGCGGGGTGGGCGACGACGACATCGCGGCGATGGCCACCATCAGCTGCGTGGTGCATCAAGGGTTCGGCCATCTGTGGACCGGCTTCTATCGCGTGGTCGAACCAGCGCTCTTGCGCGTGGGGCCCTACCAGGGAACGCTCGGCTGTCTCGAGATCGCCTTTGGCCGCGGCGTGTGTGGCATGGCGGCGGCGGAGCGGCGCACCGTGGTCGTCGAGGACGTCGAGGCGTTCCCGGGGCACATCGCGTGCGACGGGCGGTCGCGCTCGGAGATCGTGGTGCCGGTGCTCGGGCGGGATGGGGCGCTGGTCGCGGTCCTCGACATCGACGCGGCGGAGCGGGGCGCGTTCGACGACGAGGACGCACGCGCGCTCGAGCGCATCGTCGGTTGGTTCGCTCGCACGAGCGTGGTAGACAAGCGCGCATGAAGCTCGGGACGCTCAGGGCTGGCGGGCGCGATGGGACGCTGATCGTGGCGACCCGCGACGGCGCGCGCTACGCGGCCGCCACCGGGATCGCGCCGACGCTGCAGGCGGCGCTCGACGACTGGACGCGCGCGGAGCCGCTCCTCCGCGAGCTGTCGGAGCGCCTCGAGCGCGGCGCGGCGCCGTCGTCCGAGCCGCTCGACGTGCGCGCGCTGCATGCGCCCTTGCCGCGCGCCTACGAGTGGGTCGACGGCTCGGCGTTTCTGAACCACGTCATCCTGGTGCGCAAGGCGCGCGGCGCCGAGCCGCCGGAGACGCTGCGCTCGGACCCGCTCGTGTACCAGGGCGGCTCGGGCGTGCTGCTCGGGCCCACCGAGGAGATTCGCCTCGTCGACGCCGCCTGGGGGCTCGACTTCGAAGCCGAGGTCTGCGCCATCCTCGACGACACGCCGCTCGGAACGCGCGCGAGCGACGCGGCGTCGCACGTCAAGCTCCTGATGCTGGCCAACGACGTCACGCTGCGCAACCTGGTGCCCGCCGAGCTGGCCAAGAGCTTCGGCTTCTTCCAGTCGAAGCCGGCCACCGCGTTCTCGCCGTTCGCCGTCACGCCCGACGAGCTGGGCGCGGCGTGGCACGACGGCCGCGTGCACCTCCGGCTGCGCACGACCTACAACGGCGCGGTCGTCGGCGACACCGACGCGGGTCCCGAGATGCACTTCTCGTTCTTCGATCTGATCCAGCACCTGGCCAAGACGCGCGCGTTCACCGCCGGCACCATCGTCGGCTCGGGCACGGTCTCGAACGCCGATCGCGAGCGCGGCATCTCCTGCCTCGCCGAGCGGCGCATGATCGAGACCATCGAGAGCGGAAAGCCGTCGACGCCGTTCATGAAGGTCGGCGACACCGTCGAGATCGAGATGCGCGCGCCCGACGGCTCGAGCCTGTTCGGGCGCATCGCGCAGAAGGTGGTGCAGCCGTGAAGCTCTACGCGTTCTGGCGTTCGACCGCGTCGTGGCGGGTGCGCATCGCGCTCAACTACAAGAACGTCGCCTACGAGTACGTGCCGGTGCACCTCGTCAAGGGCGAGCAGAAGGCGGACGACTACCTCGCGCTCAACCCGATGGCGCAGGTGCCGACGCTGGTGCTCGACGACGGGCGGCAGCTGTCGCAGTCGCTGGCGATCATCGCCTATCTCGAGGACACGGCGCCGCTGCCGTCGCTCTACCCGCGCGATCCGTATCTGCGCGCGCGGGCGCGGCAGCTCTCGGAGCTGGTCAACGCCGGCATTCAGCCCATGCAGAACACCGACACGATGCGGCAGCTCAAGGCGCACGGCGTCGACGAGAAGGCGTGGCTGCACTACTTCCTCGGCCGCGGGCTCGACGGGCTCGAGGCGTCGGCACAGCCGCACGCGGGCAAGTTCCTCGTCGGTGACGAAGTCTCGGTGGCCGACGTCTGCCTGGTGCCGCAGCTCTATCATGCGCGGCGCTTCGACCTCGACGTCGCGCGCTGGCCGCTGCTCCTGCGCGTCGAAGAGGCTTGCGCGAAGCTGCCCGCGTTCATCCATGCTCATGCAGAGCGTCAACCCGACGCAGTCCCGCAGTAGGAGTCGCTGATGGCCCAGCTGGAGTCCCTCGGAATTCGCAAGATCGAGTCGCTGCTCTATTACGTCCACGACCTCGACCGCGTGCGTCGCTTCTTGATCGACAGCCTCGACTTCGCCGAAATCGGCATCTCCTCGCCGGAGCTCGAGGTCGAAGGGCGGCAGCGTTCGGCGGTGTTCAAGGCCGGCACCGTGACGATGGTGATCTGCCAGCCGGCAGGCGAGGGCGGGCGCGCGTTCCGCTGGCTGCGCAAGCATCCCGAGGGCGTGGGCACGATCGTCTTCGAGGTCGACGACATCGAGAAGACGTTCAAGCTCCTCGACGAGCGCGGCGGCACCATGATCAGCGACATCGCGCGCTTCTCGGAGGGCGGCGGCACGCTGTCGATGTTCTCGATCACGACGCCGTTCGGCGACACCACCTTCCGCTTCGTCGAGCGCAAGGGCTACGCGCCGCTCTTCCCCGGCATGGTCGCGCACGCCAAGCCCATCGGCGGCGAGAATCGCTTCGGGTTCAAGGCGGTCGATCACATCACGACCAACTTCCAGACGATGGCGCCGGCGCTCTTGTGGATGGAGCACGTGCTCGGCTTCGAGCGCTTCTGGACGGTGCAGTTCCACACCAGCGACGTGACGAACGAAGGCGCCAAGAAGGCGGAGATGGGCTCGGGCCTGAAGTCGGTGGTCATGGTCGACCCCCACTCGCCCGTGAAGTTCGCCAACAACGAGCCGATGCGACCGTTCTTCAAGGAGTCGCAGATCAACATCTTCTCCGAGGACCATCGCGGCGACGGCGTGCAGCACGCGGCGCTCACGGTCGCCGACATCATCTCGACGGTGCGCGGGCTGCGCGGGCGCGGCGTGGAGTTCATGCCGACGCCGGGGTCGTACTACGACATGCTGCCCGAGCGCCTGCAGCGCATCGGCGTCGGCGGCATCGACGAAGACATCCCGACCTTGCGTGAGCTCGAGATCCTCGTCGACGGCGAGGCGGCGCGAAAGTATCTGCTGCAGATCTTCTTGAAGGAGTCGGCCGACCTTCACGACGATCCGACGGCGGGCCCGTTCTTCTTCGAGATCATCCAGCGCAAGGGATCGAACGGGTTCGGCGCCGGCAACTTCCGGGCGCTGTTCGAGAGCATCGAGCGGCAGCAGCGACAGGAGCGCGGGCTCGGCGCGCGGGTGTCGTAGTGCTCGAGCGGCGCGTCGTCGGTACCGTCCCGCCCAAGCATCACCTGGCGCTGCGCGCCGGCGGTGAGCTGCACTACGAGGAGTGCTTCACGCGCGACGGCTTCGACGGGCCGTACACGATCCTGTATCACCGCGGGCGGCCGCACGCGCAGCGCTCGGTCGAGCTGTCACACGGCTGGACGACGCCGTCGCTGGCGCCCGCCGCCGAGCGCCGTCCGCTGCGCAAGCGCCACTATCAGTCGCAGCGGCTGGCGGCGGCGGGGCGCACCGTCGTCGATGCGCGCGTGCCGCTCCTGTTCAACCGCGACGTCGTGCTCTCGACGCTGCGTCCCGTCGGTGCCGACCCGACCTACTTCTCCAACGGCGACGGCGACGATCTGTATTACGTCCACGAAGGCGGCGGCAAGCTGCGCTCGGTCCTCGGCGATCTGACGTTCAGCGCCGGCGACTACGTCTACGTGCCGCGTGGCCTCGTGCACCGCTTCGTCCTCGACGACACGCCGCAGTATTGGCTGTCGATCGAGTCGGCGGGCGGCATCGGCCCTCTGGCGCAGTTTCGCAACGGCGTCGGTCAGCTGCGCATGGACGCGCCCTATTCGCATCGCGACTTCAAGACCACCGAGTTCGTCGGACCGCTCGACGAATCGATCCGCACCGTGGTGGTCAAGCGCGGCGGCGCCTTCCACGGCTTCGCCTGGGAGAGCTCGCCGCTCGACGTCGTCGGCTGGGACGGAACGGTCTATCCCTGGGCGTTCCCCATCTTGAACTTCCAACCGCGCGTCAGCTCCGTGCACCTGCCCCCGACCTGGCATGGCACCTTCGCCGCCCAGGGCGCGCTCATCTGCAGCTTCGTCCCGCGTCCCGTCGACTTCGCCCCCGACGCCGTCCCCTGCCCCTATCCCCACGCCTCCGTCGACTGCGACGAGTTCCTCTTCTATTGCCGCGGCAACTTCACCTCCCGCAAAGGCGTCGGCCCCGGCAGCATCTCCCACCACCCCTCCGGCATCCCCCACGGCCCCCACCCCGGCGCGTACGAAAACAGCATCGGCGCCAAATCGACCGACGAGCTAGCCGTCATGCTCGACACCTACCTCCCGCTCCTCCCCACCGCCGCCGCCCTCACCATCGAAGACCCCGCCTACCACGATTCCTTCCTCTAGCCGTACGGTTCTTGCCAACGGAGTTGTGCCTCTGTTTGGCCCCCTTGCCGCTCTTCCGCCCTACCCCCCGCACCCCATCCGAGTGCCCGCCACCAGCACCTCATCGAACCAGATATCCACGCCACCCAGCCGATCCGGCGGATTGTCCAACTCGCTCGACAGCGTCAGCCCCAAGAACGGCGGATACGCCACGAGGTTGCTCCCAATCGAAATGTCCCCCAGCTCCATCCCGTCGACGAACAGCTGCGTCGCGCCGCTCGACATGTCATTGGCCGCCGACGTCACATGCCACTCGAGGCAGAACCAGCGATCCGTCGGCACCGCCGTCGCGCTCTCCTTCACCGTCGACGGCACCGAAGCCGAGTCGCTGACGAAGAACCTGCCACCATCCGAGATGCCCAGATAGATCGCTCCGTAAGGATCGGCGCCCTCCGTCATCTTCAGCATCGTCGCCCTGAAGCCCTCCGACGCCGCCGGCACGTACACGTAGACACGCGACCACGCATCGACGTAGCTGGTCTGGTTCTCGTACGTCTCGATCTGCTCGTACACGACCGGTGGATTGGTGAACGGATCGACATGGATGTGCAGCGCGTTGAGCCCGCGGTAGGCGTGAAAGCTGTCGACGGTGATGTGCGCGCGCGCGTCCATCTTCTGTCCCTGCCAGAGGCCGGTGTCGAGGCCGCCCTCGAAGCCGTCGCAGAACGCGCCTGCCACTGGACACTTCGTGGCGACGACCTGCGAGAGATCGGCCCCCGCCAGATCGGCCACTGGAATGCCGAGGTCGCCGTTGGTCAGGCCGCCGCAGGCGTCGCCGGTGCCATCGCCGTCGCTGTCGGCCTGATCGGCGTTGGCCGCGGCGGGGCAGTTGTCGATGTCGTCGGGCACGAGGTCGCCATCCGCGTCCATCGTCATCGTCGAGAGTGTCGCCGACGCGGTGACGGTCTTGCCGGCCACCGCGTCGACGCGCGCCGACGCGAAGCGGCGAGCATCACCGATGAAGGCGATGCGCAGCGCGCCTGCAGGGACGGGCGAGAGCGTGAGCTTGCCGGGAAGCTTCGGCGCGTCGACGCCGCGTTGCAGCGTCAACGCACGATGGGCGTCGAAGACACTGACCGCGAGCGACGAGAGCGGCGCCTCGCCCGCGGCGACGGACACATCGAGGGTCACGGCGGTGGGAGAGGAGCAGCCGGCCCACACGGAAAGGACCGCGCAGGCGAAGACGAGGGAGCGCACGCTCCGATCTTAGCACCCGCCTGCGCGCCCGATCCGATCATCGCCGCCGCCGCCGTGATCGGCTGAAAGCGACGCCGAGCCTCGCGTCACCCGCGTTCGCGTACTACATTGAGCGCGTTGAGCCGTCTCGGCCTGCTCGTCTCGATCCTCGTTGGTGCGGTCGGTTGTCGTCGCGCGCCGCCGGCGACGCCGACCTTCGCGCGCGAGGTGGCGCCGATCGTGTTCTCGCGCTGCGCGCCGTGCCATCGCCCTGGCGGCGCGGGGCCGTTCGCGCTCCTCGGCTACGACGACGTGGCGCGGCGGGCGACCCAGATCGCGCGCGTCACGTCGCGCCACATCATGCCGCCCTGGAAGGCGACGGGCGACCTCGCCTACACGAACGCGCGCCGGCTCGGCGACGGCGAGATCGAGACGCTGCGGCGGTGGGCCGAGGCGGGCGCGCCGCTCGGCGACGCGGCCGCGGTTCCGCCGGCGCCGGCGTTCGCGTCGGGCTGGCAGCTCGGCACGCCCGACGCCGTGGTCGAGATGCCCGCGTACGAGCTGCGCGCCGGCGGGCCCGACGACTATCGCAACTTCGTGGTGCGCGCGCCCGTCGCGACCACGAAGTGGGTGGTGGCGTGGGAGCTGCGCGCCAACGGCCGCGCCATCCATCACGCCATCGTCAACCTCGACCGCAACGGCTTCGCGCGCAAGCGCGACCGTGAGGACGGGCGCGTCGGATATCCGGGCATGGAGCCGGGCGACGTGCAGTCCCCCGACGGCTTCTATCTGGTCTGGACGCCGGGGCAGACGCCGACGCCGGCCGTCGCTGGCCAGGCCTGGCGCATCGATGGCGACACCGACCTCGTCATGCAGCTGCACATGCAGCCGACCGGCAAGGTCGAGTCGGTCCATCCGACGCTCGCGCTCTATTTCACCGACGCCGCGCCGACGGTGTCGCGCATGACCTGGCGCATCGGCGATGGGCGCATCGACATCCCGCCGGGCGAGGCGTTCACGCTGCGCGACGACAGCTGGCTGCCCGTCGACGTCGAGCTGCTCACGCTGTTTCCGCATCTCCACTATCTCGGGCGCACGGTGCGCGTGTGGGCGACCACGCCCGACGGCGTCGAGCGGCCGCTGCTCGCCATCGACGACTGGGATCCGGCGTGGCAGGAGAAGTACGTGCTGGCGCAGCCGATGCGCGTGCCGGCCGGCTCGACGCTGTCGATGGCGCTCGGCTACGACAACAGCGAGGCGAACCCGCGTAATCCGAATCGGCCGCCCGTGCGCGTGCATACCGGCGAGCGCAGCGTCGACGAGATGGGCAACGTCACGTTCGAGCTGCGGCTGGCGACCGAGGGCGACAAGGTCAAGCTGCGCGAGACCAAGTATCGGCGCGAGCTGAGCCGCGGGGGTGGAGCGCGGGCGCACTACAACCTGGGCAACACGTTGGCGGAGCAGGGGCGCTTCGCGGATGCAGTTGCTGCGTATCGCCGCGCCGTGGAGCTGGCGCCGTCGCTGGTGCCGGCGCGGGCCAACCTTGGGAGGGCGCTGTTGATGTCGGGCGACGTGAAGGGGGCGATGGCGGAGTTCGAGGGGGCGTTGAAGTTGGACCCGGGTAACGTGCGGGTGCGGGCGCAGCTCGAGGACGCGCGGCGGCGGCGCTAGGGAGCGTGATGATCTTCGCCATTCAAGATGACGGGTCAGCGGCGTTCGATGGCGCAGCCGACGGCGGGGTGAGGCGCAGGCAGGGGTTTGCCGTCGACGAGGGCGGTGATGGCGTCCTCGAGATCGTGCGTGGTTGGTTGCGGGCGCTCCTTGCCAATGTCGGCGAAGCGATCGTCGATGCGGCCGTGCCACACCGGCGTGCCGTCGCGTAGCAGCGCGGCTTCGGGCGTGACCTCGACGTGGGTGCGGGCGACCAGGCGATGCGTCGGATCGCGCAGGGCGGGGATGGCGAGCGCATATTCGGTCAGGTTTGCGCGGGCCTCGGCGGGGGAGGCGTCGGGGTAGACGAGCCACCAGCTGATGCGTCCTTGGAAGCGCGCGGCGAGGCGCGTGATCTCGGGCGCGTAGCGGTTGGCGATGGGGCAGCCGGGCGAGGTGAACACGAGCGCTGACAGGCCCGGGAGCTCTTTGGGGCGGCCGTCGAGATCGACGACCGAACGATCTTGGCAGGCCGACAGCAGAAACAGCGCTGCCACGTAGCACGCGCGCATGACACATCTTATATCGTGACGATGGTGGTGGCTCGCGCGCTGGCGCTGATGCTCGTTTTCGCCGGCGCGGCGGAGGCGGCGGAGCCGGCGTGGCGTTACGAGGTCGACGCCGACGTCGACGCGAAGGAGCTGCGTATCGACGCGACGCTGGCGCCGGGCTACTCGGAGGAGCTCAGCGTCGACGACGGCGCCGAGCCGTTCGTGCGCGATGTCGTCGTCGAAGAGGCGGGCAAGTGGCGTCCCGTCGCGGCGCGCGGCGATTCGTGGTTCATCCCGTCGTGCGCCAAGGGCTGTCGGCTGCGTTATCGCTTCGAGCTGCGCCGCGCGGCCGAGCGCCTCGACGGAGAGGCGGGCCAGCGCCTCGGCGGCGTCATCCAGGCTCCGCCGTCGACGTGGCTGCTCCATCCGCTCCATCCAGCACCGGGCCGCGACTATCGCTTCCGCGTTCGCGGCGCCACCTTCGTCAGCGGCGTGCGGCGCGTCGCGGCCGACAGCTACGGCGCCGACGTCTCGACGCTCCTCGACAGCGCCTACTCGGCGTTCGGCGCGGTGACGGTGCAGACCATCAAGCTGCCCGACGCCGCCGTCGAGGTCGCCTTCGTCCCGTCGCAGCGCAACCTCTCGCGGCCGGGCGTGATGAAGGCGCTCGCGCGCGCCGCCGAGGTCGTGCGTCGCTATTACCGCCGCTTCCCCGTCGAGCGGCTGCTGGTCATCGTGGTGCCCATCGGTGGCGACGAGCTGCATGGCCGCACGCTCGGCGGCGGCGGCGCCACGCTCATGCTCTCGGTGCCCGAAGGGCTCGACGAAGCGGCGCTGATGCGCAGCTGGGTGCCGGCGCATGAGCTCGTGCATCTGGCGCTGCCGACGGTGCCGCGCAAGCAGCTGTGGCTCGCCGAAGGGCTCGCTACCTACCTCGAGCCGATTGCGCGCGCCCGCGCCGGCGACGTCGGCGCGACCACGGTCTGGCGCGATCTCGTCGATGGGCTGCCTCAGGGTCTGCCCGAGCCGGGCGATCGCGGCCTCGACCACACGCACAGCTGGGGGCGCACCTACTGGGGCGGCGCGCTCTACTGCTTCGTCGCCGACCTCGAGATCCGCGAGCGCACCCACAATCGCCGCTCGCTCGACGACGCCATGCGCGCGATCGTCGCGGCGGGCGGATCGCTGGCGACCACGTGGCCCCTCGAGCGCGCGCTGCGCATCGGCGACGCCGCCACCGGCGTCGACGTCCTCTCGTCGCTCTATCGCAGGATGGCCGACGCGCCGCTGGCGGTCGACCTCCCGTCGTGGTGGGCGCGTCTCGGGATACATCCCACCTCCGACGGTGTGCGCTTCGATGATTCTGCGCCGTTGGCCGCCATTCGACGCAGCGTCACCGCGCCGTGATAAAATGACGCTCAGGGGGGCTCCATGCGGCTGGGCTTATCGCTCGCCTTGATGTGCGCGGGTTGCTTCGGAACGGGCGACGCCGACCTGAGCGGAATGGAAGTGGCGCTCGTGGCCGCCTCGTCGATCGGCCATTCGGCGTCGATCGTGAACGCGGGCATGAACGGTCCAATGGCGTGCGTCTCGGTCACGCAGGGCTGCTCGGCCGCCTATCCGTGCAGCGGCGTCGCCGGCATCACGCTCGGCACGACCTGTCCGCTCCCGCTTGGCGGCGCCGGCAACGGTCAGGTCGCCGTGAGCGGAAGCTGGACGGCGAGCGACCGCGCCACGCTCGGCATGATGTACGGCATCGGCGTCGACGACGGTAACGTGTCGGTGAGCCAGGCCATCGGCGTCAAGGTCACCGCCGACAACGGCCACTCGACGGTCGCCTACGCCGGCCAGAACGTGAGCGTCACGACCGGCGCGACGCTGGCGGCGCAGTCGTCGTGGACCGTCGACGTCGACGCGCGCGGCACCGCCGGCGATCCCGCCGACGACGTCTTCACCGTCGACGGCGCGCAGCAGGGCGCCTCCACCGGCGCGACGGGGCAGGTGACCCTGACCGGCGTGATCCTCGATCCTTCGTGCCGCAAGAACCCGATCGCCGGCATGAGCGTCATCCAGCAGGTCAACGGCGCGACGCTGATCGAGCAGGACATCGTCACGTTCCACTCGAAGTGCGACGGCAAGGTCGACGTCAAGGGCACGCTCGGCACGTCCCATGCGCAGGCGCTCGTGCTCTTCCATTAGCAAATGATCCCGGCCGTGCCGGATCGCGTCACCGCAGAGCTGCTCAAATCGGCGGGCCTGGCCCAAGCGCTCGAGGCGGTGGGCCCGAAGAGGTACGAGCTCGAGCGGCAGAACCGGTTGCGCGTGGGCCGCGACGACTGATCAGCCCGGCTTGCCGCAGAACCCGCCGCTGCAGTTGCCGAAGCAGCAGTCGGCGTTGGCGCTGCACGTGCCGCCGATGGGCGCGCAGCTCTGGCCCGACGTGACGCAGCTGCCGTTCTGGCACAGCGCTCCGTTGCAGCAGTCGGCGTCGGCGGTGCACGCCGGCGCGTTCTGGCAGACGTTGTTGACGCAGCCGAGCCCGGCGCCGCAGCTCATGGTGCTGCAGTCCTGTCCCGCTTCTGGCAAGCAGGCGCCGACGCACGCGAAGCCGGTCGGCGAATTCGGATTGGCGACGCACACGTTCGAGCAGCACTCGTCGGGGATGCTGCAGGGCGTCGGGCTCCCCGGCGTGCCCGCAGGCTTGCAGACCGCCGGCTTGACGAAGCAGCGCGAGACGCCGGTCGAGGTGGGCCAGCAGTTCTTGACGTTGCCCTGCGCCGCGCAGCAGTTCTGCGACGCGCCCTGGCCGCCGCACACTTCGCCGTCGGCGAGGCACGACGTCGTCTTCTGGCAGCGCTTGACCCCGCTCGAATCGGCGGCGCAGGCGCCGGCGTGGGTCGCGCCGTTGGAGTCCCAGCTGCAGCAGTCGGCGTCGGCGACGCACGGCTCGTTCTGCACGCGGCAGCCGCCGATGGCGGTGCAATAGCCGAGACCCTGCGAGTTGGCGACGCACAAGGTGTCGCAGCAGGAGCGCACGCCGCCGCAGGGATCGTTCTGCACCGAGCAGCTGCCCGCCGAGCGGCAGCGTCCGACGGTGGGGTCGCACGAGTGGTTGCAGCAGTCGTTGTCCGCCTGGCAGAGGTCGCCGTCGGAGCGGCAGAAGTTCATGAAGGCGCAGCGGCCGTTCGCCTGTCCGGTCGGGATCTCGCAGAAGCCCGAGCAGCAGTTGCTGTTGGTGCCGCACGATTCGCCGAGCGTGGTGCAGCCGCTGCCGCGGGTCGTGCAGAGGCCGGGCGGGCCGCCGACGCAGTTGTCGTCGCAGCAGGCGGAGCTGGCGCTGCAGCTCGTCCCCGCCTGACTGCAGCTACCGCTCGACGAGCAGACGCCGCCGCTGCACGAAAGCGAGCAGCAGTCGGCCGCGTGGAGGCAGCTCTGGCCGGGCGGCTTGCACTCGCCGGCCTGCATGCAGCGGAAGACGCCGGCTGGATCCTTCTCGCACAACGAGGAGCAGCAGGCCGGTGAGCTCGACGGCGTGCAGACGGTGCCGACGAGGAGGCAGGCGCTGGCGGCCTGCTCGCACTTACCGCCGACGCAGTTGGCGGTGCAGCAGTCGGTGTTGGCGCTGCAGGTCTGGTGGTAGCCCTTGCAGGTGCTGCAGTTGACGCCCACGAGGCAGCTGTTGCCGGAGCAGCAGCCGTTCGAGCAGCTGGTGCTGTCGCAGATGCACGTGGCTGCGGTGCCGCTGCCGGAGCAGCGCGTCCCCGACGGGCAGACGCCGCCGGTCGACCCGCAGACGCACGACTTCGAGGTCGTGTCGCAGCGGTTGGTGGCGGTGGCGACGCAGGTTCCGCAGGCGCTGCCGGCGGCGCCGCAGCTCGTATCGGCCTCGGCGGTGCAGGTCGAGCCGCTGCAGCAGCCGCTCGGGCAGAGCGTGGCGTTGCAGCCGGAGCAGACACCGAGAGGGCTGGGCGATTGGCCGCACGTGCCGCTGGCGCCGCACGAGGTGCAGACCGAGCCGTTGTAGCCGCACTTGGTGGCGTCGGTGCCGCCGCCGGGGTAGCAGACGCCGCTCGGATTGGTCGAGGTGTCGCAGCAGCCGGTCGGACACGACGCCGCGTTGCACACGCACTGGCCGCCGACGCACTGCAGGTTCGCGCCGCAGGGAGCGCCGCTGCCGCACTTGCACGCGCCGGCGGTGCAGCGATCGGCGCTGTTGACGTTGCAGCTGCCGCAGGAGCCGCCGTTGACGCCGGGCGCGCCGCATTGATTGAAGTTGCTCTGCGTGGTTTCGCAGGCGGTGGGTGAGCTGCAGCAGCCGGCGCAGCCGCTGGTCGCGTTGCAGACGCAGCTCGCCGTCGCGCCGCTGCCGCTGCAGGTGGTGCCGGCCGGACAGGCCGCGCCCGTCGAGCCGCAGGCGCAGGCGCCGTTGGTGCAGAGGTTCGCCTTGGTCGCGTCGCAAGTGCTGCAGGTGCCGGGCGTGGCGCCGCAGTTGGCGGTGTCGATGGTGTTGTGGCAGACGCCGGCCGCGTCACAGCAGCCGCCCGGGCACGACGAGCCGTCGCAGACGCAACCGCCCGCAACGCAGCGCTGGCCCGCGGTGCAGCTGGTTCCTCCGGGGCCGCACGAGCAGGCGGTGCCGACGCAGCGATCGGCGCCGCTGCCGCAAGCGGTGCAGGCGGCGCCGCCGGTGGCGCAGCCCGTCGCCGGGTCGGGAGCGTTACAGGTGCTGCCGGCGCAGCAGCCGCCGGTGCAGCTGCTCGCGCAGCCGGTGCAGGCGCCGTTGGTGCACGATTCGATGCCGCCGCAGGCGGTGCAGGCGGCGCCGTTCTTGCCGCAGGCAGCGTCGGACGGAGTCACGCAGCTGCCGCCGGCGTCGCAGCAGCCGGCGCACGAGGTGGCGTCGCAGACGCAGCTGCCGCCCGCCGAGCAGCGCTGTCCCGTCGGACAGGTGGTGCCGCCGGCACCGCACGAGCAGCCGCCGGCGAGGCAGCGATCGGCGTTGGCGCCACAGGTCTGCGTGCAGGTGCCGCCGCTGGGGCCGCAGTTGCCGGGACCGATGGTGACGCAGCCGCTGCCGTTGCTGCAGGTGTTCGGCGCGCAGACGCAGCCGTTGGTGCTGTCGCAGATCTGGTTGGCGCCGCACTGGGCGCCCTTGCAGCCGCACACGCCGGCGGCGCAGGTCTCGTTGGCGGCGCTGCAGTCGAGGCAGGTCGAGCCGCTGGCGCCGCACAGCGTGTCGCTCGCGGCGGCGACGCAGGTGGAGGCGTCGGCGCAGCAGCCGCCGCAGAAGCGGCTCGAGCAGACGCACTGGCCGCTGACACACTCGAGGCCGGCGCCGCAGGCGGCGTTGGCGCCGCAGCGGCATTGACCGGCGGCGCAGCCGTCGGCCTTGAAGGCGGCGCAGGCGGAGCAGCTGGTTCCGTCGGTGGCGCAGCCGATGGCGGCGCTCGGGGTGTTGCAGGTCTGCGCTGGCGCGATGCCGGTGCAGCAGCCGGTGCCGTTACATGCCACCGAGCAGGGCGGCGGCGTCATGTCCGGCGGCGGCAAGAGGTCGGGCGGCGGCAAGAGGTCGGGTGGTGGCAAGAGGTCGGGTGGCGTGCGCAGGTCCGGTGGCGTCGCCAGGTCGACGACCAGGCCGGTCATGTCGAGGACGACGCCGGCCATGTCGCCGCTGCTACCGCCACCGCCGCCACCACCGCCGCCGCCGCCTGCGAGATCGTCACCGCCGGGCGTGCACGCCGCGCCCACGCAACCGGCGAGATCCGCGGTACCCGAGGTCGACGAGCTTCCGCAGCCGCCAGCGACGAGCGCGAAGCACGCCAACCAAGACACACGACGACCCATGGCCCCCCGGCGCGACGCAAAACAGACGGTCGCCGCCTTCATCGTAACAGATCTCGCTAGCATCCCGACGCGGTTTCGCGCTGTCGCGTGATGTGGGTCTCGTCGTCCAATGTGTTCGGTCTGCTAATGTCCGCCGCGGAGGTTTCCATGCGAATCGCAGGGCTCGTCGTCGTCTCGCTGATCGCCGTCACCTCATTGGGCGCCGATGCGCCGCTCACGCCGCCGCCGTTTCGCTTGCCGACCAGCGTGCGGCCGA
Organism: Myxococcales bacterium; assembly: GCA_028287105.1. GTDB lineage: Bacteria > Myxococcota_A > Polyangia > Palsa-1104 > Palsa-1104 > JAQBQH01. Next base: position 35,317 of record JAQBQH010000167.1, read on the forward strand.
CGAAGTACGCGCTCGATCTAAAGGTGGTACCGGCGCAGCCGACCTACTCGGGGAGCGTGACGATCGATCTGGCGATCGACGCGCCGGCCGCCGCCGTGTGGCTGCACGCGGTCGATCTGGCGATCGATGGCGCCGAGGTCCGTGCCGGCGGCACGACGAGCGCGGCGCGTGTGGTACCGGCACCGCCCGATCTCGTCGGCTTCGCGCCGGTCAGGCCGCTCGCGGCCGGCAAGGCGCAGCTGGTCGTGCGCTTCCACGGCAAGATGGATTCCGAGAAGAGCCGCGGGCTCTATCGCGTCTCCGAGGGCGCCGGCCCCGACGATTGGTACGCCTACACGTTCTTCGAGCCGATCGATGCGCGACGCACCTTTCCCTGCTTCGACGAGCCGTCGTTCAAGGTGCCGTGGAACATCACGCTGCACGTCAAGAAGAGCCACGTCGCGCTCGGCAATGCGGCGGTCGCGTCGGAGAAGGACGAGCCGGATGGGATGAAGGCGGTCACGCTCGCCGAGTCGCGGCCGCTGCCGAGCTATCTGGTCGCGTTCGTCGTGGGGCCGTTCGACCTCGTCGACGGCGGTAAGGGCGGTCGCGCCAACACGCCGATCCGCTTCATCGTGCCGCGTGGCCGCGGTGGCGAGACCCGCTACGCGCGCGAGGTCACCGGCCGCATCGTCAAGCTGCTCGAAGATCACTTCGACATGGCCTATCCGTTCGGCAAGCTCGACGTGGCCGTGGTACCGCGCTTCTGGGGCACGATGGAGCATCCGGGGATCGTCGCGCTCGGCCAGCCGCTCACCTTGATCAAGCCGACCGAAGAGGGGCTGCATCGCAAGCAGGCCTACGCCAACACCGCCATCCACGAGCTGGCGCACTACTGGTTTGGCGATGTCGTCACCTGCAAGTGGTGGGACGACGTGTGGCTCAACGAATCGCTCGGCACCTGGCTCGACACCAAGATCACCGATCAGCTGGAGCCGTCGTGGAAGTTCGCGCTCGGGCGCGATGGGCAGATCACCTCGAGCGCCATGGGCACCGACGGTCAGCCGACCGCGCAGAAGATCCGCCTGCCGGTGACCACGAACGACGCCATCCAGAACTCGTTCGACAACGACATCACCTATTTCAAGGGCGCCTCGATGTTGCGCATGCTCGAGAGCTGGGTCGGGCACGACAAGTTCCGCGGCGCGATTCGCAAGTACATCCGCGCGCACCAATGGGGCAACGCCGACGAGGTCGACTTCCTGGCGGCGCTCAAGTCGGAGCTGGGCGCGCCGGTGGCCGAGGTGATGGCCTCGTTCGTCGAGCAGCCCGGCGTGCCCATCGTCTCGGTCGAGCCGCGCTGCGACGGCGGCAAGCCGCGCGCCGTGTTGACGCAGAAGCGCTTCTTCACCGCCGGCGATCGGCCCTCGCCGGCGCGCTGGAAGATCCCGGTCTGCATGCGCTGGGGCGGCGACGGCGGCGGCGGGCAGATGTGCACGCTCCTCGAGCAGGCGTCGGCGGAGGTGGCGCTGCCGTCGTGTCCCAAGTGGGTGATGCCCAACGTCGAGGCGGCGGGCTACTACCACTCGCGCTACGACGGCAGGGCGCTGGCGGCGCTCGAGCCGGTGTTCGCCTCGTCGCTGACGGTGCGCGAGCGCGTGATGATGGCGGCCGATGTGGCGGCAGAGGCCGAGCAGGGAACCTTGCCACTCGGCGACGCCTTCAAGCTGGTGCCGAGCTTCCTCCGTGACGAAGATCTGCGGGTATTCGACAAGGGCGTTTCGCTCTTGTTCCTCACCAATCCGCGCGAGCTGGGCGACAGCGAGCGGGCGGCGTTCGGTCGCGCGGTCGTCAAGCTGGTCGGCGCGCGCGCGCGCACCGTCGGGTGGGCGCCGAAGGATGGCGAAGATCCCGCGATGGCGTCGGTGCGGCCGATGCTGCTCAGCCTCGTCGCGCGCTACGGCGGCGACAGCAGCGTGATCGCGGAGGCGCGCGCGCTCGCCGACAAGTGGATCGCCGATCGCAAGGCGGTCGCGCCCGACATGGTGCAGCCGGTCTTGATGATGGCGGCCTATGGCGAAGATCCGAAGCTCTTCGATCGCCTCGTCGCCGAAGCGCGCAAGGTGAGCGACCGCCGCGAGCGAACCCTGCTGCTGGGCACGCTCGGAGTCTTCCGCTCGCCGTCGCTGAGTCAGCGGGCGCTGGCGCTCCTGCCGGGCAAGGAGTTCGATCTGCGCGACACCATGCAGATCGCGTATCGCTCGATCTACGATCGGGTCAACCGCGAGACGACCTGGTCGTTCTTGAAGAAGCACTTCGATGCGCTGACCGCGAAGATGCGCGAGGACGAGGCGATGTGGTTCTTCGGCGGCGTGCCGAACGCGTTTTGCGACGAGAAGCATCGCAAGGACGTGGATGCCTTCCTCACGCCGCGCGCCAAGACGCACACCGGCGCGCCGCATGCGCTGGAGGACGCGCTCGAGTCGGCGCGTACCTGCGAGCTGGCGCTGGCGCGCAATCGGCCGGCCATCAGCGCCTTTTTGAAGCAATTCTGAGGCGCTAATTCCGAGGCGCTAACGAAAGCCGAGTCGATGCAGTAGGCGATACATCGACATGCGCTCGAGGCCGGCGCGACGCGAGGCCTCCGAGACGTTGCCGCCGCATTCCTCGAGGAGGCGCGTGACGTACTCGCGCTCCCAGGCGTCGACGACGCGCTGGCGTCCGACGCGCAGCGGCACCGAGAGATCGATCGACGGGGGCGTGGCGGCCGTGATCGTCGGGCCGCCCGCGGGCGACGGGCTCGCGGCCGCGCTGCCGTTGCCGATGGTGAGCGGCTCGGCGAGGGCGACGGAGCGCTCGAGCGTGTTGCGCAGCTCGCGCACGTTGCCCGGCCAGCTGTGGCGCATGAGCGCCTCGAGCGACTCGCGCGTGAGAAAATGCGCCGGCTCGACGCCGAGGTCGCGCAGGAAGCGCGCCGCCAAAAGCGGGATGTCCTCGCGCCGATCGCGCAGTGGCGCCACCGCCAGCGTCACGACCGCGAGCCGATAGTAGAGATCTTCGCGGAAGCGGCCGGCCGCGACCTCGAGCGCCAGATCGCGATTGGTCGCCGACACGACGCGCACGTCGACGGCGAGCGGCTTGGCGCCGCCGAGCCGCTTGACGGTGCGCGACTCGAGCGCGCGCAAGAGCTTCGGCTGCAGCTCGAGCGGCAGCTCGCCGACCTCGTCGAGGAAGAGGGTGCCGCCGTGGGCGCGCTCGAAGGCGCCGGCGACGCTGGCGACCGCGCCGGTGAAGGCGCCGCGCTCGTGGCCGAAGAGCTCGGACTCGATCATCGTCGACGGCATGGCGCCGCAGTCGACGACCACCTGCGGCTTCGGTGCGCGCTTGGAGGCCAGGTGCAGCGCCTCGGCGACGCGCTCCTTGCCGGTGCCGGTTTCGCCCTGCACGAGGACGGTCGTGTCGCCGCCGGCCAGCGCCGCGAGCCGGGCGGTGAGCGCGCGGATGGGCGCCGAGTGGCCGACGATGCCGTGGAAGTCGTCGGCGTCGAGGAGCGGGAGCGACTTGGTGCCGGAGAGCGGCGTCACCTGCATGCGTGTCTCGCCGACGGTGACGACGTCGCCGGGCGCGAGCAGCGCGTCCAGGATGCGCACCGGGCCGACGAAGGTGCCGTTCTTCGAGCCGAGATCGCGGACGCGCAGCGCTTCGCCGACGGAGATCTCGCAATGCAGCCCCGAGACGCGCGCGTCGCCGAGGACGACGTCGGCGAGCGGGCGGGCGCCGATGCGGCAGGACTGCTCGATCTCGAAGCGCTTGCCGCTGTCGGGGCCGGAGAGGATCTGCAACGTGGCGCGACGGAGATCGAGCGTGGTCGCGCGATTGATCGAGACGGTTGCGGCGATGTCGTCGAAGTCCGACATGGGCGGAGTATACGTTACAGAAACATGATCGAACTGAGAGCGCCACTGCCATCGGACGTCGAGGCCCTCCACCCACTCGTCGCCGGCACCGGCGTGGCCGACACGCTGTTGTGGGACGGGCCGGCGTCGCTCGACGAGTATCGACGCACCTGGCTCATCTTCGTCGAAGAGGTGGCCCGGGGAGGGCGACAGACCTTCACGATCGTCGAGACAGCGACGGGGGCGGTGATCGGCACGGCGGGCCTGCGCCCGGTCGCCGGCAGCGACGCGGCGCCCTGGTTTCGCGCCGATATCGGGCTCTTCATCGGCATCCCGTATCAGGGGCGCGGCTATGGAACCGCCGCGGTGCGCCAGCTCCTCGACGTCGGGTTCGGCAAGCTGGGGCTCGAGAAGATCGAGGCCGCGGTGTTTGTCGGAAATGTCGCGAGCCGCCGCATCTTCGAGAAGAACGGGTTCGTGCTGGAAGGGACGATCCGCAAGGCGGTGCGCAAGCGCGGGCGGCTCGTCGACGAGTGGCTGCTGGGGATCGTGCGCGAGGAGCGGGTCAGTGCTTGAATGGATTGACGAGCTTGCCGTCGACGAAGTCGGGCGCTTGGTTGGCAGGCGGCGCGGGTGACGGCGGCGATGGCGATCGGCGGTGCGGGCGCGCGCGCGTCACCCTCGACGACGGCAGCGGCTCGACGATGGGCGTGGCGGCGGTCGGTGTGGCGGTGATCGGCGCGGCCACCGGCGGCGCGACACTGGGCGGCGCGGCACTGGGCGGCGCGACACTGGGCGGCGCGACACTGGGCGGCGCGGCGAAGGGCACGGCCAGAGGAGCGGCGCCGACGGGAGTCACAGCGACGGGGCGCGGCCATGCCAGCCAGGCGCCGATGGCCGCCCCGCCGGCGAGCGCCGCCACGAGCACCCACGGCACGCGACGCGGGACCGGCAGGTCGGGGGCCCCTCCGAGCTCGGTCGCCGCGTCGTCGATTACCTCGGCCCCGCCGGTCATCGTGTGTCGCATCGGCTCGCTCTCGGGCGGCGGCGGCGCGTGGTCGCGCACCAGCGCCGCCAGCTGCGTCGCGCCGAAGCCGAGCTGATGCATCGACGCCACGAGCGCCTCCGCCATCGCCGCCCCGTCGACGAAGCGCGCCCGCGGGTCGAGCGCCGTCGCGCGCGCCACCACCGCGTCCAGCTCGGGCGGCACGGCCGCGCTCACCGTCGAGGGCGCCACGATCGGCCGCAATCGCGCCTCCGCCGCCTCGTCGACCGCGAGCGCCGCCGACAAGAGCCGGCGCCCCGTCAGCATCTCCCACAGGAGCACCCCGGCCGCGTAGACGTCGGCGCTCGGCCCCAGCGCGGCCCGCGCCAGCTGCTCGGGCGCCATGTAGCCGAGATTTCCCTTGATCGACGCCGTCCCCCCGTCGCCCTCGGCCTCCTCGAGCGCCTTGCCGATGCCGAAATCGGCAAGCTTGACCGTGCCCTCGCGCGACACCAGCACGTTGGTGCTCGAGACGTCGCGGTGCAAGATCGGCGGCCGCTCCGCGTGCGCCGCGCCGAGCGCGCGACAGACCTCGTGCGCCACGAACGCTCCCAGCCCCGGCGACGGCGGCCCGAAGCGGCTCAAGGCGCGCATGAGCGTGCGTACGTCGCACCCGTCGACCAGCTCCATGACGATGGCCGGCTCGCCGGCCGCCTCGATGACCTCGAGCACCTGCGCCACGTTGGGATGGGTCAGCCGCGCCGCCAGCCGCGCCTCGGTCAAGAGCGACGCCCGCAGCTTCGGATCGGCGAGCCGCTCCGGCAGCAGCCGCTTGAGCGCCACCTCGCGCACGAACCCGTGCGGACCACGCCACAGGGCGCGCCACACCTCGGCGCTGCCTCCCCGGCCGAGCCGCGCGACCAGCTCGAAGGACCCGAAACGACGCATCGCCCAGAGTATAGTACGCGTCGATGAAGGAGATGGTCATCCTGCTCGCGCTCGCGGCGGTCGCGCACGCCGCGCCGCCGTCACAGGAAGATCTCGCGCGCAGCCACTACGTCGCCGGCGAGGAGGAGTACGCGCGCGGGCGCTGGAAGGAGGCGCTGCACGAGTTCCAGATCGGCTACGCGCTCTCGCCGCGCCCGGAGTTCCTGATCAACTTCGCGCAGGTCTATCGCAAGCTCGGCGACTACGACCGCGCCATCGACGAGTGCGAGCGCTACCTGGCGACGGCGCCCGATACGGCGCTGGCGACGCAGGCACAGCGTTTGCTGGCCCAGCTGCGCGAGGAAAGATCGCACATGCCGCCGCCGACCGCATCGAAGCCGGCCGTGCCCGTCGCGCGGCCATCCGTCGCGCCGCCGTCCGTTGGCTTCTCGTCGCCGTCCGTCGGCGCAACCTCGACCGCGCCCGCCAATCCGCTCGTGGCTACCGCCGCCCCGCCGCGGAAGTCGCGCCGCTGGGTGGCGCCCGTGGTCGCCGTCGCCGCCGTCCTGGCCGCGGGCGGCATCGTCGTCGGCGTCGTCCTCGGCACCCAGCCGCGCGACACCTTCAAGCCTTCGCCCCTCGGTACGGTCGACTTCCGGTGACCCGCGCCGCCAGCGCCATCGCGGTCACCCTCTTGCTCGCCGCGTGCACCCGCTCGGGCACCGGCGTCGAGCTCACCGTCGACGCCGCCGGCCTCACGCTCGACTCGCTCGTCATCGTCGCCAGCTACGACGGCACCGCGGTCACGCGCACCGTCGCGACCGCGCCCGGCGTGCCGCTGACGCTGGTCGCGCGTCTCCCCGATCGCGCCACCACCGTCACCTTCGACGTCACCGCCTTCGCCGGCTCGACCCCGCTGGCGCACGTCACCTCCGACCCCATCGCGGTGCCGGCCCACCAGATCGTCCCGGCCAGCGTCTCGTTCGGCAGCGGCGGCGGCGTCGATGCCGGTGACGTCGACGCCGACGTCACCCTCGATCTCGCCACCGTCGGCGCGCAATGGACGCTCGAGCGCGGCACCCCGCCACCGGGACCCGGCGCCATTCGCGGCATCTGGGCCAGCTCCGGCACCGACGCCTACGCCGCCTCGACCAACACCGGCAACGTCAACCTCTTCCACTCGACCGATCACGGCGTCCACTGGACGAGCCAGCAGGCCGCCGGCATGCCCGTCGATCTCAACGGCGTCGGCGGCACCACCGCCTCCGACGTCATCCTCATCGGCGACGGCGCCACCATCCTGCGCGGCGCCAACATCACCTGGACCAAAGAGACGCCGCCCGTCCCGAGCAACACGCGCCTCCTCGGCATCTGGGCCATCGCGCCCGGCAACATCTACATCGCCGGCAGTGGCAACGTCATCCTGCACGGCGGCGCGGCGGGCAGCGGCTGGATCGTGCAGACCACCGTCGGCGTCACCGAGCTGCGCAGCGTCTGGGGCGTCGCCGGCAACATCTGGGCAGTCGGCTCGGCCGGCACCATCCTGCACTCGACCGGCACCTCCTGGGCCCTACAGACCAGCGGCACCGGCGCCGAATTGCGCGCCGTCTTCGGCACCAGCGCCACCGACGTCTGGGTCGTCGGCGACGGCGTCGTCCTGCACTCGACCAACGGCACCACCTGGGCGCCCGCCGCCGAAGGCGTCCCCGCCGGCGTCTCCCTGCGCGCGCTCGGCGGCCGCCCCGCGGGGCCCGTCTGGGCCGCCGGCACCGGCTTCACCATCTTGCGCCGCGACGTGTCAACGTGGGTCGTCGAGACCACCGGCCTTCCCGTCGACGATCCGGCCGCGGATCGCCTGAACGCGCTCTACGCTCCGTCGCTGGCCGACGTTTTCGCCGGCGGCGACGGCCAGATCCTCCTGCATCGCCCGTAGCGCAACGCCTCCGAGACAGCTGTATCGCCGCTGTTACAGGCCAGCTCTGTTAAGCACGCATTTCGCCGCCGTATCGCGCTCGGCACAGCGCGTGCTCAAGCCGCCACGCGAACGCCAACGGAGGCTTGTGCCATGAGAACCACGTTCCTACTGAGTGCAACATTGGCCGCTGCGGTAGCTGGGATGATGATGGCCGGCTGTGGCAACGCCGTCGACATGGGTCCCGGCGGGACCATGCAGTCGGCGCTGCAAGGACACACCTGGCTCTCGGAAGGGGCCGACGTGGCGCCGCTCCTCGCCGGTCCGCCGTTCAACAACGTCAAGATCACGGCCGCCTTCAACCCCGACAACTCCTACGACGTCGTCGGCACCGACAAGGACAACAAGGTCATCAACTACAAGGGCACCTACACGACGATGGAGTCGGGCGTACCCGGCATCGTCACGATCAAGCTCACGCAGACGCTGCCGACGCCCACCGTCGCCGACGGCATGTACCAGATCGACACCTCGGTCACGCCGCCGCGCCTCATCTACGAGGTCGTACAGACCCAGCCGACCAACGGCCTGCAGCCGCCGACGGCGGACAAGGGCTTCGGCTCGACCATCTACAACGGCAAGCCCATCGCCACTCTGATCCAGAAGTTCTCGCGCCAGTAAGATGTACAAGCTGTTGCAGGTCATGGCCGCGGCGGCCCTCTTCGCCGCCGGTGCGATGGCGCACGCCAGCGAATCGGACGAATCACAGCCCGATCGCGATTCGCTGGCGCACGTCACGCCCGAGCAGTTGAAGAACGGCGACGATTCGCAGTTCCGTTTCCTCGGCTACTTCTTCACTCGAGGCGAGGCGACGAACATCGCGCCGACGAACGACCTCTTGCAGGGTCGCGTCGTCGGTCGTCTGTTCGGGCCCAACACCACGAACACGGCGCAGGGCACGAGCTGGCTGTTCGAGCAGCGGCTCATCCCCTTCATCGTCTTCGAGCCGAAGATCCTCGACAAGCTGGCGCGGCTGCGCGTCAGCTTCGAGATCAACTTCACCTGGGGCGATACCAGCTACGGCGTTGGCGGCAACTTCGGCGGCGGCCTGTCGGGCCGTTCGATCAACCTCGTCACGCAGAACGTCGAGGCCGAGTTCTCGCTTCCCCGTCGCTGGTACCTCAACGTCGGCCTGCAACGGATCTGGGACAACGTCCGCGATCCCTACCGCACCTTCTTCAGCACGATGGCGCTCACCGGTACGCGCCTGGCGTTCTGGGGCACCGACGCCGTCGGCATCTCCGCGCACGGCGCGCTCTTCGGTCAGCTCTTCCGCGTCGGCGCCTACGACCTCTATCACAACAAGATCCAGGAGGACGATCACGTCCTCCTCTTCGAGGCGCTCACCGATCGCGACATCCGCGACGGCTGGCACGTCGGCGGCAGCGTGCGCTACCTGCGTGACACCTCGTCGGGCGCCGGCGGCGTCAGCGTCCTCGGCCAGGGCCCCGACTCCACGCTCGCCGACTACAACGGCGTCTTCCGCTTTCCGTTTCAGGGCGCCAAGTACCACGCGCACCTCGCCTGGCTCGGGCTCGACAGCTCCTACAATCCCGAGTTCACCGCCGGGCGCTTCGGAGCCAGCGCCTACGCGGTGCTCTGTCTCGGCCAGCTCTCGGTGCTGCAAGACGGGCACTACGGCCGCGCCGCCGAGGTGCTCGGTCTGGCCGCCGATGCGCGCGTCGGCTGGCGCTACGGGCGCACGCGCAACGACGTCGTGACCGGCGAGGTCATCTACACCACCGGCGACTCCAACGGCACCAGCGACGGGCGCTACACCGGCGTCATCACCGGCAACACCTACGGCGCGCCCGCGTCGGTGTTCACCACCAGCGGCGCCTATCTATTGATGTCGCACTCCAACGCGGTCAATCGCTTCTACTCCGCGGTCCCCGACATCTCGAATCAGGGCTACGGCCTGCTCGCCGGCACGCTCAACGCCAGCTACGACCTCGTGCGCAACAAGCTGACGGCGAAGATCGGCACCGCCATCGGCAACTCCAACATCGCGCCGCCGCAGGGCGGACACTTCATCGGCATCGAAGGCAACGCCATGTTGGCCTGGCGCATTCGCGTCTTCCTCACGGCGGAGATTCACGCCGCCTATCTCAAGCTCGGGGACTTCTACGACAGCCCGCGCGAGCAGCCGGCTGCGCTCTCGACCGCAGCCATGGCGGGCGCGGCCGGTCCGGGCGGACGTCCGCAGAATCCGTGGACCACGTTCGTCGACCTGAAATGGTTGATGTTCTAATGCGCAACCTCATCCTGGCAGTGCTCGTCCTCGTCGCTGGCTGTGCGCGCTTCGAGATGACGTCGTTCAAGAAGCTCTCCTACCCGATGCCGGTCTCGCACGTGCGCGTCGACGGGATCGACGTCGCCATCTCCGACGTCGGTGTCGGGCCGCGCACGCTGGTGCTCATCCACGGGCTGGCCAGCTACATGCCCGTCTGGCAGCGCAACCTCGACGAGCTCTCGCGCGGCCATCGCGTCGTCGCCATCGATCTGCCCGGCTACGGCAAGTCGGCCAAGGGCAATTTCAAATATTCGATGGCCTTCTACGCGCGCGTCGTCGAGCGGGTCATCGAGACGCTCGGTCTCCAGCACGTGACGCTGGTCGGCCACTCGATGGGCGGACAGATCGCGCTGACCCACGCCCTGCGCTATCCGGGCAAGGCCGAGGCGCTCGTCCTGGTGGCGCCGGCCGGCTTCGAGCGCTTCGGCTCCGGCGAAGGCTCATGGCTTGCCGAGGCGGTCGACAAGGACTTCGTCGCGCGCACCGCGCCCGAGACCGTGTACGCCAACGTGGCCATCAACTTCTGGAAGATGCCGCCCGAGGCGCGCTTCATGATCAACGACCGGCTGCGCGTCATCGGCGGGCCCGACTTCGACGACTTCACCTACGCGGTGTCGCGATCGGTCTACGCCATGGTGCACGAGCCGGTGCTCGATCATCTGACCGAGATCCGGGTGCCGGCGCTCGTCGTCTTCGGGACCGACGACGGGCTGATTCCGAATCCACTTTTGCACGGCGGCTCGACGCGCGACGTCGCCGAGGGGGGGACGCGGCTTCTGCCGCACGGTCGGTTGGTGATGATTCCGCGCGCCGGCCACATGGTCCAGTTCGAGCGTCCCGCGGAGTTCGACGCCGCGGTGCTCGACTTTCTGAAGGAGGCTCCATGACCAACGTTCGGCTCGCGCTCGTTCCCCTGTTCGCGCTCGCTGCCGTCGCTGGCGGCTGCGTTCCTCCGACCGCCGCCGAGCTGGAGGGCGCCGCGCTCACCACGCCGGGCCTGACGCAGGTGACCAGCTTCGGCACCAATCCGGGCGGGCTGCGCATGTGGAAGTACGTGCCGGCGTCGATGCCGGCCAACGCGCCGCTCGTCGTCGCGCTGCACGCGTGCACGCAGCAGGCGGCCGACTACACCAAGTCCGGCTGGAACGCGATGGCCGACAAGTACAAGTTCTACGTCCTCTATCCCGAGCAGAGCTCGACCAACAACGCGCTCACTTGCTTCAACTGGGCCGGCTCCAACACCAACCCGACCACGGGGCAGAACGACGTCGCCAACCTGACGCGCGCGATGGGCGAGAACCAGTCGATGAAAGAGATGATCGACAAGATGAAGACCGATCACGGCATCGATCCCAAGCGCGTATTCGTGAGCGGGCTGTCGGCCGGAGGCGCGCAGACGGCGCTGCTCCTGTCGGTGTGGCCCGACGTGTTCGCCGGCGGCGCGACCTTCGCGGGCATTCCGTACTACTGCACGACCAACAAGAACCAGGTCAGCGGCTGCTTGAGCCCGGGCGTGACGCATACGCCGAAGGAGTGGGGCGATCTCGTGCGCAAGGCCTACGCCAGCTACAGCGGGCCGTGGCCGCGCATCTCGATCTGGCAGGGGCAGAAGGACAGCCTCGTCAGCATCACCAATCAGACCGAGCTCATGAAGCAGTGGACCGACGTGCAGGGCATCTCGCAGACGCCGTCGGCGAGCGACATGGTGGGCACCGTGCCGCGCGACATCTACCGCAATAGCAAGGGTGAGGCGGTGGTGCAGGTGTACAAGGTGCCCAACATGGATCACGGCGTACCCATCGACCCGAAGAACGGCTGCGGTACGGCGGCGCAGTATCTCGTCGACAACGGCATCTGCTCGTCCTTCTTCGTGGCCGAAGACTGGGGTCTCACCGGCACGTCGTCGACGGGCGATGGCGGTGTGGGCGACGACATGGCGGGCGGCGGTGGTGGTGCTGGCGGCGGCGGCGGCGGCGGCGGCGGTGGCAGCGCGGGTGGTGGCGGCGTCGG
>JAQBQH010000183.1 GCA_028287105.1 Myxococcales bacterium
GCCGGCCAGCCGGTGTGCAGCCAACGAACGTATCTCGACAGCATCCCCTGCCCCTTTGCCGGCGTGCCGGCCCTCGCGCGACTTTATACGTGTACGCCTACGTTGTGGATCGGTTTCGCCTGCGCTAATTTCCGTCGGAAATGCTCGACCTCATGAACGATCTCGCGACCCGCGCCGGAGTACCCATGGGCACGGTCGTGCGCGCCCGCAAGGCCGAATTCGGCGATCTGCAGATCAACGCCGCCATGCAGCTGTCGAAGGCGGAGAAGAAGCCGCCGCGCGAGATCGCCGCCCGCATCCTCGAGGCGGTGAAGGACCACGACGCCGTCGCCAAGGCGGAGATCGCCGGCCCGGGGTTCGTCAACATCTTCATCAAGGACGCGTGGCTCGCCGCACAAGCAGGCTCGGCGCTGGCGGTGCGCAGGAGCGCGGCCGGGCAGCGCGTGGTCATCGACTACTCGTCGCCCAACGTCGCCAAGCCGATGCACATCGGCCATATCCGCTCGACCATCATCGGCGACGCGATCAAGCGGGCGCTGCGCGCGGTCGGCTACGAGGTCGTCGCCGACAACCACCTCGGCGACTGGGGCACGCAGTTCGGCAAGCTCATCGTCGCCTATCGCAAGTGGCTCGACGCCGACGCCTTCCAACGCGCTCCGGTCGCCGAGCTGTTGCGCCTCTACATCAAGTTTCAAGAGGAGAGCAAGACCAAGGAGGACGACGACCTCGACGCGGCCACACCGCTGGTCAAGGAGGCGCGCGCCGAGCTGGTCAAGCTGCAACAGGGCGACCCCGAGAACCTGGCGCTGTGGCAGAAGTTCGTCGACGTCTCGATGAACGAGTTCAACCGCGTCTACCAGCGGCTCGGCGTCGAGTTCGACGTGCTGCTGGGCGAGAGCTTCTACAACGACCGGCTCGCCGGCACCGTCGAGCGGCTGGTCAAAGAGGGGATCGCCGAGGAGAGCCAGGGCGCGCTCGTCGTCTTCTTTCGCAAGCCCGACGGTTCGGACGAAATGCCGCCGGCGATCGTGCAGAAGGGCGACGGCGGCTTCAACTACGCCACGACCGACGTGGCGGGCGTGCTCTATCGGGTCGAGCGCTGGTCGCCGGCCCGCATCATCATCCTCACCGACGAGCGGCAGCAGCTGCACTTCCGCCAGTTCTTCGCCATCGCGCGGCGGCTCGGCGTCACCTGCAGCCTGGAGCACGTCTGGTTCGGGCTCATGCGCCTGCCCGAGGGGACCATCTCGACGCGCGAGGGCAAGCTCATCGGCCTCGAGGCGCTGCTCGACGAGGCGGAGTCGCGCGCGTTCGAGGTCGCGACGCAGGCGAGCGCGGAGCTGCCCGAAGCGGATCGCCGGGAGATCGCGCGCGTCGTCGGGCTCGGCGCGGTGAAGTACAACGACCTGTCCAAAGATCGGCAGACGCTGGTCACGTTCACGTGGGACAAGGCGCTGTCGCTGACGGGGAACTCGGGGCCGTACCTTCAGTACGCCTACGCGCGCATCCAGTCGATCTTGCGCAAGGGCAAACAGGAGCACGCGGCGGAGCCGGGCGCCATCGGCGCGCTCGAGAGCTCCGAGCGCGTGCTGCTCACCAAGCTCTACGACTTCGGCGCTGCCGTCGAGGCGGTGGCGTCGACGACACGGCCGCACCTGCTCTGCGACTATCTCTACGATCTCGCGGGCGCCTTCTCGACGTTCTACGGCGAGCACCAGGTGCTCAAGGCCGAGCCGACCGTGCGCGCCTCGCGGCTGCGTCTGTGCGAGCTGACCGCGCGCGCGCTCAAGGATGGCCTGACCATCCTCGGCATCGAGGTCCTCGAGCGGATGTAGCGGAAGGTTACTTCTGGATGGCGGCGCGAACTTCGTTGCTGCCGTCGGGACGCAGGCGGAAGCGATACTCGACGATGGTGTTGTGTGACGGCGCGGCGCCGGCCGACGCGCCGACCATCGCGTGCGAGATGCAGCGGCGCTCCTCGGGGGAGAGCGGCTCGTCGGGCGAGAGGTAGGTGCGGCGCGAGAGCGCCTCGTCCTTGGCGAAGAGGAGGCCCACGCCGAAGCTGACGGTGTGCGTGGTGCGCTCGGGGGCGAAGCAGTCGCGCGCTGCCTTGGCCGCGTTACGGCCGCCGAGGTCGGCGTCGAACACGGTGGGCTCGGGATCGTCGACGAGCGCCGGCGGCTCGACGTTGCGCGCGGGGGCGAGCGGCGTCGAGACCGGCTGCGCGCCGGAGGCGGCGGCGACGAGCGCCGGCACCGACTTCGAGGTGCGCAGCCCGAAGTACGCGGCCAGCAGCGCGATGAGCGCGCCGCACGCGACGTAGGCGACGCGCTCGAGCACCGCCCAGGTGCGCGGCGAAGGGCCGGTCAGCGACGGCACCTTGTCGGTCGGATTGCGCGTCGGCTCCACCGGCACCGCGGGGCCGTGCATCACCGACACGGCGCGCACCGGGCCGACCTTGACCGGCGCGTCGAGCGCCATGCGCCCCGGGGGCGGCTCGGGGCGGCGCTGCACGCGCGTCGCGGCGAGCTCCTCGGGCGGCGTGAAGGCGAGATCGGCGGGCGTCGGCACCAGACCCTTGAGCGGACGGCGCGGCGCCTTGCCCGGCGTCTCGTCGGTGCGACCCTCGACGAAGCGCTCGAGATGATCGCGCAGCTCCTTGAGCGAACGATAGCGCTCCTCGGGGAAGGGGCCCATCGCCTTCATGAGCACGTTGCGCAGCTGCGCCGGGACCTGCGGGAAGAACTGCACGCCCGAGCCCAGCTCGCACTTCTGGATGCGCGCAAAGCGACGGCCCGACGCCATGGCGCCGAACGGATGGCGGCCGGTGAGCTCCTCGAAGAGCAGGACGCCGATGCTGAAGACCAACGAGCGTTCGTCGAGCGATTCGCCGCGCGCCTGCTCCGGCGAGGCGTAGCTCAAGTCGCCCGCCGACTCCTGCTGGCGGAGGAGCTGGAGGAACGAGACGGTCGACTGCGAGACCCCGTCGCCGACCTCGCCCGAGGCGAGTGCGTCGAGAATGCGCAGGACATGGCGGACCACAGCACGCGGGTCGGGGCTGGTGGCGTCTTCAGCAGCCGGTCCAGTCGACTTGACCAGGGACCAGAACCGTTCAGCCAGGCTGCCAGGAGCGCGTTTCGCCGCGGCGGGTGCAGACATCGGGGCCTCCGCGGCGACGAATCGCAAGATTTCGGCCAGCGCGCTCTAAAGTCGCGGCGCGGAGTTGCGATTCATAGGGTGGGGCCCGAGGCTCCGAAACGACAACGAAGTGGGGACTCGAGGCATGGCGCAGGCGCGCGAAGCGAATTGCATGACGCAGCGAGTCGTCGCTAAACTAGACTCGACCGAAGTGTTCGTCCGTGAGCATACGCGCTACCCGATCGAGCTGGCCGTGCGTATGCGTTGCTCGACGTGGGCCGACTACCTCGAGCTACACACGTCGAACTTGAGCCGCGGTGGGCTCTTCGTCGGCGGCAAGCTGTCGGCGCCGGTCGGGACCGAGATCGCGATCGAGCTGACCTTGCCGAGCGCGACGGTGGTGAAGCTGCGCGGCGAGGTGGTGCATGTGACCGCAGAGGCCGCCGGGCAGCCGGGCGGCATCGGCGTCATGTTCTTTGGCGTCGACGACGAGGCGCAGCGCGCGCTCGACGAGGGGCTGAGGCTGGCGCGGGCCAATACGCCGCGG
>JAQBQH010000218.1 GCA_028287105.1 Myxococcales bacterium
GGCCGGCCGCGCCTCGCCGCCCTTGCCGCGGTCGCGCTCCTTATGACGATCGCGCCCGCCGCCCTTGTGACGGTCGCGGCGGTGCCGATCGTCGCGGCTGCCGCGAATCTCGGGCCGCACGGTGCGATCGTCGTCGGTGCGCGTGACGTCTTCGGTGCCGAACGCCGGCGCCATCAAGGGGCCGGTATCGTGGTCGATGTCGGCGTCCATCTCGTCGCCGCCCGACTCGTCGAGCAGCTCGATTTCGTCGCCAGGCTCGCCGCCGTCGGCGCCCTCGGCGCCCTGTTCCTCGGTCGTGCCTGCGGCCGCCGCTTCCGACGGCACGCTCTCGCGCGCCCGCGGGGCCTCGCCGGCCGCATCGGACCGGGTGCCGCCCTCGCCTGCTGCGGCAGCGGCCTCCGTCTCGTCATCCTCGTCGTCGTCCGCCTCGTCGGTAGCGCCGCTCGGGGCACCGGCTTCCGCCGGCCCGCCCTCGCGACGATGCCGCCCGCGTCCGCCACGACGGCGCCGACGACGCTTGCCGTCGGCCCCGACCGCGGCCTCGCCCTCGGCAGCTGTCGCGCCTGCGCTCTTTTGCTCGACGTCGCCCGAAGCCGCCGCCGCTGCTGCCGGGGCAGTCTCGTCGCCCTCGTCGCCAGCCTCGGCGTCGCCCTCGCCGGCCGCGCCGCCCTCGGCGGCCTCGACTGGCTCGCCCGTACCGCCCGCGGCCGGTGCGCCCTCGGCATCGCGCCGCGCGCCACCACGGCGCCGGCGACGACCCTTCTTGGGCTCGCCGGCCGCCTCCCCTGCCGTCGCTGCGGCGGCTACCCCCGGCGCACGCGCTCCGGCGCCATTGCCGTTGGCCGGATAGGGGTGCTCGGGATAGCTATGCAGCCCGAACGTCTCGGGATTGAGCCGCACCAGGTCTGGATGCCGCGTCGATCGCGCCAGGGCGTCGTCGAGCCGCTGCTGCATGGTCGACTCGGGATCCCGCCCCACCACCGACAGGAGATTCAGCTTTATAGCCACCTCGGCCAGCCGACGGCTGGACATGGGCTTGCCCTCACGCTTGAGGATCTCGATCGCGGCTTCTACGAAAGTCATCTCGCTCCCACCAAAAGTGCCCGAGTGTTAGCGCAAAAAGTTGCTCGTGTCGACGGGGGCTTGTACCCAGGGAGAGACACGCTCGGCGTGTCCGCGTTGACCCGCCACCTCGCAACCGGGCGCCGCGTAGGGCCAACGCGTTCGGCATGGAGCTTGAGATGAAGCGGCACCGGGAGTTGTCGACGATGCGTGGTCGGAGAATTGGCGTCCTCATGGGTGGTCTGTCGAGCGAGCGCGATCAGTCGCTGCGGACGGGCGAAGCGGTACACGGAGCGCTCGTCGAGCGCGGCTGGGACGCGGTCAAGGTCTTCGTCGACAGCGATCTCGATCTGGTCTTGCGGGCCGAGCGCATCGACATGGCCTTCTTGGCGCTGCACGGCCGCTACGGTGAGGACGGCTGCGTTCAAGGAATGCTCGAGCTCTTCGGCATTCCCTACACGGGCTCGTCGGTGCTCTCGTCGGCGCTGGCCATGGACAAGCTGAAATCGAAGGAGCTGTTCCGGCTGCACAACCTGTCGACGCCGCCCTACTACGTGCACGTGCGCGGCGAGGGTGCGCCCGGCGATCAGCATGGCTCGTTCGGCTTCCCCGCGGTCGTCAAGCCGCGCGCGGAGGGCTCGTCGCTCGGCGTCCGCCGCGTCGACGAGGTCGACGAATTGGAGAGCGCCGTCGAGGAGGCGCTGCGCTTCGATGACCACGTTCTCGTCGAGCGCTACGTCGAAGGCTGCGAGGTCCACGTCGCGATCCTGGGCGGGCGTCCGCTCGGCGCCGTCGAGGTCGACCGCGGTGGCCGCATGTTCGACTTCGCCGCGCGCCACCACGCGGTCATGCCGCTCTATGTCCCGCCGCGACTCTCGGCCGAGCGCCTGCGCGGCGCCTTGACCGTGGCCATGCGCGCCTCGCGTGCCCTCGAGTGCACGGGACTGTGCGAGGTCGACCTCGTCGTGTCCGATCGCGGCAACGAGTCGGTGCTCGAGGTCGACACGCAGCCGTCGCTGGCGGCGCACGCGCTCATCCCGAAGATCGCCCACGCGGCCGGCGTCGCCTTCGAAGAGCTGTGCGAGGCGGTCCTGCGCGAGGCGCGGCTGCATACGGCGCGGCGCCCGTCCGGTACGCGACGCCAGCGGCTCGACGAAGGGGTCTTCAACGGCCACGATCGCCGGGCGCAGCCGTCGGAGCCGCACTAGATGCCCGAGGCCTCGAACCGGTGACGAAGAAATCAGCGTCGCTCCTCCTCGCAGCGCTCTCGGGCGCCGGCGGTGCCGCGTGGGGCGTGTCGCTCCATCAGTACCTGCATCCGCCGCTGGCGCGCGCGCTCCAGCGATCACTGGCGACGGCGCTCGGCGTCGACGAGAGCGCGGTCACCGTCGGGCGCGCCGAGCTGGCGTGGCCGGCGCGGCTGGTCATCGACGACGTGGCCACCGGCGACTGGGCGGCGACGCGCATCGAGGTTGAGCTCGATCCCTGGGCCGCGCTCGCCGGTCGCCGTCGCATCTCTCGCGTGCGTGCGCGGGAGCTGGTGACCGAGCTGGTCGGTGTCGGCGAGGCCGAAGCGAGCTGGGGGCATGGCAAGACGCGTCTGGCGCTGCGGCGGGTCGAGCTGTACGCCGCGAACCACTGGCTCGGCGGGCTGCCGTTCACCATCGGCGAGGTCGGTATCGAGATCGACGGCGGCGCGGTCAAGCGGCTCGCCTTTGCCGGCGCGCGCGTGGCCGGCGTCGGCGAATTGACCGGCGCCGCGACCCGCGCCTCCGACGGCGCCTGGCTCGTCCGCGCTGCGCGACCGGGCCTGACCGCGACGGCGCGCGTCGACGGCGACGGGCTCCTCGGTCAGGCGCGCCTCGAGCGCTTTCTACTCGGCGACCTGCCGGCGCCGCGCGGCCTGTCGCTCGGCGGCGCCACCGCCGACGGCATCATCAAGCTCGCCGCCGACAGCGACGGGCCACGCGCCCAACCGCGGCTGCGCATCGAAGGCGTCGGCGTCGACCATCCGGCGATCTCGAAGCAGCCGCTCTCGGGCGTGCACGCCACCATCGACGGCGAGATCGCGCTCGCGGCCGGCTCGCTCGTCGCCCGCGGCCTCAGCATCGAGATCGGCGGCGCCACCGTCATCCTCGACGGCAGCATCGCGCCCGACGGCCCCTTCGACGTCGCGGCGACCCTGCCGCGCCTCAGCTGCAGCGCGCTCCTCGCCGCCTTGCCGCGCGGGCTCGTGCCGCATCTCGACGGCCTGCTGCTCGACGGTGAGCTGCGCGGCCGCGTCCACGTGGCCGGCGACATCCACGACGCCTCCGATCTGGCGCTCGCCGTCGACGGCGCGGTCGGCTGCCGCGCGCGCGCCGACGCAGCGCTCGGGGACGTCGGCTCACTCGTTCACGCCGACGCCGCCGCCCTTTTGCGCCACACCGTCGCCGGCCGCCTCGTCCCGCTCTCGCCCAAGAACCCGTCGTGGCGCTCGCTCGACTCGTTGCCCCCGTCCGTGGTGCGCGCCTTCCTCGTCGCCGAGGACGGGCACTTCTTCGCCCATCACGGCTTCGACGTCGAGCGCATCGGCCGCGCGCTGGCTGCCGATCTCGACGCGCAGCGGTTCGACCGCGGCGCCTCGACCATCACCCAGCAGGTGGCCAAGAACCTCTGGCTCGGCGGCGAGCGCACGCTCGGCCGCAAGCTCGAGGAGGCGGTGCTGGCCTGGCGCCTCGAGCAGGTCCTCGACAAGCGGCGCATCCTCGAGCTCTACCTCAACCTGGTGGAGCTCGGCCCCGGCGTGTTCGGCGTCCAGGACGCCTCCGAAAAATACTTCGGCAAGATCCCCGACGAGCTCTCCAGCGACGAAGCCGCGCAGCTCGCCGCGCTCCTCCCGGCCCCGCGCCGCGGCATGGACGCCGCCTGGCAGAAGCGCTACCGCGCGCTCGCCGCCCGCATGCCCTCGGAGCGCGTCACCATGCCCCCGCCGCCAGCCCCCGTCACGCCCATCAAGCTCACCCGCCGCTAGCTAGCCGCGGGCAGGAGCTCGAGGCTGGCTACACTCCAATAAACAGGCGGTTGCCGAAGTTTCGTTCCAGCTTGGCCGAAAAGATCTTCTGCGCCGCGGAGTCGATGTCGTAGGCAACGCGCTTGAACTCGAAGACGCGCTGGTCGGAGTCGTAGACCGTGTAGCTGGCGCGGTTGTCGTAGTCGCGCGGCTGGCCGACGCTGCCGACGCTGATGATGTACTTGTGGCCGGTGCGCAGCTCGAACTTCTGCGCCACCACCTCGTGCACGTCGTCATCGCGCAACGCGAAC
Source organism: Myxococcales bacterium (assembly GCA_028287105.1). Lineage (GTDB taxonomy): Bacteria > Myxococcota_A > Polyangia > Palsa-1104 > Palsa-1104 > JAQBQH01. The sequence continues at coordinate 4,366 of JAQBQH010000218.1, forward strand.
GATTTGCAGAGATGCGAATGGCCAATGAAGGTCACGTCTGCCAACCGATCCCACTCGGGGAGGCAGCGCGCGGCCTGCTCGGGCGCAAAGATGTACTCGAACTCCTCGATGTTGATCGGAGAGCCGTGGCAGAACGAGATGACGTGATCCTTCGGCGCGCCGTTCGGCGACTCCGGGCCGCCCTCGCGCACTTCGTACGGCAGCGTCTGCAGCCACTTCATGTTGTCGGGCGTCAGCATCGACGCGTGCAGGTCGAGCGCCTGGCGCGCGGCATCGTAGTAGTAGCTGTAATCCATGCGCCCAGCGACGGCAGCGTCGTGGTTGCCGAGGATCGTGAAGGCCGAAGCGCCGCGAACCAGATCGCAGCATTCGTTCGGCGAGGCACCATATCCAACGGTGTCGCCGAGACAAACGAGCTTGTCCACGCCCTCGGACTTGAAGGCGTTCAGGACGGCCGTTAGCGCCTCGAGATTCGAGTGCGTATCAGAAAAGATGCCAACTCTCATGGCTGCGCGATCTTCGAGTGTAGTCTCAACCCCGGCCCCGCGGCAAGGTCGACTTCGGGGTGGGATTCGTAGATTCGGCGTCGTTGTTGACCAGACGTAGTGCAGGAATGCTGTTGCTCGTCACGGATTCCTCTTCTTCGTCGACTGTACCGCCGACCGCCAGCTCCACTTCGTCGTCATCGACCTCTTCCAGATCGGCCGGCGACAGCTCCACCGCGCCCGAATCAGCACTGGCGCCTCCCAGGACCTCGTAGAAGCGACGCGAAAAGCCACGCACCACCGTACCCTCTTGTTGGGCGCGACGCATCTCCGCATCTGCGGCACGCACCTCGGCCACACGGGCCAGCGCCCGCTGCGCCGCGCCCGCCACCAGCCCGTCGCGCCCTGCCGCCAGCGTCTCCACCGCCTGGCGCGCCTGGGCGCCGCCGCGCGCGGCCGCATGGGCCAGCGCCTCGACCACGCGATCGCGCTCGTCCAGGTCCACCTCTCGCACCAATGCCGACAGTGGCGCCACCGCCGCCGCACCCACATCGCCGAGCGCGCGCGCCACCTCGCCCCAGATCTCGGTCGGCTCGACGACGAGGAGCTTGCACAGCGCCTCGATCGCCGGCGGCGACTTGAGCGTCGCCAGCGCCAGCGCGCAGCCCTGCCGCATGTACGACTTCTTCGACTTCAGCCCCTCGAGCAGCCAGCGCTCGCCCGCCGTCCCGAAGCGCGTCACCGACGGCAGCACCACGTTGGCCTCGTTGCGCGTCATACGGCGGATGGCCGAGAAGACCGCCGGCAGCGTCGGGGTCTCGCGCCGCTCGCACAGGATCACCGCCGCCTCGCGACGCAGATCCTTCTGCTCCAGCAGCGCCGTCAGCTCCGCCGTCGCCAGCGTCCGCAGATCGACGCCGCCGCCGGCCGAGCCGACGCGCGCCCGCTTGAGCGACGACTGCGCGAGCTTGCGCACCTGCTCGTCGATGACCACGCCGGCCAGCGAGCACTCGCGCATGAGGTGCTCCCAGTTGTCGGCCTCCTCCGTCGCTGACAGATCGTTCGGCTTGAGCCGCGCCGCCACCTCGGTGAAGCGCTTGACCTGCAGCTCGAGCAGCTCCGTCCACGACGGCAGCGGCGCGGCGTGCTCCTTGACCGTGCGCTCGACGAGCAGCCGCGGCACCGCGATGCCCACGTCGAGCGCACGCCTGACGACGCGCGCCCGCAAGAGCCGCCACTCGGTCAGCGGCAAGGAGCGGATCTCGACGAGATAGGCCTCGGCGTTCGGCTCGCTCCAGCGCGCCACCGTCGACAGCGCCGCGCGCACCAGCCCCGGGCGATCGAGCGCGTCCTCGCGATCGGGCAGATCGATCGGCGTGCGTCCGAGGCGATCGTAGCCGGCGGAGGCGAACTGCACGCGCGCCCGCTCGAAGCTGCGCGTCGCCGGCGCCAGCCGCTCGAGCGCATCCTTGGCCTCGGCGACGAGGCGGCGCACGTTCTCCTCGAGTGGCGCGGTCACCGTGTGCGCGATGACCGGCAGATACTGCGAGTCGTAGAGCTCGAGCGACAGGGTGCAGCGACGGCCGAGCGCCTCGAGGACGACCCGGTGCGCCGCGCGCGCGATGTCGAGCGGCAGCGACAGGACGCGCGCCTCCTCCGGCCGCGGCCGCGACGGGCCCACCGGCGGATCGAGCGCCAACAGCGTCAGCGCGATGAGCGGATACGACGGCAGCCGATGCAGCTGCACGCGCAGCTCGACGTAGCCCGGCAAGAAGCCTTCGAGCGCCGCCGGCGGCAGCCCCGCGCACAGGAGCACCTCGTCCTCGACGAGGAACGCGGACGGCCCTTCGCGTCCGGCGATCCAGCGCTCGGTCACCGCCGCGCGCGGGTCGGGCACCGTCACGTGGGGGCGGGTCAGGCGATCGGAGTCGTCGAGGCGGCGCTCCACCGGCGCCGGCACCCATGACGGCGACGGCAGCGGCGTCTCCTCGTCCTTGAGCGAGGGCAGCTTCGCCAATGAGGGGTGACGATTGTCGCGCGGAAGCGGCTGCGGCGTCGGCGTCTTGTCGGCGGGGCTCGGCCGCGGCGCCGGCGCGATCAGCTCCTGCTCGGCCGTGCGCACCGCCGCCTGCGCCTGCGGATCGGACGCGGCGTCGAACGAGGCCTCCGTCGATGGCGGCGCCAACAGCGCGCGCAGCCCTGCCGAGCCGAAGACCACCTGCGGCTCGAGGACATACGCCGTCGGAGCCACACCATCGTCGGCGAGCTGCGTGAACAGTGCGGCGCGCTCCTTGAGCTCGCGATGGCGCAGGCCATCGGGCAGCACCAATACCAGCCGGCCGGCGGCGCCATCGTGAAATACAACGGGGACCTGAACGTCGGCGCCCGCCTCGCACGAGGGGCAGCGCACGCGGTTGAGCGATCCATCGATCAGCCGCTTCGCCTCGTCGCTGTCGCGGATGTCGACTCCCCGCCAAACGGCAGCGGCGAAGCGCTCCCCGCACGGACAGGAGTAGACCACCCGCTCCTGTCGCGTGGAGGCAGTCCGTCCGGCGTAGACGCGGCTCCCCATGTTAGTGATTATCGCCTGATGACACCTGCCTCCGTCCAGCCCTTTTATGATGCGGCCTGCAACTACGTGGAGCGCGCGCTCAAGGTCAAGCTCGATCGCTCCGAAGAGTCGCTCGCCTACGTCGACCACTACATCACCGAGACGGCCAGCACCGACGCGCTCAAGCCCGAGGTGCTGGCGCTGGTGGCCCCGGCGCTCGGCGCCTACTTCGGCGAAGTCGCGATCGCGCGCTTCGGCGGCAAATGGATCGCCGACGGCGCCGACCCCGCCAAGTGGCGCATCGAGCTGGAAGCGGCGCCGCTGTGGTTCTTCCCCGTCGGCATGGCCGCCGAGGCGCTGCGCGGCGACGAGGTCGACGGCTACGACGCGTCGTTCGCCACGCGCACCGATCTCATGGGGCCGCTCCTGGAAGCGCTCGAGTCGGCGCCGCCCGTCGACGAGAAGTACTACTACTCGCTCACCGGCCGCTTCGAGACGCTGACGCACGCGCTCGACGTCCTGGCGGAGATCGAGCGCCGCAAGCGCGACAAGCTCAACTAGCCGTCATGCAACCACGCTAGTCGTCGAGGCGGCTGCGATCGATCCGCGCCAGACAGCGGTCGAGCCAGTCGGCGTCGTCGACCGCCTTGCACAACGCAGCGACGAAGCGATCCTTGTCGGCGTCCGTCTCGACCCACGCATGCAACGAGCCGGCCTCGGGATCGAGGTGCACGCCGGCGAGCGTCGCGGCCGTCACACACTGCTCGAGGAGGCCCGCCCACGCCTCGCCGTTGGGCTCGATCTTCTTCGCCGAGAAGCGCGCGCGGTGCGCCGCCAGCACTTCGCCCTGCAGGTCGAGCTGCACGCTCCAGCGCCCGGGCCCGATGTGCCGCGCGTCGGGCGGCAAGAGCGCGGCGCGGACCGACGATTTGCACAGCTTACCTGTCGGAGCCGTGTTTACCGCCGCCTGACGCGCGCCCGGCGGCGACTTGGCGCGGTCGGGACAGCCGGCCAGCATCAAGACGGCCAGGAGCCAGCGGCGCGACACGCGACTCAGGGCTGCGCGGCTTCGAGGACGACGTTGCCGTGCGCGGCGGTGAGCTGAAGCTGCGGCCCGCCACCCAGGAACTCGCCCTGCAGCGACGTCGGCGAGCCGACCGCCTTGGTGAGCTGAAAGCCGTTCTTGATGGTGCCGCCGGCGACGCGCGCGTTGACGGTGAAGGGAGCGCGCTCCAGCACCAGCCTGACGTCACCTTCGCGCGCCGTGATCTCGTAGCGCGCGCCGGGCCGGGTCGAGCCCATCAACACGACGCCGCCCGACGACGAGAAGAGGCGCACCAGCGGCGAGCGGATGCGCCGCGCGACGATCTGCCCCTTGACCACTTTGACCTCGAGCACCTCGCCGTCGATGGCGTCGATCTCGACGTCGCCGGTGACCCCGTCGGCCTCGACGTTGCCGCGGATCGAGCTCAGCCGCTGCTTGCCGTGGAGCGTCTCGGTGCGCAGCTCGCCGTCGATATCGCTGGCGTGCACCTCGCCGCCGCGCGACGACAGCACCGCGCCGGCGCGAAAGCCGGTCGCATCCAGATCGCCCGCCCAGGTCCCGGCCCGCAGCGCCACGCCGCGCGGTGCGCTGATCGTCAGATCGATGCCCGCGCCGTCGGAGGCGGGCAGCGCGCGGAAGGTGTCGCCGACGCGCACGCCGCTGCGAATGCGAATCTTGCCGTCGAACATCACGAAGTCGACGGTCAGCTGATCGAGCGTCTTGCCGTCCTTGGCATGCTTGTGCGCCACGACGCGCACCTCGGCCTTGTCCCAGCCGTTGAGCACGAGCCGCCCCTGCGGCTGCTCGATGACGATCGACTCGACATCGGGCGCCGGCACGTTGACGAACGTGACCTCGTTCTCCTCGGCCACGACCAACGACGGCACCAAAAAGACTGCCAGTACGAACAGCTTCACTGCGGCTCCCGCATCATCTGATCTTCGAAGAAGCGGATCTCCTTGCGGTAGGCCGCGAACAGGAGCTCCTCGGCATCGACGTCCGCCGGGCGCTCGTCGGCGACCTGACGGCAGCGCGCCACCGCCGCCTCGAGCTGCTTCTGCGCCGCGTCGTACTCGGCGCGCTTGGGCACCGCCCAGTCGTTGCGCTGCTTCTCGGCGACCGAGCGCAGCTCGTCGACGGCGCGGCGATAGTGCGAGTCGGCGTTGCGGAACTCCGACTCGGCGTGCGCCACGACCGCGTCGACCGACAGCCCGCGCCCCTTGTGCCAGCGCAGCCACGCCCCGCCGCCACCGGCGAGCATGACCAGCGTCAACGCCGGCGTCGCCCAGCGCCACGAGAGCTGCGGTAGCCAGCGACGCGGCTCGGGACGGAACCCCGGCAGCGCCAGCCGGTTGACCAGGACGCTCCAATTGTCCTCGCCGCCGCGCTCGGGCATGGCACCGAGCCCGCGCTTCATCACGTCGAGGTCGGCGAGCGCCCGCGCGCAGCTGCTGCAGCCGTCGACGTGCGCGCGAACGCGCGCGGCCTTGCGCGGCGACAGGTCACCGTCGGCCAGCGCCGAGAGCAGCTCTACGTCGCAAATCACGGCGCGCCTCCCAACAGATCTCGCATTTTGGCACGAGCCTTGTGAAGCTGCGACTTCGAGGTGCCGACGCGGCAGCCCAGGATGTGGGCGATCTCCTCGTGCTGCAGCCCCTCGATGTCGTGCAGCACCAGCACCGCGCGATAGCCGGCCGGCAGCGCGTGCAGCGCCCGCTCGAGCCGCGCCCGCAGCCGCGGGTCCGTCGCCGGCGCATCCTCGGCCGGCAGCGCCATCAGGGCATCCTCGCCGAGGTCCCGCCGCTGCCTGGCCTGCGTCCGCGTCGCGTGCGAGAGCGCCGCGTTGACCGCGAGCCGATACATCCAGGTCGACAGCTGCGCGTCGCCGCGAAACTTCTCGAGCCCGCGAAAGGCCCGCAGGAACACTTCCTGCGCCAGCTCCTCGGCATCCTGCGCCCCGACGATGCGCGCGATCAGCGAGAAGACCCGCCGCCGATAGCGCTCGTAGAAGACGTGCAGCGCCGCCTGCTCGCCGCGGCGACAGGCCTCGACCAGCGCCTGTTCCTCCCCTAGATTGGGTGCGCTCTTGGGCAATGGGGGCATGGTCACGGACTTCACCAAGGCGACGGTCACTCCCCTTCGACCCGACCTTTGGGCGCGAGGTTGCCTAGTAATAGATCGATCTGGGCGAGGATGCCACCCGCCTGCTAGCCTTGCGCCCGCGTGACTGCCCTTGTCTTGGCATGCTTCTTCTTGTCCGGCGCCTCCGGCCTCGTATTCGAGGCGGTCTGGACGCGTGAGCTGACGCTGGTCTTCGGCTCGACCGCGCTGGCGATGTCGACCGTGCTGTCGGTGTTCATGGGCGGCCTCGCCCTGGGCTCGTGGCTGGCAGGCAGGTTGGTCGATCGCCTCGGCGACCGGCTGCGCGCCTATGCCCTGGCCGAGGCCGGCGTCGGCATCTACGCGCTGGTCGTGCCGCTGGTGCTCGGCGGCTATCCCGCGCTCAACGCCGCCATGTATCGCGTCCTCGGCGGCTCGGCGGTCGGACTGTCGCTGGCGCGCTTCATCGCCGCGGCGCTGCTCCTGCTCATCCCCACGACGCTGATGGGCGCCACGCTGCCGATCCTGTCGCGCCACTTCGTGCGTGACGACGGCAGCTCGGTCGCCGGCACCGTCGGGCGCCTCTACGCCATCAACACCTTCGGCGCCGTCGTCGGCACCTTCATCGGCGGCTTCGTCCTGCTCCCCGGCGCCGGCGTGCGCGCCACCAACTACGCGGCCGCCGCCACCAACCTGGTCCTGGCCGGCGCGGTCTGGCTCGCGCGCCGCCGCCTCGCCGCGCAAAAGCGGCAGGACGACGACGACGGCGTGGTCATCCTGCCGCCCGCGCCCGCTGCGAACGCCGCACCCGTCTTTTTGGCCACGCCGCTTCAGCGACGGATGGCGCTCATCGCCTTCGCGCTCTCGGGCGCCATTGCCATGGTCGACCAGGTGCTCTGGACCCGCGCGCTCGCCATCATCATCGGCTCGTCGGTCTACTCGTTCACGCTCATCCTCTTGGCCTTCCTCGTCGGGCTCGCCGGCGGCGCCGCCATCCTCTCGCGCCTCACCGCGCGCACCTCGCGCCCGATGGAGTGGCTCGCCGGCGTGCACCTCGCCACCGCCGCCATGATCGGCCTGTCCTATCTGGTGATGGACAAGCTGCCCTCGGCGTTCCTCGCGCTGCTCCGCGGCGGCCAGTTCTCCGTCGACGGCATCATCTTCTGCCAGTTCCTGCTCGCCGCGCTCGCGGTCCTGCCGGCGACGCTGTGCATGGGCGGGGTCCTGCCGCTGACCGTGCGCGTGGTCGCCGGATCGCTCGAGTCGGTCGGCCGCGACGTCGGCACCGCGTACTCGATCAACACGCTCGGCGCCATCCTCGGCTCCTTCGCCGCCGGCTTCATCGTGCTGCCCATCGCCGGCCTGCAGCTCGGCCTCGGCATCGGCGCGCTCCTCACCGTCGCCCTCGCCGGCGCGCTCCTCGTCGCAGCCGAGCCGCGGCCGCGCCGCATCATCGCCGCCGTGCTGCTGCCGCTCGTCGCCGTCGCCGCCATGCGCGCCCTGCCGCGCTGGAGCCTGGCCCATTTCTCGGCCGGCCTCTTCCGCGTCTCGATCGCCAAGGACATCATCGCGTCGAACAAGTGGGCGCTGCCGGAGCTGGTCTACTACCACGACGGCATCGCCACCACCGTCTCGGTCGAGCGCTGGTCCAAGACGGTCGCGCTCAAGAACAACGGCAAGGTCGACGCCTCCAACGGTGACGACATGTCGACGCAGATCATGGTCGGCCTCATGCCGTTCACGTTCTGGAACGCCGCCCACCCCGACACCACGCGCAAGCCGCGCGCCGCCGTCATCGGCTTCGGCTCCGGCGTCACCATCGGCGCGGTCACGCAATATCCGATCGAGCATGCGGACGTCGTCGAGCTGGAGCCGGCCGTCGTCACCGCGGGCGCCAAATATTTCGCGCCCTGGAACCATCAGCCCGAGAAGAATCCGCGGGTCAAGGTGATCATCGGCGACGGACGAAACTTTCTCACCCAGGCGTCCGACAAGTACGACGTCATCGTGTCGGAGCCGTCGAACCCGTGGATCACCGGCGTCTCGAACCTCTTCACCGTCGACTACTGGCGCCTCGCGCGCGGCCGCCTCGCCGACGACGGCGTCTTCTGCCAGTGGGCGCAGCTCTACGAGATGTCGTCGAAGAACATCAAGATCATCCTGCGCTCGTTCGCCGAGGTCTTCCCGTACACCTACGTCTTCTCGGCCGAGGATCTATCGTCCGACGTCATCCTCGTCGCAACCAATCATCCGCTGCCGCTCGACGTGGCGGCGCTGTCGCGCAACTTCATCGATCCGACGCTGCGCGCGGAGCTCAAGCGCGGCGGCGTCGAGTCGGCCGAGGACATCGTCGCCTATCTCTTGCTGACGCCCGACGAGATCCCCGCCTTCACCGCCGGCTCGCCGCTCAACACCGACGACGAAGCGATCATCGAGTTCGCGGCGCCGCGCGATCTGCTCGGCTCGACGCGCACCGCCGATCCCTACCTGGCGCGCGTCTACGCCTCCGAGTGGCCCTACGGCCGCTTCGATCGCTACCTCGTCGGGCTCGGCGACGGCGACGAGAAGTGGAAGACCGAGCTGCGCCTGGCGCGATCGCTCCTCGCGCACGGAAAGCGCGCCGCCGCCGAGCGCTTCTTGCGCGCCGCCAAACGTCACGGCGCCACGCCCGGCACGCGCGTGCAGAAGCTGATCGAGCTCATGGGCGAGCGCGCGCCCGACGATCGCGAAGAGCCGCTCGCCATCGCCGAAGACGATCCGACCGGGCTCTCGGCGCTCGATCCGCCGAAGCTCCCCGAGTCGGCGCAGGGCGACTACCTCGGCGTCGAGCGCGGCGTGCGCGCGCGGGCCTGGGCACACGCGCTCATGGCCATGAAGAAGTGGCCGGAGAAGTGGATCGACGAGGGCGGCCCCGATCTGGAGCTCCTCCTCGGGTACCTTCTGTACAAGGCGGAGCTGGAGGATGACGCGGTCGATCGTCTGAAGCCGCTCATGGACGACGCCGTCTACGTCAAGCGCCGCCCGGCGGTGCTCTACTACCTGGCGCGCGCGGAATATGGCAACGGCATGTTCGAGGCGGCGGTGCGCAACATGGACCGCTACCTCGAGGCGACCGCGGCCCCGACGGCAGCGACGGCAGCGACTACGGCAGCAGCGACGAAGACGGCGGCTCCGGCGCCGGCGGCCCCGACGAAGACGGCGCCTTGACCACCTTGTCGAAGAGTCGCAGCACGAAGGGATTGTCCGACGCCGGCACGCTCGCATCGAGCGTCAGCTCCGCGGCCGTCGAGGCGAGGCGCGCGGCGTCGACGCGCCCGCGCTGCGCCAAAAGGTAGGCGGTCTCGCGCAGCCGCTCGCCGAGCAGCGCGCGGTACTCCGGCGTCAGCGACTGATTGGCGACCTTGACGATCGCCGCCGCGAGCTGCTCCTGGCGCTGCGTCGGATCGACGATCAGCTTCGACGTCACGATGTTGCCGATCTCCAAATCGAGCGCCGGCAGCGCCTCCTCCGGCGGAATCCAGGTGCGCAGCTCCGCCAGCGCATGGAGCGGCGCCAACAGGTGACGGGTCTCGCCAATCGGCAGCGGCGGCGCCACGTCCAGCGACGGGTGGCGCTCCTCCGGCTCGAGGTGGCCGAGGCCGAGCCGCGCGCGCGCGAAGTCCTCGGGCGGCACGCGCCCCGCCGCCATCGTGCGCTTGTAGCCGTCCTCGATGAGCTGCCGCGCGTGACGCTCCGAGATGCGCCCGACCGCGAGCCGATCGTCGGCGACGACGCGCGTGGTGTGCGCGCGCCAGTCCTTGCGCGCCACCTGCGCGGCCTGAAAGCCGAGGATGCCGCGCGTGTCCGAGAGCTGCGCTTCGTAGACGTCGAAGCCGTTCTCGCCGGTGCGCACCAGCCAGACGATGCGCTCGCCGCGGCCGTCGATCATCGACGCCAGCGACGGCTCCTCGACGACGTACGGACCCTGCGGCCGATACTCGCGCTTCGGCGCCGACGGCACGGCCACCCCACGCGTCTTCAACAGGTGCAGCGCCTTGCGCGCGCGCTTGGCCAGCGGCTTGTCCGCGCCTTCGCCGAGACGCTGCAGCCGAGCCGCGTCGCCGCGCTCGGCCAACAGCGCCACCAGCGCATCGCCCTCGGCGTCCGATAACGCCGCCGGCAAGAGCGCCACATCCCCGTCGGCGAACGCGCGTGCCGCGTCGGGCAGATCGGTCATGCTATCCTCATAGCACATGCGACGCCTCGTCCTCGTTGCGCTGGTCGCCGGCTGCGGCCAGTCGGTCAGCTTCCCCGCCAACAGCAACTGGCCGGCGGCGGAAGTCCCGGCGTACGTGCATCAGGCGCGCTTCGCGGTCACCGATAATTTGTCCGACACGCTCTCGTACGTCGATCCCGTCGCCGGCACCAGGCTCGGCGACGTCCCGGTCGGCGACGTGCCGGTGGAGCTCGAGGGTCCGCATCACCTGGCCGCGTCTCCCGACGGCAAGTTCATCTATTACAACCTGTCGAACTACGTGCCCGGCACCGGCTCGGGACCGCACGGCTCGCACGGCACCGGCAACGTGCCCGGCTCACTGGTCAAGCTCGACGCCGCCACCCAGCGCACCGTCGGCGAGGTGCTCGTCGACCGCAGCCCCGGCGACGTCATCCTGACCCGGGACGGCAAGTACGCCTTCGTCACCCATTACGATCTCTTGCGCCTGCAGCAGCAGCTGATCATGGGCCTCCCGGTCGAGACCGGTTACAGCGCCATCGCGGTCGTCGACACCGACACCATGACGCGCATCTCGTTGACGCCGGTCTGCGCGACCGCGCACGGCGAAGGGCTCTCGAGCGACGAGCGCACGCTCTACGTCACCTGCGCCAACAGCGACTCGGTCGCCGTCGTCGACGTGAGCGACCGGCAGCACCCGACGGTGCAGAAGCGCGTGCCGGTGGGGCCGACGGTCGGCACGCTCGACAATCCGAGCTACTCGCCCTACGCGCTCACGGTCTCGCCGTCGGACGGCACGGTCTGGATCTCCGACAACAAGTCGGCCGACGTGCGCGTGTACGATCCGGCGACGGGCGCGATGGACGGCGCCAAGACGGTCAACGTCATGGGCGTGGCCATGTTCGCCGCCTTCGGCCTCGACGGCCGGTCGATCTACGTGCCGCACCAGGGCGACGACAAGCTCACGGCCATCGACACGCAGACGCTCGCCACCCGCGTCCTGCCGCTGCCGACGCAGTCCTGCCTCAACGCGCACGCGTTCGTCCTCGCGCCCGACGGCATCCACGGCGTCCTCGTCTGCGAAGGCGACCACGTCACGCGCCCCGGCTCGATCGTCTTCGTCAACGTCGCGTCGTTCTCGATCACCGGCTTCGTCGACGTCGGCATGTTCTCCGACGGCGCCGCGTGGCTCCCCGCGCTTCCCTGAGCTTCGGGACGGCTGGGTTCGCGGACGCAGTGAGGCGACCTCCCGGCGTCGGAATCCGTCGCAGTCGCCCCTTCGCGGCGTGCGCCTCCATCGGGGCCGCCCGGGTCGCGCTTCGCGCGACGCGGCCCCTCTACGCCGCCGGGAGGTCGCCTCA
>JAQBQH010000254.1 GCA_028287105.1 Myxococcales bacterium
CCGGGGCCGGGACAAGTGTCCCGGGACAGCCCCTGGGACACTCCACGCGGCCGTCATTCGGCTTTCGACGCACTCCGCCGGCGTTTTCGAGGTGGAACGATAGCTGCAATCCGCGTAGCGGGGATCACCGAAGAGGTGGGGCGAGTGCACTACTGTCCGCACATGTTGGACAACACGATCAGCACGATTTCGCATTCGAACGGCCCTGGCGATGCCGCTATGGCCGTCGCGGACGAGCTGATCGTGTTGCTCGAATGCGATCGGCCGCACGCCGGCTCGAGCTGTCACCGACTCGGCGACATCGACGAAGTCGTCATCGCCCGCGGCGCGACGCGACAGGTCGAGCGCAGTGATGGGCGCCTCGTGGTGCGAATTCCCGATGGGCGGATCTCGACGGTCCACGCGTTTCTGCGCCGCGACGGGGCGTCGTTCTTCCTGCACGACGCCGGGTCGAAGAACGGTGTAGCGGTCAACGGCGCCCGCGTCGATCGCCATCTACTACGCGACCGCGACGTCATCGAGTGCGGGCATACTACGTTGGTGTTCCGCGTCGCACGCGCGCGTCCCGTCGACGCGCCCGCCGACGTCGACTACGCGGACATCGTTCCCGCTGTCCCGGGTCTCCTCACGCTTCACGCGCCGTTGGCCGCGCAATTTCGTGCGCTCGGCGACGTCGCCACCAGCTCGATTCCAATCCTGGTGCTCGGGCCGAGCGGAACCGGCAAGGAATTGGTCGCCCGCGGCGTGCACGCGCTCGCGCAGCGGCGCGGCTCCTTCGTCGGCGTCAACTGCGGCGCGCTGCCCGAGAATCTCGTCGAGGCCGAGCTCTTCGGCTCCCGGCGCGGCGCGTTCACCGGGGCCAACGAGGATCGCGTGGGCCTGGTGCGCTCCTCGGATCAGGGCACCCTCTTCCTCGACGAGATCGGCGACCTGCCGCTGCGCGCGCAGCCGACGTTGCTGCGAGCCCTGCAGGAGCGCGAAGTCATGCCGGTCGGCGCGACCCGACCGGTTCCCGTCGATTTGCGGCTCGTCGCGGCGACGCACCACGACCTGGACGCGCTGGCCAAGAAGCAGCAGTTTCGCCCGGACCTGCTCGCGCGCATCTCCGGCTTCATCGTGAAGCTGCCGCCGCTGCGCGAGCGCATCGAGGATTTCGGCATCCTGATCGGGGCGCTGCTCGCCCGGCACGCTGCGCCGCCGGCGCCCGCACCGAAGGTGAGCATTGAAGCGATGCGAGCGCTGCTCCGCTACGATTGGCCTCTCAACATCCGCGAGCTCGAGTATTGCCTGAGAGCGGCGCTGGCGCTTTCGCCCTCGCGCATCGACCTCGCACATCTCCCGGACCCCGTGCGCAATCCGCCGCCCGCGCCGCGCTCCTTCCCTCCCGCGATTGCGCGCTCGTCGCGAGACTGGACGCCCGAGCAACTGGCGCGGCGCGAGGAGCTGAGAGCGCTGCTCGTCGAGCACCGCTGGAACATCTCGCAGGTGGCACGGGTCATGGGCAAAGACCGCGTGCAGGTTCGCCGCTGGATCCGATTGTTCGGGCTGTCGGAGGAAGGAACGGCTCGATGATGGTCGGGGGGTGCTGCTCACGCAGGTCGGCGTGATCGCCACTCCGTCAGCTTTGTGTCATGAATAGGGCATGAAGCGGCGTGAGCGGCTGTTTGCCATGGTCGAGCTCTTGCGCGCGCGGCGGACCGGCGTCACGGCCGAGGTGCTGGCACAACGCTTCAGCGTGACGGTCCGGACGGTGTACCGCGATCTCGATAGTCTGCGCGACGCGGAGCTGCCGCTGCGCGCCGAGCGTGGGCGCGGCGGTGGGTTCGCGCTCGATCGCGCCTATACGCTCCCGCCCGTGAACTTCACGCCGCGCGAAGCGGCCCTCCTGGTGGCGCTGGGCAACTGGTCGGCGGCGATGCGCATCTTGCCCTTCGTCGACACGCTGAGCGCGGCGCTCGACAAGGTGCGCGGCGCGCTGTCGGGATCGGCGCAGCGCGAGCTCATCGAGCAGATGGACGCCATACAGTTCACCGGCATCCCGGCGCATCCCACCGTGCCGGTCGTGCGGCGGGCCGTCGAGCAGGCGTGGTTCGAGCGCCAACCGCTGCGCATCCGCTATCGCGGCATGGACGAGGTGACGACGACGCGCGTGGTGCGCATCGTGACCGTCGTCCTCGAGCGCAGCTTGACGCTCCTCAACTGCGATGACCTGGACAAGGGCGAGCGGCGCCAATTCCGGCTCGATCGCATCCTCGCCGCCGAGCTGGTCTGAACCCGCCTCCGAACCAGCGCCTGACCACCCGCTGAGCAAGGCCTGACAAACCTGACACAAGGCTGACACTCGTGGGCCTTAGGTTGTCGTCACGAGCGCGGCAACCCTGCTGCGCCGAAACGAGGAGGAGCAGGCCATGGAAAACTCGGTCAACGAGCCCAGCGAGAAGCTGGGCCCGCGTTACTGGCTCGGCGTCGTCTCGCGCGCGCACGTGGAGCTCGGTGTATGCGGTGGCTTCGCGCAGCTGTGCCACGGCCGCGCGCAGCCGCTCGAGCGCATGCGCGCGGGCGACTGGCTCATCTACTACTCGCCCAGGACCGAGATGGGCGCCGGCGCGCCGCTCCTGCAGGCGTTCACTGCGGTAGGCCGTATCGCCGACGAGCGCGTCTATCGCTTCGACATGGGCGACGGTTGGGTGCCGTCGCGCCGCGACGTGGCCTACGAAACGGTGCGTCCGCTGCCGCTCGGCGAGGTCAAGTCGCGGCTGCACTTCACCGCAAAGGCGGGCTGGGCCATGCAGCTGCGGCGCGGCCACCTGGAGCTCGACGCGCACGACTTCGAGCTCATCGCCGGCGCCATGCGCGTCACGCCGAGCGCCGGAATCGCCGATCCCTGCCGCTAGCGGCAGGACCAGACGATGACGTCGGCGAACGCCGCCGCGCGCGCCGGGGCGGGTACGGTCGTGCGCGACCGACGTCACATGACAGCCCGAGCTGGCGGCGCGAGACTTGCGTCTTGTCCGCCTCGGAGCGTGCGCGCGATGGGTGACGTGTGAGACCGGAACAGCTCGGGCTGCCCTCGACGGCGCGCGCCTGTCTCTTCGACCTCGACGGCGTCTTGACCGACACCGCCAGCGTGCACGCCGCCGCCTGGCAGCAGACGTTCGACGAGCTCCTGCGCGCGCGCGCCGGCGTGACCGGCGAGCCGTTCGTCCCCTTCGACATCGGCGACGACTACGCCCGCTACGTCGACGGTAAGCCACGCGACGATGGCACCCGGTCGTTCCTCGCCGCGCGCGGCATCCGCCTCCCCGAAGGCGATGAACGAGATCCGCCCGCCGCCGAAACCATCCACGGCGTCGGCAATCGCAAGAACGAGCTGCTCAAGCAGCACCTCCAGCGCGGCAAGGTCGCCGCCTACGACGGCTCGGTACGCTATGTGCGCGCAGCTCGCGAGGCGGGTCTGCGCACCGCCGTCGTCTCGTCGAGCAAGAACTGTCGCGAGGTGCTCGTCGCCGCCGGCATCGCCGATCTCTTCGACGCCCGCATCGACGGCGTCGTCGCCGAAGCCCAGCAGCTGGCGGGCAAGCCGGCCCCCGACACGTACCTCGCCGCCGCGCGCGCGCTCGCGGTCGAGCCCGCGCAGGCCGTCGTCTTCGAGGATGCGCTCGCTGGCGTCGAAGCCGGCCGCGCTGGCCGCTTCGGCTTCGTCGTCGGCGTCGACCGTGTCGGCCACGCGGTGGAGCTATGCCGCCACGGCGCGCATGTGGTCGTCAACGATCTGGCCGCGCTCCTGGAGACGACATGATCCAACATTCCGCCTTTCGCGTCGATCCATGGGCGCTTCACGAGACGGGCCTGAACCTGGAGCTCCTCGCGGAGTGCGAATCGCTGTTCGCGCTCTCGAACGGACACATCGGCCTGCGCGGCAACTTCGACGAGGGCGAGCCGCATGGCATGCCGGGTACCTATCTCAACGGCTTTTACGAGCTGCTTCCGTTTCCTCAGGCCGAGGCGACCTACGGGTCGCCCGAAGCGGGACAGACCCTGGTCAACGTGACCAACGGAAAGCTCATCCGCCTCCTGGTCGACGACGAGCCATTCGATCTGCGCTACGGCCGGTTGCGCTCGCAGGAGCGCGTCCTCGACCTGCGTGCCGGCACGTTGCGGCGGTCGGTGGAATGGACCTCGCCCGCGCATCGCACCGTACGCGTCACCTCGACCCGAATGGTCTCGTTCACCCACCGCGCCATCGTCGCCATCGTCTACGAGGTCGAGGCGCTCGACGGCAGCGCCAACGTGGTCGTGCAGTCGGAGATGGTCGCCAACGAGCAGCTGCCGCTGCGCGCGAAGGATCCGCGCGTCGCGGGCGTCCTCGAGTCGCCGCTCCAGGCGGAGGCCCACTTCTGCCGCGACGGGTCGGCGGTGCTGGTGCACCGGACGAAGGGCAGCGGCCTGCGCATGGCGGCCGCGATGAGGCACTCGGTCACCGGCACCTCCAAGATCCACACGACGGCGGAGACGTCCGAGGATGCAGCGCGCTTCGTCGTCTACGATGTCCTGGCGCCGGGGCAGCGGCTGCGGCTGGTCAAGCTCGTCGCATACGGTTGGTCGAGCGAGCGCTCGATGCCCGCGCTGCGCGATCAGGTCGCCGCCGCGATCGGCGCCGCCGAGCAGAGCGGATGGGAGGCGCTGCTCGCCGAACAGCGTCACTATCTCGATCACTTCTGGTCGCACGCCGACGTCGAGATCGAAGGCGATCCCGAGCTCCAGCAGGCGCTCCGCTACTCGATGTTCCAGGTGCTGCAGGCAGGTGCCCGCGCCGAGGGGCGCGGCATTCCGGCCAAGGGGCTGACCGGCACCGGCTATGACGGACACTCGTTCTGGGACAGCGAGGTGTTCGTCCTGCCCGTGCTGAGGTCGACGATGCCGATGGCCGCCGCCGACGCCCTGCGCTGGCGCCACTCGACGCTGCCCGCTGCCATGCGCCGTGCGCACGACCTCGGTCACGCCGGCGCCGCATTTCCCTGGCGCACCATCCACGGCGAAGAATGCTCCGGCTACTGGCCGGCCGGAACCGCCAGCTTTCACGTCAACGCCGACATCGCCGACGCGGTGATCCGCTACGTGAGCGCCACCGGCGACGCGCAGTTCGAGCGCGAGGTGGGCGTCGAAATCCTGGTGCAGACGGCGCGTTTGTGGCGCTCGCTCGGGCACCACGATCTGCAGGGGCGATTTCGCATCGACGGCGTCACCGGTCCCGACGAATACAGCGCCCTCGCCGACAACAACATCTACACGAACCTCATGGCGCAGCGAAACCTCGTCGGCGCCGCCAACGCCTGCGAACGCCACCACGACGCGGCGCGCGTGCTCGCCGTCACCAGCGAGGAGATGGCGGATTGGCGGGCAGCGGCCGAGCACATCCTCGTCCCGTATGATAGCCAGCGCCGCGTGCATCCGCAGGCGGAGGGCTTCACCGATCACGAGATCTGGAACTTCGCAGCGACGCGGCCGGACCAGTACCCGCTGCTGCTGAACTTCCACTACTTCGATCTCTACCGAAAACAGGTGGTCAAGCAGGCCGACCTGGTGTTGGCAATGGCGCTCTGTCCCTATGCGTTCACCGCCGACGAGAAGGCGCGGAACTTCGACTATTACGAGCGCATCACGGTGCGCGACTCGTCGCTCTCCGCGTGCTCGCAGGCAGTGATGGCCGCCGAGGTCGGCCATCTGCGGCTGGCCCTCGACTACGCGGCGGAGTCGGCGCTCGTCGATCTGCGCAACCTGCACCACAACCTTCGCGACGGCATCCACCTGGCCGCGCTCGCCGGCACCTGGAGCGCCTTCGTCGCGGGGTTCGGTGGGATGCGCGATGACGGCGAGCTGCTGGCGTTCACGCCGCGACTTCCCGACAGCCTGATGCGGCTCTCGTTCTCGGTCATGCGGCATGGCGAGTGTCTTCAGGTCGACGTCACCGCCGGAAAGGCGCGCTACGTCTTGAAGCACCAGGCGGGCACGCTCCAGGTCGTGCACTACGGCGAAACGCTGACGCTGACCGGGCACACCGCGGTGGAGCGCGCCATTCCGCCGGTGACGCCGCGCGAGCCGCCGACGCAACCGGAAGGCCGGAAGCCGGTTCGGCGCTCGCCCGGTTGACAGCGCCGAAAAGGCAGCGCCTGCGCCTCAGGTGTGCTCGGCCCTGAACATGTGGGTGGCATGGGTGACCGATCCACCCGCGCGAATGGCCGCCGCCACCAGCGCCGATTCGGCGAGCTCGGCGTCGCTCGCTCCCGCCGCCCTGGCCGCCTTGGTGTGCAGCTCGATGCAGTAGGGACATTGCGTCGTCAGCGCCACCCCGACGGCGATGAGCTGCTTGTGCTTGGCGGTCAGCGCACCAGCTGTGAAGGCCGCCTTGTCGAAGGCCCAGAACGCCTTCATGACCTCGGGCGCCGCTTCGTCCAGTTTCTTCAAGTGGCTCAAGTTCTTCATGTCGAACATCGAAAGACCTCCTTGCGTCGAAAAACGCTCGTGCATCGTAAGGCGACCGGCGCTGCGAGACCAGGCCTCGCGGCGGCAGGCGGCTCAACGTCTTCGACATCGAGCCCCTTCGTCCTTCAGAGGAACTGGAGCAGCGCGTCGGTCGTCTCGCGCGGCCGCTCCTCCATCAACCAATGTCCCGTGTCCTTCAGCACGACGATCTTCAAGTCCGACGCGACCAGCTTCATCTGCTGCGCCAGCACCGCGCCGGAGGCCTTCTCTCCGCCGATCACCAGCACCGGCATCGTCAGGTTGCTGCGAGACAATCGCGCGAGGTCCTTCGCGGTCTGCGGGAACGCCACGAAGTAGCCCCAACCGGCGCGCATGCGGCCCGGCCGCGCGTAGGCGGCGGTGTACGCGACGCGATCGGCTTCGGGGATCGAGCGCGTCTTGTCGGCGGCGAAGTCATTCCAGAAGTGCTCGAAGTAGATGCGCTCGCGCCCTTGCACCAACGCTTCGGGGGTCGGTCCGTTGAAGCGGAAATGCCAGAAGCCGGGATCGTCGTAGACCGCCCTCCAGTCGCCTACGCCGGGAAGGAATGCGTCCATGACGACGAGCTTCTTCACTTCGGTGGGAAACTGCGCCGCGTAGGCGTAGGCGACCATGAGCCCGATGTCGTGCCCGACGACCTCCGCCTCGTCGACGCCGACCGAGCGCGCCAGCGCACGCATGCGCAGCGCCGCCGTCGTGACGTCGAGGCCGTCGGCGGGGATCGCCGACTCGCCGATGCCGGGCAGATCCGGCGCGATGACCGTGAATCTCTCGGCCAGCTGCGGCAGAATTGGTTGCCACATGCGCGAGGTCTCGGCGTAGCCGTGCAGCAGGATCACGGCCGGGCCCTGTCCCGCGATCAAGTAGTGGAGGTCAACGCCGTCGAGGGTGGCCGTGCGCGAGACGCTGGTCATGGCCGGGTCGCGGCGCGCTCGATGAGCTCGGCGACGATGACGGCGCCGAACGCAGCAGTCCCGAGCAACCTGAGCGAGTTGTTCATCCTGGCTTCCTCTTTTCCGCCGCGGGCGATGCGCCGATAGGCCGTCGCAACACCCTCGGTCAGGGATCGAGCGGCGTCTTGATTGATCCTTTGCCGCGAGCGCCGCGCCGCCGCCGCGAGGTCGCCAGCACTGGACAGCGCGAGCTCCGCGACCAGATCATCCGTCGAGCGCCATGTCGCGCGCCCGCGAGGAGAGCTCCATGAAGGCCATCGTGCTGACCGGCTACGGAGATGTGGACAAGTTGGAGCTGCGAGAGGTCCCCGAGCCGACGCCGGCGGCGGGCGAGCTCAAGGTCCGGGTAGCAGCGGCGAGCGTCAACCCGGTCGATTACAAGCTTCGAAGCGGCCACATGCAGGCGTGGATGCCGCTCGAGCTCCCGTATATTTTGGGACGCGACGCATCCGGAGAGGTCGTCGCCGTCGGCGCACAGGCCTCGCCGTTCAAGGTCGGCGACCGGGTCCTCGGTTTCGTCGAGCATGGGTACGCCGAGTACGTCACTGCCCCGGCCAACGCGTGGGCGATCGTGCCGCCGGCGCTCGACCTCCGAGACGCCGCCGCCCTCCCGCTCGTCACCCTCACCGGCGTGCAGCTGATCGAGGAGGCGGTCAAACCGCAGCGCGGCGACGTACTGCTCGTCACCGGCGCGTTGGGCGGCGTCGGCCGCGCCGCGGTCTTCGCGGCGAAGAAGCTGGGCGCGAGAGTGATCGCCGGCGTCCGTAAGAGCCAGGTCGCCGAGGCGCAGAAGCTCGGCGTCGAGAGCGTGGCGGCGCTCGATGATGCAGCGGCCGTCGATCGCCTGCCACCGCTCGATTCGATCGCCGACACCGTCGGTGGCGAGACGGCCGCGCGGCTGATCGCGAAGGTGAAGCGAGGCGGCGTCGTTGGCAGCGTCGTCGGCGAGCCGCCGGGCGCCAAGGAGCGAGAGCTCGTGGTGCACGCCATGCGGACGCACGCCGACTCGAAGCGCCTGGCAGCGCTCGCCCAGGCGGCCGCCGCCGGCGAGCTCATCATCCCCATCGCCGCGCGCTTTCCGCTGGCCAAGGCGGCCGAAGCGCACCAGATGGCGGAGAAGGGCGCGACAGGCAAGGTCCTTCTGATCCTCTGACCGCTCGTCTCGGGTGACCGCTCGTCTCCTGTGACCGCTCCTCGCGCGACGGTGATGCGGCCTTGCGTCGACCCCGTCGCACTCTACCTTGCCGCGCCATGAGCGAAAGAATCTTGAAGCCCGGCGTCGTCGCCCCCGACTTCCGTCTCAAGGCGACTCCGGATCAGTCGGTCGCGCTCGCAGACTTCCGCGGACGCCCCGTCATCCTCGCGCTGTACCCGGCCGACTGGAGCCCCGTATGCAGCGATCAAATGGCCGTCTACAACGAGCTGCTCGACGAGTTCCACCAACACGACGCCCAGCTGCTCGGCATCTCCGTCGACGGGGTGTGGTGCCACCTGGCCTTTGCCAGCAACCGTAAGCTCCGCTTTCCGCTACTCGCCGACTTCGAGCCCAAGGGAGCGGCGGCTCGCTCCTTCGGCGCTTACGACAACGAGAACGGGGTCTGCGAGCGGGCGCTGTTCGTCATCGATCGCGAGGGCACGATCACCTGGAGCCATCTCTCGCCGATCGGGATCAACCCCGGCGCCGACGGAATCCTCGAGGCGCTCGAGCGACTGCGCGGCAGCAGCCTCGCCGAGGTGCGCCCGTGAGCCGGCTGAGACCGCCGGTGCACGAAGGCGATCACATCGCCGGCGATCCGTCGGCGCCCGTCGTCCTCGTCGAGTACGGCGATTACGAATGCCCGTTCTGCGGGCGTGCGCACGGCGTCGTCGAGGCTCTGCAGCAGACGCTGGCCGAGCGCCTCTGCTTCGTCTTCCGCCATTTTCCACTGGCGACCGTGCACCCGCACGCGGCGCTCGCGGCCGAGGCGGCGGAGGCGGCCGGAGCACAGGGGCGCTTCTGGCAGATGCACAACCTGCTGTACGAGAATCAGACCGCGCTCGAGCCGGCGGACCTCATCGGCTACGCGTCCATGATGCAGCTCGACGTCGACGCTTTCGTCGACGATCTGCGCACGCATCGGTTCCTCGAAAAGGTGCGCGCCGATCTGCATTCCGGTGCGCTCAGCGGCGTCAACGGCACGCCGACCTTCTTCATCAACGGCCTACGCCACGACGGTGCCTGGGACTTCGACTCGCTGTTCGGCGCCATCACCGGCGCCGCGGCCCCCGAAATGCACGAGAGAGGGTGACCATGACTCGAACATTCGATATTCCCGAGGTCCGCTGGGGGTCATTTCTGCGCATGATCATCCGCGGCTCGCTCGGACGCCCGACGCGCATCGAGCTGGTCAACCGCGCGCTCGGCGATCAGGAGATGGGCGATCGGCTGCCGCTGCGCCTGCTCGAGTTGGAGGAGAAGGGATCGGAGCGCGGCCACCTCCTCGTCAGCGTCGGCGACGACGAGGACGAGGTCACGCACTTGATCGAGATGCCGACGCGCATGGCCATCGGGCTCAACGACGTCGGCGAGCTGTTGTGGCTGGCCGTCGACGCGGGCGAGGTCGGCACTACCATCGTTCACTTCGAGTCGTTCCCCGCGCTGGAAGCCGAGTATACGTTCCCGTGATCGCCGCGTGAGCGCGCTTTTGTCGCGTGCGGCGGAGAAGATTGTGCGTTAGCGTCTGCCGATGGCCGACGCTACGCTCGCCCCGACGCTCGACGACTGGAAGGCCCGCGCTGCGCGGGCACGCATCCCGACCGAAGCCGTCATCGACGGCAAATCGGTGGCCTCGGCTTCGGGCCAGACCTTCGACTGCGTCTCGCCCCTCGACGGGCGACTGCTCGCGCGCGTCGCTGCCGGCGACGCCGAAGACATCGATCGCGCCGTTCGCGCCGCGCGCGCGTCGTTCGAATCGGGCGTCTGGTCGAACCGCGCGCCCGCCGAGCGCAAGAAAGTGCTCTTGCGGCTCGCGGCGCTGATGCTCGAGCATCGCGAAGAGCTGGCGCTGCTCGAGACGCTCGACATGGGCAAGCCCATCGGCGACTCGAGCCGCATCGACATCCCGGGCGCCGCCGGCTGCATCGCCTGGTTCGCCGAGATCGTCGACAAGGTCTACGACGAGATCGCGCCCACCGACCCCAGCGCGCTGGCCATGATCACGCGTGAGCCCGTCGGGGTCGTCGGCGCGGTCGTGCCGTGGAACTTCCCGCTCTACATGGCGTCGTGGAAGGTCGGGCCGGCGCTCGCCACCGGCAACAGCGTGGTGCTCAAGCCCGCCGAGCAATCGCCGCTCACCGCGCTGCGCCTCGGCGAGCTGGCCCTCGAGGCGGGCGTGCCGCCGGGCGTCCTCAACGTCGTGCCCGGCTTCGGCGAGACCGCGGGCCGCGCCCTCGGGCTGCACATGGACGTCGACGCCGTCACCTTCACCGGCTCGACCGAGGTGGGCAAGTACTTCCTCGAGTACGCCGGCAAGTCGAACATGAAGCACGTGTCGCTCGAGTGCGGCGGCAAGTCGCCCCACATCGTGATGGCCGACTGCCCCGATCTCGATCAGGCCGCGCGCGCCGCCGCCACCGGCATCTTCTTCAACCAGGGCGAGGTCTGCAACGCCGGCTCGCGGCTGCTCGTCGACGAAACGATCAAGGACGCGTTCCTCGACAAGGTCATGGCCCACGGTCGCAAGCTTCAGCCGGGCGATCCGCTCGACCCCAAGACGCGCATGGGCGCGATCGTCGACGAGCGACAGCTCGGACGCGTGCTCGGCTACATCGAGGCGGGCAAGAAGGACGGCGCCCAGCTCAAGATGGGCGGCACGCGGGTGCGCGCCGACTCGGGCGGCTACTACGTCGAGCCCACCGTCTTCGACGGCGTCGACAACAAGATGAAGATCGCGCAGGAGGAGATCTTCGGCCCGGTGCTCGCGACCATCACCTTCAAGGACGTCGCCGACGCCATCCGCATCGGCAACGACTCGATCTATGGGCTGGCGGCCGCGGTGTGGACGCGCGATCTCACCACCGCTCACAAGATGGCGCGGGCGCTGCGCGCCGGCACCGTCTGGATCAACTGCTTCGATCACGGCGACAACACCGTGCCCTTCGGCGGCTACAAGCAGTCGGGGCTTGGACGCGACAAGTCGCGCCACGCGCTCGACAAGTACACGCAGCTCAAGACCACCTGGATCCACCTCGGCCGCTGAGGAGCATCGATGGTCCCGAGCACCGAATGGCGCGAGCAGATCGAGGCCGACGAGGAGCAGCGCTTCGCCGGGTTCGCCGAGCGCATTGCCGGCATGCAAAAGAAGAAGTCGCAGCGCTACGGCAACGGGCGCGCGTTCCATCGCAAACAGGTCCTCGGGCTGCGCGGCCGGCTCGAGGTGCTGCCCGATCTGCCGGCGCACGCGCTACAGGGTCTGTTCGCCAGGGCGGGCCGCTTCGATGCGTGGATTCGCCTGTCCAACGGCAGCGTCGACGTCGGCAGCGATCGCAAGCGCGACATCCGCGGCTTCGCGCTGCGCGTCCTCGGGGTCGAGGGCGCGGGCGCGCTCGGCGGAACGACGAAGGCGCAGGACTTCGTGCTCATCAACCGCGAGGTGTTCGGCTTCTCCAAACCCGACGAGTTCGTCGAGCTGGTGACGGCGCTGGTCGCCGGTCCGCTGACGCTCGTTCGCCAGATCGTGGGTCGCTACGGCCTGCTTGGCGGCCTTGCGCGGCTGCGCGAGATCGGTAAGAGCATGGCGCGGCCATTCAGCGGCTTCGCCACCGAGTCGTTCTTCAGCGCCGCGCCGATCGCCAATGGGCCCTACGCGGTGCGCGTGCGCCTGCTCCCCGAGGCCAGGGCGGCGGCAGGCGCTGCGACGAGCGACTGGGCGGCGGATCTGCGGGCGCACCTCGCACGTGGACCGGTCGGCTACCAGCTGCAGCTGCAGTTCTACAGCGACGAGAAGACGACGCCGATCGAGGATGGCGCCGTCGACTGGCCGGAGGCGGGCGCGCCCTACGTGACGGTGGCGCGGCTGACCATTCCGCAGCAGGAGCTCGATGGCGCGGACGGCAAGCAGCTCGCCGACGACATCGAGCGCGCGACCTTCGATCCGTGGGAGGCGCTGGCGGCGCATCGTCCGCTCGGCGCGATCATGCGCGCGCGCAAGCATGCCTATTTCGCCAGTCAGAAGACGCGCGGCGCCGCCTCCGGCTGACGACTACGCTTGCGGGCGGCGGGCGCGATTGAGTACGATCCGCTCATGGATTCTCCACGCGACGGCAAGTGGCGCGAGCTCGCCAAGGAGCGGCAGCGGGCGTTTCGAGCGGCGTATCGCGCGCGGATGGCGGCTGACGTCGGCGTGCAGGCGCGGAAGCAGGCGCAGAAGGAGAAGGCCAAGCAGTATCGCAAGGACGCGGCCGCCGATCGCAAGCAGCGCCGATTGCTCGACGTCGACCGAGAGCGCGATCGAGTCGTCGACCGCGTTCCCGTCGTCGACCGCGTTCCCGTCGTCGACCGCGATCGCCTCGTCGCGCCGACCGCCGTCTCGCGCCTGCAGCTGGTACCACGCGCGAAGACCGCGGCGAACGACGACGACTGAGCAGACCTCGCGCGCGGGCGCGCCGATCAGGGTGAGCGCTTGGCTCGACCGGCGACCGGGTCACTGGCCTTTCGCGCCCGTTTGGCGCACTCGCGCTCGTGAAGGTCGTGGAACTCGACGCGCAGCTCCTCGAGCTCCTTGTCGGTGAGCGTTTCGAGCTGCACCAGGCGATTGCGTGCGCCTTTGACGGAGCGAAGCAGCTCGTCGAGCTTCATGTTCACCGTCTTGGAATCGCGGTTCTGCGTGTTCTGAATCAAGAACACCATCAGGAACGTGACGATGGTGGTGCCGGTGTTGATGACCAGCTGCCAGGTATCGGAGAAGTGAAAGATGGGCCCGCTCAGGCCCCAGATCGCGATGATGACGACGGCCAAGATGAACGACACCGGCGCGCCGACCAGCCCGGCGACCCTGACGGCGAAGCGGTGAAAGAAATCGTTCACGCCCGCTCCGCGCCGTCGCTGTCGTGCATCTCCTGAACGACGGCGCGCCTCCTCATCAGATCTTCTTGACGGCTTGCTTCACGGCGGTGACGGCGCCCTGGACCGCGTCATCGGCCTTGTTGAGGACGCCCTTGAGGTTGCCCTTGGCCTCGTCGACTTCGCCTTCGTGCTGGCGCGCCTTGTCGCCGGTGATGATGCCTTCGACCTGCTTTGCCTTGCCCTTGACCTTGTCGAGGATCTCGCCCATGTCGGTTCTCTCCATTCGGATTCGCGGTGCGGTGGCTGCTTCGGAGGATTCGGAGAGCGGCGCAGCAGGTGGGACCCAGCTCAGCGAGGGAAGTACAACCTAAGGATGAGTGGGGGATCCACAAGGGGCGGCCCCGGATGAGGGGTTCCGCCCATTTCGGTGAAGAGGGAGTCGTCTACGGAGCCAAACCCGGGTTATGCTTGGCGCGGAGGCACCGATGGCCGGTTCGGACAAGAGAAAGCAGAGTCTCTACTTTCCAGAAGACATGCTGAAAGAGATTCAGGACGAAGCGAGGCGCCAGGATCGTTCGCTCTCGTGGATTGTGCAAAAGGCATGGAAGACTGCGCGTACCGACATCGCGAAGATCCCATCCGTGAACGAGATTCCCGACGGCTCGGACGACAAACGCGGCGGCGATTAGCAGATCGTCCACCGGCACGCCCGTCACTCGCGGCGTGAATCAGTCGGGACGAGATTTCGCAGCCGCGCGCGAGGCTCCCGGGGGGAGCCCGCCGTGGACGCGCGCTTCGTCGAGCTGACCACGGATCCACAACGTCCGATCGACCATCGTGTAGAAGAGCTCTAGAAGCGCGCGCTCGACCTGCGCACCTTCGAGAATTCCGAACGCGCGGGCGATCGCCTCCATGGTGGCGAGCCCGCCGGCGCGACTCTCGGAGCGCAAGCGATAGCGCGAGGCATTGCCCTCGGGCAAGGACACGCAGGGGACGTCGGACAGCCCAGCCACTCGTTTGCGCACTTTCGCCGCCTGCCGCCAGGTGCCGTCGGGAACGACGAGCGTCACCGGCCGATCGAGCTTCGCCCACTGCGACAGGGGCGTGGCGTCGTCGTCGGGGAAGACGAGCAGCGGCTGGGTGTCGGCGCCGAAGACCAGCGGCGGCTCTTCGCGGTCGGCGCCACGCCGGATCACGTCGCTGTTGGGAAGACAGAGCGCCGCCAGCCGGCCGGTGTTGGTCGGCTTCCTCTCCTCGGCGCGGTGCATGATGAGCGTGAGGTGGGT
>JAQBQH010000330.1 GCA_028287105.1 Myxococcales bacterium
GATGGAGGAGCACGCCGCGAAGCGGCGACTGCGACGGATTCCGACGGCGGGAGCGGCCCCACTGCGTGCCGCCGACGGTGGCACAACCACATACCGCCGGCAGACCGCGAACAGATTAGGGACGGCCGCTAGCCGCCAGTACGTCGTCATGCAGCGCGACGACACCGTCGCTGCCGAGAAGTGAGCGCGGGCGCGGCGGGTCGGCTATGATCGGTGCATGGCCTCGAGTATCGACGATACGCTCCCGGCCGACACGCTTCACCGGACGCTGGAGCCGCGCCGCGCCACACCCGACAGCGCCGGGCAGCGCGCCCTCTCCGACCTCGCGCGCGTCTCCGAGATGCCGGGGTTGGCGCTCGGCCAGGGCCTCGTCATCGACGAGGTGATCGGCTACGGCGGCATGGGCGTCGTGCACGCGGCGACGCAGATGGCCGTCGGCCGCAAGGTCGCCGTCAAGATGCTGCGCCCCGACCAGCGCAATCACGCCAGCGCCATGCGGCTCCTCCGCGAGGCGTGGGTCACCGGCCGCGTCGAGCATCCGAGCGTGGTGCCGGTCTACGAGGTCGCCGTCGACGCCGACCGCCAGCCGCTCATCGTGCTGCGCCGGATCGACGGCAGCGAGTGGGAGTCGCTCATCGACGAGCCCGACCTCGTACGCCAACGGTTCGGCGCCGGCGATGCGCTGGCGTGGAACCTGCGCGTCCTCATCCAGGTGTGCAACGCGGTCCACTTCGCGCATCAGCGCGGCATCCTGCATCGCGATCTCAAACCGGAGAACGTGATGGTCGGAGAGCTCGGCGAGGTCTATGTCCTCGACTGGGGCATCGCGGTCAGCCTCATCGACGACGGCAGCGGCCGCTTGCCGCTGGCGCGCGACGCGACGCAGGCGGCCGGCACGCCCTGTTACATGGCGCCGGAGCTGTGGGCCGGCGCGCCCGAGCGGCTGTCCGCGCGCACCGACGTCTATCTGCTCGGCGGCATCCTCTTTCGCATCCTGGCCGGCCGGGCGCCGCATCAGGGCTCGACGCTGGCCGAGATGTGCGCCTCCGCCGAAGAGGGTCCGCGCCTGCCGCCGGCGGCGCCCGAGGTGCTGGCCGACATCTGCCGTCGCGCGATGGCGCCGGCGCTCGACGATCGCCCGCCGAGCGCGCTCGAGCTGCGGCGCGAGCTCGAGGCGTACCTCGAGCGTCGTAGCGCCGAGCTCCTCGCCGACGAGGCCGAGCGAGGTCTCGAGCGGCTGCGCGCGGCGCTCGCCGGCAGGGCGCCCGATCGCAAGATCGCGTATGGGCTGTTCGGCGCCTGCCGCTTCGGCTTCGAGCAGGCGGTGTCGCGCGCGGCCGACGAGCCGCGCAGCGCCCGCGGCCTCGTCACTGCGGTGGCGACGATGATCGACTACGAGATCGCGGCCGACGATGCGAAATCGGCCGCCGCGCTGCTGGCCTCGTTGCCGTCGGCGCCGGCGGAGCTGGCCGAGCGCGTGGCGGCGGCGCAGCGCGCGCACGACGAGCGCGCCGCCGAGCGAGACAAGCTCGAGGCGCTCGGCCGACAGCACGACGATCGCGTCGGCAGACGCACGCGCCTCTTCTTCGCGATCGTATTCGGGACGATCTGGACGCTGACGCCGCTGGTCAGCTGGCTGGTCCAGCGCGGCGGTCCGCCGCTGACCTATCCCCAGCTCATCTCCTATTCCACCGTCATCCTGGCGCTGCTCGTCGGCTTCGGCACCTGGGCGCGCGAGTCGATGACCAAGACGCAGCTCAACCGCGCGGTGCTCGGGGTGGCGACGTTCATCCCGGTCGCGCAGATCCTCCTCGCGGTCGGCGATCGCGCGCTCGGGCTGCCGGCTTCGCTGGCGCTGCAGCAGATGCTGCTCTTGTGGAGCGCGCTGGCGACGGTGACGGGTCTCGCGTTCGAGCGCAGGCTCCTGTTCAGCGGCGCGGTCTTCGGCGCCGGCTGGCTCGTCGCCGCCTACGTTCCGTCGCTGACGCGGCCGATGATGGCGGTCGGCAACCTCGCCCTCACCATCGTGCTCCTCTTGGCATGGCGGCCGCGCGCGCGATCGTGGTCGGAAGAGCTGACTCAGCGCTGAGCTCAGCCTGGCGGCGCTAGGACTTGAGGAAGCCGAGCAGGTCCTCGTTCACCCGCGACTTGAGCGTCGTCGGGAGGCCGTGCGGGGCGCCCTCGTAGATCTTCAGCTGCGCGTTCTTGATCAATTTCGAGGAGCGCAGGGCGGCGGCGGCGATGGGGACGATCTGGTCGTCGTCGCCGTGGATGATCAGCGTCGGGATGTCGAATTTGGCCAGGTCCGCGGTGGTATCGGTCTCCGAGAAGACCTTGACGCAGAAGTAGCAGGCCGGCATGCCCGCCATCATTCCCTGATGCCAGAACGACTCGCGCACCCCTTCCGAGACCTTGGCCCCCGGGCGGTTGTAGCCGTAGAACGGCAGGCTCAGCTCCTTCAAGTACCCCGAGCGGTCGGCGAGCACGGCGTTGCGGATCTGATTGAACGGCTCGATCGGCGTGCCGACGGGATTGGCCGCCGTTTTGAGCATCAGCGGTGGGATGGCGCTGATGAGCACCGCCTTGCCGACGCGCCCCGTGCCATGACGGCCGATATAGCGGGCGACCTCGCCGCCGCCGGTAGAGTGTCCAACGTGCACGGCCTTCTTCAGGTCGAGATGGGTGACGAGCTCCGCGAGATCGTCGGCGTAGGTGTCGAGGTCGTTTCCAGCCCACGGCTGGTCCGAGCGCCCGTGGCCGCGCCGATCATGCGCGATGCAGCGGTAGCCGCGTGACGCGAGAAAGAACATCTGGTCCTCGAACGCGTCGGCGCTCAGCGGCCAGCCATGGCTGAACACGACCGGCTGACCCGCGCCCCAGTCGTTGTAGAAAATTTTCGTTCCGTCCTTCGTCTTGAACCTCGGCATGGGGGCTCTCCAGGTTTGAATGCGCCGACGAAGTAGGGCGCCCTGCTACGACGACAAGCGCGCGATCGCCCGAGGGCGTTCCCCCCAGGTGCTGGTTACGGTATGAAGAAGCGGACGAACGCGTCGCTGTCGCGAATCTGCTCGGTGCTGAAGTAGACGGACGCCTTGGCGGTCAGCGCGGCGCCCTCGTCGCCGCCGATGAGCTTGCCGCGCGTCCATTGCAACGCGGCCACCTGCGCCGTCACCCCCTCTTCGGCGAAACGCCGCTCGGCCTGCGTGAACAGCTCGAGCGCGCGCGCGTCGTTTCCCTTCCGGCGCGCCACCGAGCCGCCCACGAGCGCTCCGATCGCCTCGCCGTAGCCGACCTTCTCGCGGCTCAGACGAGCGCCGTCGCGCTCCGCCTCGCGCAAGAGCTCGGGCCGCTTTACGCTCGCCGCCAGCGCCGCCCGCGCGCGTGACCACAGCGCGTTGACCCGCGCGGTCTGCACGCGCAAGAGCATGACGCGCCGGAACCGCTCGAGCGCGTCGAGCCGCTTCCACGCCGCCTCGCCGTCGCCGACGTACAGATCGATGCAGACCTCGGCGATGAGCGCGTTGAAGTGCTGGATGTGAAACTCGTCGGGCGCGTTCCAGCGCGCCAGCGCCTCGGCCACGCCGCGGCGCGCTTCGTCGGGTTGACCGTCCGCCAGGCGGCACTGAAAGCCGACCGTGATCTCGAGGTTGGTCTGCGCGTGCAGATCGCCGCGATCGCGCGCCTCGCCGACGAGCTGGTCGAGCCGCTTCGACAGGTCGCGCAGCTTGCCCAGCACCGACAGCGAGTAGAGATGGAAGATCTGCGCCGTCGAGCGCTCCCACGCCAGGCCCGTGCAGCGATCGCGAAAGAGCTGCTCCGCTTCGACGAGCGGCGCGATCGAGTCGGAGAAGCGCCCCTCGAAGTGGGCGATGATGCCGGTGGTGCCGAGCGTGAGCGCTTGCGCGGTCGGCGTGCCGAGTCGCTGCGCGAGCGTCTCCAGTCGCGCGACCAGCTCGGCCGAGCGGCGGCGTGCGGCCACGCCGGGCAGCGCCACGAACACCGCCTCGGCGGAGAGCGCGCGCATGATGCGATGCGGCTCGCCTGCGTCGAGCGCCAGGTGGAGCTGCTGCGCCTGAAAGGACGCGCCGCGAATGGCGTCGACCATCGCCAGGCCCGCGGTCACCGCGTAGGCGGCGTCGATCTTGGTGAGCGCCTGCGGCGCGATCTGCGAAGCGTCGCGTTCGTCGAAGTCGAGGCCACGCAGGCTCAGACGCGCGCGCTGCCAGCCGAGCGCCATGAGGGCGCGCAGCCGCGTCGGCGGAAGCTGCATGCCGACGACGTCGAGCACCTCCTCGATCGTGCGCATGCCCTCTTTGATGTGGCCCGAGCGCAACAGCTCCTGCGCGGCGAGGCGCCGCAGGTCGAGCGCTTCGGCCGCCGGCGCCCCGTCGATGGCGGACAGGTAGGCCTCGGCCGCCTCGGGCCCGCGGCCGGCATTGGCCAGCGCATCGCCGAGCTTGACGCGCAGCGGGCGCACGCCGCCGGCACCGCCGCCGCCGAGCTGCAGCGCGAGGCGATAGAGGCCGGCCGCGCGGTCGAACGCCAGCGCATCGTTGGCGCGCTCGGCCGCGAGCTGCACGAACTCGGCGGCGCGTGCCTCCTCGCCGGCGCCGCGCAGATGCACCGCCACCGCCTCCGGCTCGTGGTCGGGCGTCGACTCGAGCGCGATGGCCAGGCGCAGGTGCATGCGGCGCAGCTCCGCCGCGTCGAGCCGCGCGACCGCGGCGGCGCGGATGCGATCGTGATAGCACTCGATGACGCGCCGCTCGTCGCTGCCGCGGGTGCGCACCAGGTTGGCCGCCTTGAGCACCGCCAGCGGCTGCAGATCGGAGAGCTCGCTGGCGCGCTGCACGACGCCGAAGAGGATGGGCGTGCCGGCCACCGCCACCGTCTCCAGGAGTCGCGCCGCCGTCGGCGGCAGGCGCTGCAGGCGCGCCCGCAAGACATCGTCGAGCGCCACCGGTCCGGCCGCCTGTGCCGCCGTCGCCGTCGCCGCGCTCTCGCGCACGTGGCGCGCCAGCTCGTCGATGAACAGCGGGTTGCCCGCGCTCTCGGTCGAGATCTGCTGCGCCAGCGCCGGCGCCGCGTTGGACGACTGCAGCAGCGACTGCGCCAGCCGCAGCGCCTCGTCGCCGGCGAGCGGGCCGACCGGCACCTCGCGCACGTCGAGCGTCCGCTCGAGCGCCGCCACCAGCTCGCGCAGAAACGGGCTGTGCTGGCGATCGTCGGTGCGGTGGCACGCGATCAGCAGCAGCGACGGCGAATCGGGCGGCTTGAGCAGCGCCGCCAGGAGCGCCGCCGAGTCCACGTCGCCCCACTGCAGGTCGTCGAGCGCCAGCACCAACGGCTTGCGATCGCCGATGCGCTGCAGGAGCTCGCGCAGCGCTGCGAAGGCGCGCCGGCGCAGCTCGTGCGGATCGAGGATCTGCACGCCGCGTCGCGGCGCCGCCGTCACCGCCTCGACCTGGCGCAAGACCGGGAAGAGGCGCGCCAGCGCGTGCACGTCGCGCGGCATCAGCACCTCGGCGTCGCTGCGCGAGAGCTGCGCGAGGTAGTGGCTGAGCGCGTCCATCAAGCTGTCGAGCCCCTTGTAGGGCACCGACTCGCGCTCGTAGCAGCGGCCCGCCAGCACCACCGCGTCGTTCGCCTCCGCCTCGTCGATGAAGGCGCGCAACAGCGACGTCTTGCCCATGCCCGAGTCGCCGCGCACGAAGGCGACGACGGTGCGGCCGGTGCGCGCCGCCCGCAGCGCCTCCTCGAGCGCGGCGAGCTGGGTCTCGCGCCCGACCAGCCGCGGACCGTCGGGCGACGAGGACGAGCGGCTCACCGCCGCTGCCACGCCCGGATCGCCGCCCAGCCTGCGCAGCACCGCCGCGCCCGACGGCCGCGCCGTGGGCTCGCGCCGCAACAGCTCCGCGCACAGCGCGTCGAGATCGCTCGGCACGCCCGCCACCAGCTCGCGCGGCCGCGGCGGCTCGAACTGCTGCTTGTCCATCAGGATGTCGGGCGGCGAACCGGAGAACGGCAGCCGCCCCGTCAGCGCCTCGTAGAGCATGACGCCGATCGAGTACCAGTCGCTGGCGGCGGTGAGCGGCAGCCGTGCGCCCTGCTCGGGCGACATGTACGCGACGGTACCGGCCAGCCCCGGCTCCGAGCGGCGGGTGCGCTCGCGCGCCAGCTCGGTCACCAGGCCGAAGTCGAGGATCTTGACCAGCCCGTCGCGCGTGACCAGCACGTTCGACGGCTTGAGATCGCGATGCAACATGCCGACCCCGTGCAGCGCCACCACGCCGTTCGCCAGCTGCAACAGCGCCGCGCGCAGTCGCGCCACGTCGAGCGCTTCGAGCGCGCCGACGCGGTAGTCGCTCGAGCGCCGCTTCTCCGGGTCGCTCGACGGCGCCTTCTTGCCGACCGCCGTCACCTGCGTCGCGACGGGCTCCTCGGTCGGCGAGCGCTCGACGTCAGTCTCGCGCGGCGCCGGGCGGTCGCTGCGCACCCAGCGCAGGAACGAGTCGCCATCGACGAGCTCCATGGTGAAGAGCAGCCGGTCGCCGACGGAGAGGAGCTCGTGCAGCGCCACCAGGTTCGGATGCGCCACGTCCGCCAGCGAGCGGAACTCGTTCTTGAAGCGCACCATGGCGGCGGCGTCGAGGTCGAGCAAGGTCTTGACCGCCACGATGCGGTCGCGCTCGCGATCGAGCGCCTGATACACGACCCCCATGCCGCCGGCCCCCAGCCTTCGCTGGATGACGAAGCGGTCCCCGCCCAGCCCCTCTGCCTCTGCCGACGATTCCACAGACACGCGCGTCGTTCATCATACCATACGCGACGCTACGGAAGATCGGCGGCGTGGGCGACGAGCCTCTCCAGATCGCGCACGACGTCGTCGCGCACCGGCGCCAGCCGCTCGGCTTGCAAGAGCTCCTGCAGCGCCTGGCGCGCGTCGTCGCGCGTGTGCAGCTCGAGCAGCGCGGTGCGGATGCGCGAGCGATCGGGGGCATTCAGCGACGGCGCGACCACGAAGCCGTCGGGCGGAATCCGGACCGTCACGTCGAGCACCCGCAGCTCGGGGCCGGCGCGCAGGGTCTCGGCGATCTCGCGCTGCGCCGACGCGCGATCGGTGGCGCCGCCGAGGAAGCAGGCGGTCACGTCCGCGTCGCGGTCGACGACGGCGCGGCAGGCGCTGGTCGTCGACCCGTAGAAGCGTTCGCTCGCGAAGAGCGTGGCCGGATCGCGCGCCGCCGCGATCAGATGCAGCCGCGGAACGAGGTAGCCCGAGGCCGAGACTTTGTCGACCCAGGCGGCACGGATGCCGCCGAGCTGGGCGACGTCGGCGATCGCGCTGTCGCCGCGCACCAGGATGGCGCCGCGATAGCCGAGCAGGCCGCCGCGCTGACTGACCGCGACCAGCCGCGCGCCGGCGGCCGAGGCGCGTGCGTGGATGAGCGGCGGCATCCACGCCAGCTCCGCGCCGCCACCGAGGAGCGCCTTGAGCAGGCGCTCGTAGTCGTAGGTGACGTTGACCTCGACAGGCAGGGCCAGGCGCTCCCCGAGCGCCGCGGCGAACCGGCGCGCGCCGGCGAGCAGCGACGAGCCGGCGTTGCTGCGGCTGACGGCGAAGCGCAAGGTGTCGATCGAGGCCACGGTAGCAGGATCGCGAAAGTTCTCCTCGCGGTCAAATCGCGACCGCGCGCCGCCATCCGCTCAGGGCACGTCCGTCTGCCTTCCCGTCGGGCGACCTGTGCCTCGAGCCGCAGGTTCGTCGTCTCGGCGATACCGAGATACCCGGATGCCGCGCCGGCTCGCCGACCCACTCTCCCGTCGCAGGAGGTGTCCCATGACTTGGAGATACGTCGTAGGAGCGATTCTGGTCTTGGCGCCGGCGATGGCGCTGGCACGTCAGGATCAAAAGCAGCAGGACCAGCAGAAGCCGTCGGCCATGCAGAACGACACGCAGTCGTCGCAGACCCCGCCGGCCGGCGCGACCGTGAAGCGGATCCTGCCGTCGGACGCCAAGCTCGTGGGCGCCACGCAGGCGACGGAGGTACGCACGCTCCCCGAGCAATCGGCCACGAACGGCACGCAGACCTCGAAGGTTCAGAAGGAGGCGCTCGTCGGAGTCCACGCGGTCGACAGCGTGTGGACGACCAAACAGCCGTACGCGAAGACCGTCAATCAAATCGATCAGAAGCTGAAGGGCGAAGGCGTCGAGCCGATCGTCAAGACGATCACGGAGAGCGCGACGGCGTGGAACATGCGGATGCCCGACGGCCACATCTCCAACGTCGTCGTGCGCAACACGCAGCCGACGACGATCGAGACGGTGCAGGCGGCGATGGTCGCCGCGCCGGCGGACGAAGGGCAGCAGCAGCCGAATCAGTATCAGCCGCGCCGCCCGTCGTCCAAGATGCCCGACGATAGCAAGATGCCCAGCAACGACACGACTCCGCCGAAGTAGGATCGAGAACCGAGCGTGGGGGTTGGGGGAGAACGGGGAGTTACGGAGAACGCGGACTACGGATGGCTGTTGGGATCGGCCGGGTTGGTGCCGACCGCGGCCTCGTCTCCGTCGGCGTAGCCATCGCCGTCGCGATCGATGGCGATGCGCGCGCCCGAGCCCTTCGGCACGGCGGTGTAGGTCACCGATGCGATCTTGCCCGAGGTGACCAGCGTGCGCAGCGCGGCGTCACCGAGCGGCGCCACCGTCGTCCTGTCCGACTGGAACGCGCCGTTGGTGAAGAGGTACCCCACCGCGGCGCCGCGCTCGTTGCTCGCCTTGGCCACGAGGTCGCAGTCGCCGGCCGCCGCGCGCGCTTCCAGGAGATCGATGCGGGCAGCCGCCGTGGACGCGCTGTCCGACGTCAGCGTGATCTGCTGACCGACGATCGGCGCGTGGTTGCTGTCGAACGCCATCATGAAGGCGACGATGGCGTGGCGCAGCGCGAAGCCGCCGTCCTCGAGCAGCTTCGGTCCGGTCGGATCGTTGAGCGTATTCGGATCGACGAACGCGATGCCGTACGGATTGGGCGGCACCACGCTGCCGTCGCCGAGCGTCACCGGGTTGAGGGTCTTCAAGAAGACCAGACCGGTGAAGAAGTGCTCGAGCGAGACGAGCGAGCCGTCGTGCTGGAATCCGAAGCCGCGTACCTGATCGGTCGCCTGACCCTGCTGCAGGATGATGGTGCCCGGCTGCAGTGAATCGGGCGAGCTGCCGAACATGCCGACCTTCGTGTACATGTTGCGGAGGTGCGGGACCTTGAAGATCTGGGTCTCGAACTCGAACGACAGCTTGCCGTCGGTGCCGAAGAATCCGGGTCGCGCGGTCGCGCCGCTGTTGGCGGTCGGATCGAGCGTGTGGCAGCCGTTGCAGTTGTGGAAGCGGTCCGACGGCAGCTGGTGATCGCCGTCGGCCAGCGTCACGTGGTTGAAGTAGAACGCGCGGCCCTGTAGCTGCTCGGGCGTGAGCGAGTTGTCGAGGTTGCGGATCGGGTTCGGCGGATACGAGGCCTGCAGGATGAAGTTGGCGAAGTCGAGCATGTCACCGTCGGTGAGCTGACTGTCGCGCCCGATGAGGCCGGGGAAGGCGACGTTGAACGACGTGAACGCCTTGACCTCGTCGAAGAGGCCCGCGTTCGGCTGCGCCGAGACGATCGGCGAGCCGGTCGCCGGATCGATGAACGGCGCGCCCGTCTGCTGGACCGCGCCGTTGCGATCGCCGCGCCAGTGCATGGCGCCGTGGTTGTCCATGCCGCGGAGACTCTGGGTCGTCATCGGCCCCTTGACCGGCATGTTGTATTTGAAGATGGGCGCAAACCGCGGCAACAGCGCCGCGATCGTCGCCGGGCTGACGGTCATGACGTCGCCGAGCGCGGTGATGGCGAGCGGGACTCCGCCCGGATTGCCGAGGTCCCACGCCAGCTCGTCCTTGTCGCCGCCGATGTGGCAGCTGGCGCAGGCGGAGTCGCCGTGCGCCGAGGTGAACGTCGCATCATAGAGGTAGCGGCGGCCGGTGGTGACGCTGGCCGGCTCGGGATTGAACATCGCCACCTTCTTCACTTCTTTGCGCGTGCCGAGATCGACGACCGAGATCGAGTTATCGAAGCGCGTGAGCACGAAGGCGCGGTTGTTGGCCTCGTCGAGCGCGACACCGGTGGGGCCGCCGCCCGAGAGCACGACCTGGCTGGCGAGGCTCGGTGCCGCGGTGCCCGCCTCGAGATCGGCGGTGCGGTAGATGGCCAGCTTGCTCGAGCCCTGCGCCACCGTGTACAGCGTCGTGCCGTCGCTGGAGACGGCGACGTCCTGCGGGAAGGCGACGCTGAGCGCCTTCTCCGCGGCGCTGCCCTCGCCCGCGTAGTCGATGTGCGTGTTGAGGTTGCGCGCCGCTACCGTGCCGGCCGCCGGATCGATGACGGTGATGCGGTTGTCGGCGATGTTGCCGCGCACCGACGTGAAGCCGGCGTTGTGGCCCTCGAAGCGGACGTCGTTGTGCGCCTCGGTGTTGGTGACGTAGAGCTTGCCGCTCTTCGGGTTGACCGCCATGTTGAAGAGCACCGTGCCGACGTGCGCGAAGGTGCTGCCGGCGAGGGCGGCCGGGGGGTTGGCGACGGCGTCGATGGCGAAGACGTCCTTGTCGGGCAGGTTGACCTTCACGTAGGCGTCGAAGTTGCCGCCGTACGCGTCGAGCCAGTGCCCGTTCTGGTACTTGACGATGAGGCCGGTCGGCGGCTGCGGAACGACGGTGCCGCCGAGCGAGATGGTGGCCGGTCCCGGCATCACGCCGCCGTAGACCTTCTGCACCGCCTCGACCGAGACCGAGGTGGTCTGATTGCCCGACTGGAACGCGGCGGCGTAGACGCGCTTGCCGTCGGCGGACGCGGCGAGCGCGCGCGGCGTATCGGCGAAGAGCGTGATCTTGGCCAGGCGCGTGCCGGCCGCGGCGCTGCCCAGGTTGTTGGCGTCGAACACCCAGACGTCGGCGCGACCGACGCCCGCCGTCTGTAGATCGTAGGCGTCGGGCGCATTCTGCCCGCGGTGCGCGGTGGTGATGAAGGCGCGCTCGCGCTTGGCGCCGGCGAAGACGATGTCGCGCGGCTCGTCGCCGACGAGCAGCGTGCGCACGACGCGAGCGTTGCTGCCGCTGTCGACGCGGACGATGCTGACGGAGTCGGACAGGTGGTTGACGACCCAGACCTCGTCGTCGTTGCGCGCGGCCACGGCGACCGGCTCGAGGCCGACGGCGACCGAGCCGAGCGGCGCGAGCGTCCCGTTGGAGACGCGGAAGATTTCGAGCCGGTTGTCGGGGGTGTTGGCGGCGAACAAGAGCTTGCCCGTCGGCGACATCGCCAGCGGCCGCACCTGCAGCGTCTCGAACAGCGTGTAGGGGTTGGTGCTCTGGGGTACGCGACTCAAATTACCGGTCGCTTCACCGTCGCCGGAGCCGACGATGCCGCTACACCCGCTGACTGCGAGGGCGAGGCCAAATGTGACGAGCGAGTCTACGCGCATTGTCCCTCCTGAGAAGGTCTGGCGACGGAGCAAGGTTCGCTCCAAATTGCAATGGGACGGTATCTTTGAAGGCGCACATGCGCGCACCATCGTCCCGGCTAGGGACAATTGTCCATACCTGGTGACTCCGCTCCCCAGTTCAACCTAGGGCGAAAAGCCGCTCAGCCTCCACAGGTCGGCGGGGCGATAGGAGCGGCCGCGCGCAATCACCAGCGAGATGGTGCGCGTGTTGCGAATGTCGACGAGCGGATCGCCGTCGAGCACCAGCAGATCGGCGCGCTTGCCGGCGGCGATGGTGCCGAGCTCCGCGTCGAGCTTGAGCGCGCGCGCGGGCACCAGCGTCGCCGACTGCAGCGCCTCCATCGGCGTGAAGCCGGCCGACACGTAGATCTCGAGCTCCCGATGCAGCGAGTGGCCGATGACGCTCTGGTCGGTGCCGGCGACGATGGGTACGCCGCGGCGATGCATCTCGCGCAGGATGGCGACGTATTTCTTGAACCTCGCATCGCCCCAGGCCGCGTTCTCGGCGTCGATGCCCTGATAGTTGCCGCGCAGCTCGCGCGGCATCTTGGCCAGGCCCGGCTCGCGACGCGCCAGCTCCGCCGCGGGGTACGAGAACAGCTCGAACAGCGCCATCGTCGGATCGACCAGCGTCTTGCGCTCGGCGAGCCGCGCGAACATCCGCTCCATCACCGGCGACTTCAGATCGAGGTCGCGGATGAGGCGCCGCCCTTGCTCGCGCGACAGCTTGCGCCTCTCCGTCTCGTTCTTGGGGAACACGAGACTGAGCACCGAGGTCAGGTGATTGACGCCGTCGAAGCCGGCGTCGATCGCCTCGAGGAGGTCCATGCCCTCGGGGACGTGGCCGGTGACGCGCAGCCCCCGCCGGTGCGCTTCGGCCGCGAGCGGCGCCACCAACGACGGCTTGAGGCTGGAGTAGATCTTGAGCTCGGCGCAGTGGGCCTTGACCAGCCGCTCGATCATGGGCGCGATGTCGGCTTCGCTGTCGACGCGCAGCGTCCCGAGCCCCATCTTGGCCGTGCTGTCGACCAGCCCGTCGACGATCACCCGCGGGCCGATGCCGCGCCCACTGTCGACGGCATCGCGGATGGCGATGATGAACTCCATGATGTTGCCGAGGTCGCGCACCGTGGTGACGCCGGCCGCCAGATAGGCCGCGGACTGCTCGACCTGCTCGATATGCGCGTGCATGTCCCACAGGCCCGGGATGACGGTCTTGCCCTGGACCTCGACGCGGCGTGCGCCCGGCGGCACGGGCGTCGTCGCGCGCGGCCCGGCGGCGAGGATGCGATCTCCCTCGTAGACGATGACCGCGTCGGGCACCGCGGCCGCGCCGGTGCCGTCGATGAGACGGGCGCCGACGAGCGCGACCGGGCCGGCGGCGTCGTCGCCCGTCTGCCTGCTGGCGTCGGAGAGCGAGGCGAGCGCGTCGGAGGCGGCGCGTGAGACCAACGCCTCGATGAGCGTCGTATACGTCGAGCGTGCGCCCTCGAAGTGATCGAACTCCGCGTCGCGCGTGACCACCGCCGCAAGCTTGCCCTTCTCGTCGAGCCAGGCGTCCTCGCGCCCCCACACCAGGCCGCGAATGGCGAGGTGCTCGAGCATCACGGTCTTGCCGTCGAGGGGATAGCCCTCGCGTCCGCGCGACTCGATGGAAGCTTCGCCTTCGGGCAAGAGCGGTAGGCGCGGCGGCCGTCCGCGCGCGACCCAGGTGCGGAGTAGGAGCTCCTGCCCGAGCATGGGCGCGTATCCCGAGCTGACCGCGTAGGGGCTCTCGACGCGGACCGCGCGCGGCGCGGCGCCCAGGCGGCGGACGTCGAAGCGGCCGTCTCCGAGGGCGCGCACGTGATCGTCGAGCTGTGCGCCGCGGGCGACGTCGCCCCAGGCGTCGTAGCGCACGACCAGGCCGTTGCTCCCGACGCGGTAGGCGGCGGCGAGAGGCACGTCGCTGCCGCGATCGTTGAAGGTGAAGATCGCCTTGGCTTCGACTCCGCCGTCGACGGTGGGCGTGAACGTGTCGGTCTCGATGCCGATCGGCTGCAGGAACTTGTAAAGCTGGTAGTGCGCCGGTTCCTGCGGCGGTCCGGCGGTGATGGCGCTCTCGTCGAGCGCACCCCGCGACGGGGGGAGCGGATGGCACGCGGTCAGCGCGAGCGCGAGGATGAGGAGGCGGAGGCTCATGCGCGGACGGTAGCAGATCAGCGCGTCGCGACGGCCCGAGCGTGGCATCCTTGGGCGATGTCCTTCGCGGGTCCCCTGGCGGCGCTCTTTTCGCGGCCGCCGATCGTGCTGGCGCCGATGGAGGACGTCAGCGATCTGCCGTTCCGGCGCATGTGCCGCGAATTTGGCGCGACCCTGACGATGACCGAGTTCGTGCGCGCCGAGCGCCTCTTGTCGAGCTGCCGGGCGGCGGCGCGCAAGGTGACGCTGGCGCCCGACGATCGCCCCACCGCGATCCAGATCTACGGCGCCGATGCCGGGCTCTTGATGGAGGCGGCCCAGGTGGCGGCGGCCGCGGGGCCGGCGTTCGTCGACCTCAATTGCGGCTGTTGGGTGCCGCGCGTCGCCCGTGGCGGGGCCGGTGCGTCGTGGCTGCGGCGGCCGGCCGCCATGGTCGAGATGGCCGCGCGCGTCGTGGCGGCGACGGCGCCCCTGCCGGTCACCGTCAAGACGCGCATCGGCTGGGGCGACGAGGCGGACATGCCGATCGTCGACCTGGCGCGCCGCCTCGAGGACGCCGGCGTCGCCGCGATCACGGTGCACTGCCGCACCGCCAAGATGGGCCACAGTGGGCGCGCCGACTGGAGCTGGGCGATGCGCGTGCAGCGGGCGGTGCGCATTCCGGTGGTGGTCAACGGCGACATCCGCTCGGCCGACGATGCGCGCCGCGCGCTCGACGAGACCGGCGCCGCCGGCGTGATGATCGGACGCGCCGCCATCGACGCGCCGTGGCTGTTCGCCGAGGTGCGCGCGCTCCTCGACCGCGGTGAGCGGCTACCGCCGTTGGGATTGAGCGAGCGGCTGGCGCTGTATGCGCGCGTGCTCGGCGACAACGTCGCGCAGCGCGGCCCCAAGTTCGGCGTGCTGGTCACGCGGCGACACGCGCGCGCCTGGTTCGCTTCGTTCGCCGAGGGCGAAGCGTTGCGCGCGCAGCTGATGACGGCGGCCACCGAGCGCGAGTGCCTAGCGCTGCTCGCGGCCTGTCGCTCGTCGCTGGCGAACGCCGCCTGACGCTCAGCGCACGACGAGATAGCCGCGGAGATACCAGCCGTGCAGTAGCGCCAAGGTCCGCTCGTCGAGCGACAGCGGTAGCGCCATCGATCGCTCGATCAAGAGCTTCTCGAAGTGGCGCAGCGTAGCGGGCCGTGCGCGGTGCGCTTCGCCGTTGAAGAAGAGCTGCCCGCCGCGCAAGAGGCCGCGGCTGGGCAGCGCCAGCGCCACGCGGCCGTGACCGCGCAGGCGTCGGGCGAATCGCTCCTCGTTCAAGGGTCGCGACGGCGGGCTGAAGATGACGTGCGGCTTGGGACCGGTCAGAAAGCGCCCGATGAAGTCGGAAAGGACCGCCTCGTCCCAGCGGATCGCGCGCAGCACCTTGCTCACCTGTCGGACCATCGCGTCCGGCACGGCCAGCGGATCGGCGGGCGGCTTCAGATCGGGATCGGCGTAGATCGCATCGGGGTCGATCGCGGGCGCCAACACCTCGCCCAGATAGCCGAGAAAATTTTGAATCAAGGCTTCGTGCGTCGGCGCCAAAAAGCCGATCGAGTAGGTGAGGCACGGTCCCTCGGCGACGCCATGGTGCGCTACGCCCGGCGGTAGATAGAGCATGTCGCCGGGCTCGAGCAGCCATTCGTCCTCGGCGACGAAGTTCTTGAGCACCTTGATGGCCTGGTCTTCGGCGACGGCGTGGTCGCCGCGGGTGCTCACCTGCCAGCGCCGCTTGCCCGGCCCCTGCAAGAGAAAGACGTCGTAGCGATCGTCGTGCGGGCCGACCGAGCCGCCGTCGGCGGCGTAGCTGACCATGAGATCGTCGATGCGCGCGGCGGGGATGAAGGAGAACTCGCGCAGGAGCTCCCAGCCGCCGGGGACCAGGCTCTCGAGGCCGTGGATGAGCAGCGTCCAGTGGCTGGGCGGCAGCATGCCGGCGTCGAGGCCCCCGAACGGTCCGTCGTGGCGCTCCCATCGCTGGCGGCGCCGCGGGTGCTGGATGATCAGGCGCGAGATCGCGTCGCCGCGCGTGGCCAGGGCGAACATGGCGTCGCGGTCGATGAGGCCGGCGAACTGTGGCAGCGCCTGGCGGACCAGGAGGGGGCGCTTCTGCCAGTGGCGGCGGAGGAACGTCGCGGGCGAGAGGCCCCCGAGGAGCGAGCTCATCCGCGCATCATCGCATGGGGCCGGTGCGCGGTTCTTGTGTCCTCGTGAACACACAACGCGTCCGCCCGGTCGGAGCGGGACGCGTCGTCCCTGGCGGTTGTCGGCGGATCGCCGTGGCATGCCCGTTGCTGTTGGGGTGCGGAGAGGAGAATTCCCATGCGGCGTCTGCCGAGTTGGTGCGCGATCTTGCCTGTCGTCCTGTTGACTTGCGCAGGCTGTCTCAATCGGTCCGTCGACGCGGGCACCGACGGCGGAGGCGTCGGCGGCGTCGGCGGGGTCGGCGGCAGCGGGGGCGGCGGCGGCGGCGACGGGGCGATGGTGGACGGCGGCATGGACGTGATGGACGGCGCGGTCGTGGCCGACGGCGGGTCGCCGCCGAGCAGCGACGGAGGCGCCCCGCTGGTGCCCGCGCCGCTGCCGGGCAAGGTGTCACCCGGGACGTGGCAATACGGCGACCTGCCCTTCACCGGAATCGCCACCGGCAAGTTTCACTACGCCTATCTCATGCCGAGCGGATACAGCACCGCCTATCGATATCCGATTCTCGTGTACGAGCATGAGAACACCGAAGGCAATTCCTGGTACCAGAACGGCGGCGATCCGACGAAGAACACCATCGTCAATCAAGACGTAATCGATGGGGTCTTCAACAGCGTTCCGTTTCGAACCAAATATCCGGCCATCATCATCGTTCCGTACTGCGACCAGACCGACGGCAGCGCCGGCTCGAGCGGCCAGAACTTCGGCGGCTACAACGACGCGCCGGGCAAGAACGTGAACGAGAACGCCGTCGTCGCAGTCGTACAGTCATTCCTCAGCCACTACTCGGCCTATCCGGGCAAGGTCTACATCACCGGTGATTCGCTCGGCGGTATCGGCTCGAGCGCCACCATGCTCGATTACAACGCGTACAACGGGCCCATCGCAAAGGTCTTCACCGCCGGCCTCCCGTATGCGGGACGGATCTCGCTGCGCACTCCGGATCCGGCGAACGACGCCGCGACGATCAAGCGCATGGCCAGCGTGCCGATGTGGTGCGTCTCCGGCGCCAGCGACGGCACCAGCCCACCGGAAGCATTCAACCGCCCGCTATGGCGCGCGCTCGCCGGCAACAGCAACTATCCGAGCGCGACCGACGCCGCCGGCAGCCGAGCGGGCAACTCGACCTACCACTACACCGAAGATCCCGGCCTCGGCCACAACGTCTGGAGCCAGAACGGCGGCAAGCAGTACCGCCTCCTGCCCGACGGCGCCCCGATGTACGACTGGCTCTTCAGTCAGACCAGCCAATGAGCGCTCGCTGAAAGCGTTCCCCCTCTCGAATTGCCGAGACTGGAAAAGCGCTACCGAGGAACGTCAGCGTCACCTCTTCGCCACGAGCGGCGTAACGCGCAGCTACGGTCGCCCGAAGGTGAGGCGCTCGACGGTGCGCTGAACATCGTCTGGGGCGAGCGGGTGACCGTCGGTGTACCGGAACAGCACGAACACGCGCGACGGGTGCGGCAGTGGCTCCGTCCACAGATGGTACGTGAGCAAGACACACGGCCGACCGTCGACGGTGACGACGTGGTGATCCATTTCGCGCAGCCGCTCGATCTGTGCCGGCGAACACTCGGCTACCAGCCAGTCGGGCCACTCCGTGCAAGGAACGCGAAAATCGATTGTTCGTCTGCTTCCGTCGGCATGCCTCCGACCTCTGCTCGATGGCGCCCCAATGTACGCGATCGGTTGGCGGCGCTGGTTACAGCTCTGCCATGCCGAGCTATCGCGAGATCACTCTGACGCTGAAGCTCGTGGCGTAAGCGTAAGCGCGTCTCCAAGAACAA
Organism: Myxococcales bacterium; assembly: GCA_028287105.1. GTDB lineage: Bacteria > Myxococcota_A > Polyangia > Palsa-1104 > Palsa-1104 > JAQBQH01. The sequence goes on from JAQBQH010000330.1 coordinate 17,727, forward strand.
GTGCTTGGAGTCGAATCGTTTACAGCGCTGGTGGTCGCGTTACAGAGGGATCTTGGCGACGGCGTCACTACCGGTCGCGGTCAGCAACAGCTCGATGCCACTGCTCTCAATGGTCGCCTTCACCATGCCTGTTGGCGCGATCTTGTCACTGACCCACCGGTCCATCGCAAATGGGGTCGTCTTCAGATAGTGCCGGCACTCGAATGCTCCCGCCGGAGTAGTAATCGACTCCTTTCCTGCCAATGTACCCAACAACTTCGGATCGTTCGTGGCCCGTCCGCCATTCGCCCAAATCTCCTCTTTCGTGAGCTCCCCGGTCTGCGATCCCAGTTTCGTCTTGCCCGCGGATATCGTCCACGCATTGGGGCCGGCGGGCACGTACTTCAACTGCACGATGATGTCGCCCCTCACCGTCGAGGTGATCGTCTCGATCGTCATCTGCTTATCGGTCTTCTCAACGAGTGCGTAACGGATCTTGAACGACTTCACGGGACTGCCGTCAGGGTTACGCAGGGGTTTCTTCAGCGTCATCGTGTAATCGGCCCATGCGCCGGCCTTCGCCTTGGTAAGCGCTGCCCAATCTAGATCGCTGCTCCCGTCATGCGCGTTGGCG
>JAQBQH010000333.1 GCA_028287105.1 Myxococcales bacterium
CCCACGCCGACGCCGACCGCGCCCCCGCGCAGCCGCTCGCCGGCGAGGTGCTCTCGCGGGGCGACCGCGTCCCGCAGACCAACGTGACCGTCATCGTCGACGATCTCGTCGCCACCACGCAGACCGACGCCAGCGGCCACTTCGTCGTCGAAGGGCTTCGCGTCGGCGACCACGTCGTGCACTTCCGCGGCAGCGACTTCCCGCCCGTCGACCAACCGGTCACGATGTGGCGCTACCGCCCCACCCTCGTCACCACCTACCTCGACGTCCTGCCGCGCTACGTCTCGCACGTCCGCGGCCGCACGGTCCTGCAGGACGCCATCGAGCAGACCGTCACCTCCGAAGAGATCCGCCACATCCCCGGCACCCAGGGCGACACGCTCAAGTCGGTGCAGAACCTCCCCGGCGTGGCGCGCCCGCCATTCAACGGGCTGCTGCTCGCCATCTGGGGCTCGGCGCCCAACGACACGCGCGTCTACGCCGACGGCGTCAACATCCCGACGCTCTACCACTTCGGCGGCCTCCGCTCGACGGTCTCGAGCGAGATGGTGCAGAACGTGACGCTCCTGCCCGGCGGTTACGACGTGCAGCACGGGCGCGGCCTCGGCGGCGCCGTCGAGATCGAGACGCGCGACCCGCGCTCCGACGGCATCCACGGCTTCGTGCAGGCCGATCTGATCGACGTCTCGGGCATGGTCGAAGGCGGGCTCGGCCGCTCGCTCTCGTTCGCCGCCGGCTTCCGCATCAGCTGGCTGTCGCTGTTCCTACCCGCGTTCGTCCATTCCGACGCCCGCGTCTCGCCGAATTACTGGGACTACCAGCTCAAGCTGCGCTGGCGCGCCTCCAAGCGTGACAGCGTCGACCTCTTCTTCTTCGGCTCCGACGACACGCTCGACGTCGACGCGCAGGATCCCAACTCGATCCTCTTTCACCACTTCGTCCAGCACACCTATTATCACCGCGGCCTCTTGCGCTGGCTCCACCGCTTCGACGGCGGCGCGTCGCTCTCGGTCACGCCGTCGGTGGGCTACGACGTCCCGTACAACCTCACGACCACCTACGGCAACAACAACAGCTACGGCAACGACAACCACCAGCTCGGCTACAGCCTGCGCGCGCTCTATCGCACGCCGCTCGGGCGCCGGCTCAAGCTCGACGCCGGCGTCGACTACGAAGGGACCCGCTTCACGCTCGACGCGCGCCAGAACCCGAGCGGCCTCTACCGCGAAGGCGACACCGGCGGCTTCTTCGGCTACAGCGCGCCCGACGTCACGCACGGCGTCGCCATCGATCACCTCGTCGTCTTCACCAACCACGTCGCGCCGTTCGTCGCCCTCACCATCACGCTCTTCGACGGGCGGCTGGTCGTCATGCCGCAGCTGCGCGTCGACGTCATGAATTTCCAGGGCCAGTCGGCGGGGGCGCCGTCGTTCTCCAGCTCGGCCGCGCTCGTCGAGCCGCGCCTGGCCGGACGGGTCAAGCTGTCGTCACGCATCGCCGTACACGCCAGCCTCGGCGTCTACCACCAGGCGCCCGACTCCGCCGATTTCTCGACGGTGTTCGGCAATCCCAACCTGTCGCCCGAGCGCGGTATCCACTACGTCGCCGGCATCGAGATCGCGGCCACGCCGAGCCTCCACATCGACGCCCAGGGCTTCTACAAAGATCTGCACGATCTGATCGTGCGCGGCGTCGCGCCCGCCGATCCGACGCTCTACAATGGCGGCGTCGGCCGCGTCTACGGCGGCGAGCTGCTCGTGCGCCAGGAGCTGTGGCGCAACTTCTTCGGCTGGGTCTCGTACACGCTCTCGCGCAGCGAGCGCCGCGATCACCCGGCCGATCCCTGGCGGCTGTTCCAGTACGATCAGACCCACATCCTGACCATCCTCGGCAGCTACAAGCTGCCGCTGCACTTCCAGGTCGGCCTCCGCTTCCGCTATGCGAGCGGCAATCCGTACACGCCGGTGGCGCGCGCCTACTACGACGTCAACAGCTACGTCTACGTACCGATCTACGGCGCGCCCTACTCGGGGCGCATGCCCGACTTCCATCAGCTCGATCTGCGCGTCGACAAGACCTTCCTCTTCAATCGCTGGAAGCTGCTCGTCTACCTCGATGTCGAAAATCTCTACAACGCCTCGTCGGTGGAAGGCATCACCTACACCTTCGACTATCGCCATCAGCGCTTTCTGCAGGGCCTGCCCTTCTTGCCGGTCCTCGGCGCGCGAGGAGAGTTCTGATGCGCATCATCGTCCTCGCCTGCCTGGCGGCCCTCGCCGGCTGCAACGACGATTTCGCCGGCGCCGCGCTCGTCGACGGGCTGCGCCTGCTCGCGGTCCAGGCGGAGCCGCCCGAGGCGACCTCCGGCGAGACCGTCTCCTTGCGCGCGTTCGCCGTCGATACGCACGGCGGCCCCGTCGCCATCTCGTGGAGCGCTTGCCTGCGTCCCAACGACGGCGCCATCGATCCCGCCTGCATCACCGGATCGTCCGATAACCTCGCGCTCGGCGACGGTGAGACGATCACCATGACCGTGCCGCAATTCTCGCTCGAGACGCTCGGCCCGCCCGACGGCAACGGCGGCGTCTATCTGCCGATCGTCGTGCACCTCAGCTCGCCCGACGACGCCGTCGACGCGGTCTACCGATTGCGCGTCGCCGGCGGCGCGCCGCGCAACAAGAACCCGCGATTCGCCGTCATCGAGCCGTTCCGCGGCACGTCACCGCAGCCGGCCTACGCGGGCGATCACATGAACCTCGTGCCGCGATTCCTCAACGACAGCTTCGAGCAATACGAGATCCCGGACCCCGAAGCGGCTCCGGGCATACGCAAGCTGGTGCAGGAGACGCTGACGGTGCAGTGGTTCGCCACCGCCGGGACGTTCGGCAAGGAGACGACCTCTGCCCTGCAGACCGAGGAGTACATCCTCGACCGCAACGTGCCGAAGCGCTTCGGCACCGTCGATCTATGGGCCGTCGGTCACGACGAGCGCGGCGGCGTCACCATCGTCCATCAGACGATCATGATGCAGTAGCGATGGCCGCCGCTGCGCCGCGGCGGACTAACGCTCCTTCTTGGCCTGCTTCTCTTTCTTCTTTTTCTGCTTCTCCGCCGTCGAGAGCTTCTCTTTGTTCTTCTTGCCCTGCTTCACTTGTCCCTTGGCCATGATGAACTCCTTGTCGTGACACCATATAAGATCACGACACCCGAGCGCCAGATCTGCGCGCGTGCGGGCGGAGCTATTCGGCGGACGCGGCGCTGTCGACGTTGCGGGCGCGGTGATGGTGGCGGCGGCGGATGAAGCCGCGCGCCAGGCCCGGCGGCGCGCTCGTCGAGAGGTGCAGGTGGGTCGGATCGGCCTTGTCGGGCAGACGGAGTTGCCAGAGCGCGACCAGCGGCTCGGGATCGAGGTAGCGCCCGTCGGCGCCCGAGGGGTCCTGCACCGACACGGTGAAGTGCAGATGGGGCTCCGAGTGCTTCACGCCCGAGAGACCGATCCAGCCGACCAGCTCGCCGGCCTTGATGCGCGCGCCTTCCTCGAGCCGCCGCGGAATCGACGACAGATGGAAGTACTGCGTGATGACGGTGCCGTCGTTGTGCGCGATGCGAACGTAGTGGCCGCCGTGATCTTCGTTGGCGGCGCGCTGCACGCGATCGATGACGCCGTCGTGCACCGCGTAGACCGGCTCGCCGTAGGGGCCGGCGAGATCGATGCCGCAGTGGCCGCCGCGGCACTCGGACGGGCGGTCGCCGAGGCGTTCGGCGCCGAAGAGTCGACTGTCGTGGATCGGCATGCGCCGCTCGGGACCCTGCAGCGGATGGATCCAGATCTCGCCCATGCCATCTGCGACGGGCGGCTTCTCCGGTTTGGTGACCGGCGGCTCGGGAGAGGGTCGCGCGGCCGTCGCCAGCGCGGCGGGCGGGAGCTGCGACGGCGTGTCGGGACGGACGAGCCACAGCGCCGCGACGGCGAGCAGCGCCACCGCGATGACGACCGGCCGCGACATGGGCGGGCGGCGCGTCTCGATCGCCAGCGGACGCTGCCAGCTCGTGGAGGCCCGACGCGGTTTGCGCGGCATCACGAACGGCGCGCTGTCGTCCATCGCGGTCGCGCTGCGCGGCGGTTTGCTCGGCGGATCGAAGCTGGGACGGCTCGGGGCATCGAACGCGCGGCGACTCGGCCGCCGACCGGGCAGCTCGACGCCGACGCGCGACGGCGGCTCGGTCGCCTGGCGCGGTGGCGGATCGATCGCGTGGCGCGACGGCGGATCGATCGCGTGGCGCGACGGTGGATTGGTCGCCTCGCGCGACGGGCGCTCGACGGACCGGCGACTCGGCGGATCGGCGACCGCGTGCCGGCTCGGCGCGGCGGCTGGAGCCGGGCGCGCCGATGGCTCGACCGCGCGCGCGCTCGCTGACACGCCGAGCGGATCGAACGACTCGAGCGACGGGCGCATCGCTGCTTTGGGGTTGGTCGGCTGGTCGGCGTCGTCGTCGAAGAGCGCCAGGATCGGCTCTTCGCGACGCGGGGCCGTGGGAACCGGCCGCGGAACTGCTAGTGCCAGCGGCTGCAGCGCCACCGGAGCGGGCTGCGGCCGGGCGACCGCCGGCTGCACGTGTACGGGCGCGACCCGCTCGCCGCGCACGGTGGTCATCGGCTCCGAGTGCACCGGCGCCGGCTCGCGGCGCTTGCGCGGCCTCTCTTCGCCGCGCATCGGCGGCATCGGCTCGGCACGCGCGACGGTGACGACGGGTGCCTGTTCGCGCGGCGGGCGCGACTGCTCGCGCTGCGGGCGCGACGCCTCG
>JAQBQH010000342.1 GCA_028287105.1 Myxococcales bacterium
GGAAATCCCGAGAGACCGGAGAGCGGCGCCGTCCACACCGCGGCGCGGCTTCGTTCGGCCAGGGCGACGACGGCGTCCCAGGCGCCCGACCGCTCCACCTCGGCACCGACAACGAGCGCCGGCGCCGAGGATGCATCGAGCCGCCCGGCGATCGCGGACGCCATCGCCCGGGAGGGGCCACCGGCGTGGTCGACCCGGCGCTCTCGAAGACGGTCGATCTCGGATTGCTGTCGGTCGTCGAGCTCGACGGGGAGGTCGTCCAACGGGAGAGAGACGAACACCGGCCCCATCGGCGGCGACTGCGCGAGGTGGATCGCATGCGCGAGGACCGCCGGCACCTCGCTTGCGGTGCTGGGCTCGGCAGCCCACTTCACGAACGGCCGGGGAAGCAGCGTGGCGTCGATGTTCGTCAGCAGGCCGACCTGGTTCTGCATGGTGCGCCGCTGGTTGCCGGCGGTGACGACGAGCGGGGTCTTGTTCCAGGCGGCGTTGCAGAGCGCGCCCATGGCGTTGCCGACGCCGGGCGCGGTGTGCAGGTTGACGAACGCCGGCCGCCGCGTGATCTGTGCGTAGGCGTCGGCCATCCCGACAGGGACCATCTCCTGCAGCCCGAGGACATACGTGAAGTCGCCAGGGAAGTCCTCGAGCAGGCTCAGCTCGGACGACCCGGGGTTCCCGAACCACGTGGTGAGCCCGTGGGTGCGGCACACGCTCAAAACCGCTTCGCGGACGGTCACGTCTTCGACGTTAGGTACGCCCGATCGTCAAGCATGCTGGCCGAAGGGGCAGCCGTCGCCGGTACAGCGCGCAAACTGGCGGCTGCGTTCAGCCCGTCCCACCGGCCGATCGCACTGCAAGAAAAAGGTGGCCGGCAGGACGCGCGGACGTCCTGCCGACCGGCGGGTCATCCGACCGTCTTTGCCGCCGTGAGGATGACGTTGGTCGTCGCAGCAGGCTGCGACACCATCGGAACGTGCGAGGCCTTGACCGTGAAGATCTTGGCATTCGCGCGATGCGCCATGAACATCTGCGTCGCGGGCGGGATCGCGTGATCCTGGGTCGCGACGAGATACCAGGACGGGATCGTCTTCCACGCGGGCTCGCCGGAGAGCGAGGCGAAAGCCTCCTGCGAGAACGGCCGCTGTTCGGCCCACATCTGGTCCGCGAGCTTCTTCGGGACGTCGCTCGCGAACGCCGTCTCGAAGCCGTGCTCGGTGAGGTACAGATCGGTGCCGTCAGTGCCGTCTCCGAGCGGGTACTTCCGTTGGAGCAGCGTCTTCGGCCCGATCATCGTTCCGGGGTTCTTCGTGACGAGTTGAATCAGCGACTCGCCCTTGTCGGGCGCGAAGCCGGCGATGTAAACGAGCGCCTTCACGTTCGAGACGCCAACAGCGGCGTTGCTGATGACGGCGCCGCCATAGGAGTGCCCCACAAGCACGATCGGGCCGTTGATAGTGCGAAGGACGCTGCGGACGTAATCCGCATCGGAGGTGAGGCCGCGGAGCGGGTTCGCCGGGGCAATGACCGGATAGCCGAGCTGCTCGAGTTTCACGATCTCGGCGTTCCAGCCAGACGAGTCGGCCCAGCCGCCGTGCACGAGCACGATGGTCGGCTTCGCCGTCCCCCCGGCCTGTGTGCGTCCGGACGAGGCAACAGCGATCGCAGCGACGGCGCCGGCGATCAGCACTGCGACGGCGAACGTCACGAAGCGCCAGGTGTGCGTGTTCTTGGAGTTGGTGGTCATGTCTGTGCTCCTCTATGGCCTAGTTGAAGGAATGCGCCGCGCGCCGGATCAGGTCGGCGACAGGCTCGGGCTGTGAGACGTAGATGGCGTGGCTGCCTGGCGCCTCGGCGACCGTTGCACCGGCCCGCTCCGCCATCGCGCGCTGTGCGGGCGGCGGGATCATCCGGTCGTCGGTAGCGACGAGATACCAGCTTGGCTTCCGCCGCCAGGAAGCGTCCGTGACTGTTCCGTTGAGGGCGTCGAGCCCCCACGGCACCTGTGCGTCTGCGAGGAACGCCGCCTGTGGGGGGTTCACATCGCCGGCAAATGATTCTGCGAACTTCTCGCGGTCGAGGAAGAGGAATCCGTCCTGCGGCGGAAGGATCGGCGGCACCGGCGCGCCCGGAGGCGGGTCGGCGATGAGGGTGCTCACCGACTCGTCCTGGTCGGCGGCGAAGGCGGCGATGTAGACAAGTGCGGCGACGCTGTCGTGACTACCGGCCTCCGTCACGACGACACCGCCGTAGGAGTGGCCGACCAACACCGTCGGGCCGTCCTGCTGGTCGAGCACCTGCAGAGTCGCGGCGACGTCGCCATCCAGCGACACCGTCGGGTTCTGGACGATGCTGACCTTGAAGCCGTCCTGCTTGAGAAGGTGATAGACGCCCTCCCAACCGGACCCGTCCACAAATCCGCCGTGGACAAGCACTACGTTCCGAACATCGGTCATGGTGACCTCCAGTCGAGGTACGAGTCACCGTCGACCGTAGGGGGGCGCTGGAGCGGCAGCGTCTGCCAGATGACGACTCATTTTTCTGCGTGTCTGGCGCCGCGCTACGTCATGACGTAAGTCGTCCGCGATAGGAGCCTTGAAGCGCATCGCGCGCGACCGCTTGCGGCGAGGTACGCGCGCAGCCCGCCGAGTGGCTACTTAGATGTTCTTGCTCGAGGCGAGCGCGTTACGTAGCTCGGCGCGGGTCGCGATGCCGAGCTTCGGGAAGACGCGATACAGGTGTGTTCCGACCGTGCGGTGAGAGAGATAGAGTCGCTGCCCGATCTGGCGGTTCGAGAGCCCTTGCGCTGCGAGTTGTGCAATCTGAAGCTCCTGAGCTGTCAGCTGATCGCGCGCTAGGGGGCTGCGTCGAGGACTTGCTTCTCCCGATGCCCGCAACTCACGCCTCGCCTGATCGGCCCACGGTGTGCAACCAACTGCGTCGAAGGCATTGCGAGCGTCGCGCAGCGGCGCCCGTGATTCGGAAATGCGACGTCGCCGTCGGAGCCACCGCCCGTATGCCAG
>JAQBQH010000353.1 GCA_028287105.1 Myxococcales bacterium
AGCTCTTCCACCGCGCCGTGGAGTCGCTGCGCGGCTCGGATTACGCGGCCGCCGCCGACGCATTTCGCCAGTCGTACGCGCTCTCGGCGCGCCCCGCGGCCCTGTGCAACCTGGCGCTGACCTACGATCGCTGGGGCGCGCACGAATCCGACGCCGCCGACGCCTACGAGCGCTGCGCCGCCGCCGACAACAGCGGATGGCTGCGCGCACACGCGCTCGCCCGCGCGGCCGCCTTGCGCGCCAGCCTCGCGTCGACGCCACCGACGCCGCAGATAGTGGAGAGGCCCGACAGCGAAGCCGCGACGCCGGATCCGACGGCGGGCGAGGCTGCGCCCGTGATTGCACCGCCGCCGGCCACCACCGTTGCGCCGCCCCACTCGGCCACGCCCGCCCCGCCGCCGGCCGTGCTCCCGCCACTGACGGGCCGCGAGCAAGCGGCCGCGTCGCCACGGCGGCTCTACAAGGCCTGGTGGCTGTGGACCGCCGTCGCCGTCGCGGCGACGGTCACCGCGGTCGTCGTCGGCGTCGAGGTCGGCACCCACCACGCGCCCCCCAAGACATCGCTCGGCTCGTTCGGACCCAACGCCATGTCATTGCGTTTCTGAGGCCTCGCCATGTCACGCGCACCCTACTTCCTGTTACTCGCCCTCTGCCTCGGACCGTGGGCATGCGCTACCGACAGCGGCACCTCGGTGCTGCTGACCGTCGACGCCAGCCGCCTCGACGCCAGCGACGTCGCAGCCATTACCACGCTCGACTTCTCCGTCACCGGCGTCGAGACGTTCCACACGGTGCGCGCGCTCAACCGCAACTTCTCGCCCTCGGGCGATGAAACCATCCTCTATCAGCCCCAGGCGCGCTCGGGCGCGCTCGGCATCACCGTCAGCGCGCGCGACGCCGCCGGCACCGAGCGCGGCCGCGCCAACATCTTCGTCGAGCTGGCCGCCGAGCAAACCCGCAGCGCCGTGCTCATCCTCGGGGCCAATCGCGTGGACGATCTGGCGCTGCCCGTCGACGCCGCCGATCTCGGCACGCCCGCCGAAGCCGCGCCCGATCTCGCGCTCCCCGTCGAACCCGACGGCGGCACGCCGACGACCGGCGCCATCTGCGCCGCCGATCACTGGTGCTGGGTCAACCCGAGCCCCCAGGGCAACGATCTGCAGGCGGTCTGGGCCGCCTCGCGCAACGACGTCTGGGCCGCCGGAAGTGGCGGCACGATTTTGCATTGGAACGGCAGCGCCTGGACGAGCGTGCCGAGCGGCAGCTTGGATTCGTTCTACTCCATCTGGGGCACGTCGCCGAACGACGTGTGGGCCTCGGGCCTCACCAGCGTGCAGCATTGGGACGGCAAGAGCTGGTCGCCGTCGCTGACCGGCTCGAGCAACTTCCTCGTCGGCCTGTGGGCCAGCTCCCCGAACGACGCGTGGGCCGTCGGGGGCAGCGGCACCATCGAGCACTGGGACGGCAAGGGCTGGACGCCGTCACCGAACCCGGCGACCGACGATCTGTATGCGGTCTGGGGCGCCGCCGCGAACGACGTGTGGGCCTTCGGCGGCATCGATTCGCTCCACTGGAACGGCACCGCCTGGACGGCGGTGACGCTGCCGATCGCGCAGGCGTCGGTGCTCGGCATCTGGGGCTCGAGCAGCAGCGACGTCTGGGCCGTCGGAAGCGGCGGCAACGTTCAGCACTGGAACGGCACCATGTGGAGCGTCGTCGCGAGCGGCACCCAGAACGATCTCGAGTCGGTGTGGGGCAGCGGCCCCAAAGACGTGTGGGCCGCCGGTCGTCGCGGAACCTTGCTGCACTGGGACGGCAGCAGCTGGTCTTCGGCGGCCACGGCGGGCTTCACCGGCTTCCTCTACGCCGTCGCGGGCGGCGCCGCCGCCGACGTCTGGACCGTCGGACAGGCGGGCACGATGTTCCACTGGAACGGCAGCGCGTGGAGCGCGTTCTCGAGCGGACCCAAGCCGGGCCTCGAGTCGGTGTGGGGCAGCGGCGATCACGACATCTGGGCGGTGGGAGACGGCGGCGTCATCTTCCACAGCAGCGGCGCCGACTGGCAGTCGGTACCGAGCGGCACGACCAATCCGCTGTTGTGGATCTGGGGCTCGCTGCCGAACGACGTCTGGACGGTTGGCGGCGCCGGCACGATCTTGCATTGGAACGGCAGCGCGTGGTCGGCGGTCGCGAGCGGCACGACGAGCGATCTCAACGCCGTCTGGGGGAGCCGCGGCGACGACGTCTGGGCCGTCGGCGGCGCGGGCCTCGTCCTGCATTGGGACGGCGCGCACTGGTCGACCGTGACGAGCAACGCGACCACGTCGCTCTTGTCGGTATGGGGCAGCCGCGGCGACGACGTGTGGGCGGTGGGCGACGATGGCGCGGCCGTGCACTGGAACGGGACCGCCTGGTCCAGTAAGCCCACAGGCCTCGGCACCGGCGTCAGCGTAGCCGGCATGTGGGCCACCGGCTTCTTCAACTTCGCCGTCGCCACCGACGGGAGCATTCTGGGCTTCACCGGCGTGCTGTGGGAGAAGAACGGGACCGGCACCGGCCGCCTCAAGGCCGTCGCCGGCGCCGGCAGCAACGACGTCTGGGCCACGAGCAGCGACGGCAGCATCTTCCACTACAACGGCAGCGCCTGGTCGACGAGCGAGGCGCTGGTCTTCCCGGCGCTGCAGGGCCTATGGGTCAGCCCGAGCGGTGCCGTGTGGGCCGTCGGCTACTCGGGCGCGATCGTCGTTCGCCGCTGACGCCTCGGTTATCGATTCACCGATAACCGTTTCGTAATCACAGCAACGATATTCAACTCGGAAATATCGTGGATGTGCGGTGCGTCTCGTTCGCCGTCACGAGCGATCGATCGCACGACACGGCAGCGCTGTTTCTCGTCGAGAGACAGCTATCCATCGATTGTATCTCGCATGGCGACACTGAAACGCGTTTCACCTCGCATCTCGAGTCCGCGTGCGTCGATCGATATCGGCGTATCGATTGCATTGCGCGCATTGCGAATCGCATAACGGGATCGGCAAATCCGCTAGCGCGATCGAAGCTCGGATGTACAGCCACCTATTGAAGGAGGGGTCATGAACAAGATCGCACACACGAAGTTGCAGCAGCTCTGCATCGGACTAGTGGCGAGCGGCGCGCTCGCGGGTTGCGCCGCCGAAGCACCGCCGGCCAATGGCGCCGCACCGGCGCCCACGAACAGCGCCGTCGGGGGCGGATTCGATCGCAGCGCCGGCAAGGGCACGCTCTTGTACTCGACGGTCAAGGACGGCCACCTCGTTCAATTCCTCGAGATGGAACCTGGCATCACGGCCGTTCTCGAAGACGGGCCCGAAGGACAGCAGCCGCTGCTCGGCGCCGTCGCCGAGCGCACCTTGGGCTCGGTCTACTCGTCGCTGCAGGCGGGCGACGTGCCCGCCGCGATCCAGGAGGCCGACGTGCGTCGCGCCGGCCTGGCCGCGACCGAGGCGGCCAAGGTCGAGGTCTCCGCACCGGCGCACGGAGCCGGCGAGGCCTACTACACCAACGGCGACCAGCAGTGGTTCCGCGGGCAGTTCTGCAATGGCGCCGACGTCTGCGTGCAGGGTTGGGACTGGGCCTTCACCGGCAGCATCAACGGCAACAACGAGACCTTCATCGGCATGGTCGGGAGCGAAGGCACCACCAACGGATCGCTGTGGCTCGAGTATTGGTATTCGAAGAGCCCGACCTGGCCGTGGGCGTGCGGTGACTGCGGCAGCTACTGGAAGGAGTTCGATCGCGTCATCGTCGTTCCGGGGCACTGGGTGTCGATCCACGTTGGGGGCACCTATGGATTGCAGGGGCACCTCGACGGCGCGGGCGGTGGCACGCAGGTGAGCCTGGCCGCGCGGCGCTAGGCGACGACGGCAGTACGCGAAACCAAGCGAGACGGCGCGCGCAGCCCGGCGCGCCGTTTCATTTCGCTCGTCGGTGGAGGGCACGGAGGTCACGATGGTTCGCGCGCTCTGGCTCTTGGTTGCGCTGAGCGTATGCGCGTGTGGGCGAGCAAACGCGCCCGTGGCGGAGAGCTCGGCTTCACTCCTCGGCGGCGCGGTCGCCTCGCCGGGCGAGCATCCGGCGACCGGCGCGCTGCTGGCGTCGATCGGCGACGAAGCGCCGCATCTGCTCTGCGCGGCGACGCTGATCTCGCCGACGGTGGTGGTGACCGCGGCGCACTGCTTCCTCGGGCTGCGAACGACGCTGCCCGACTTCATGCTCGGTGACGACGCCGGCGCGACGACCGCGGATGCACGCGTCGTCGTTCACAGCCGCGCCGTTCACCTGCATCCCGAGTTCGCGGTGCGTCCGGCTCCCGGCGCGCCGACACACGATCTCGCCATCGTTCAGCTCACGACGGCGATCGACGCGCCTGCGTTCGAGGGCTTCGCGCGCGCCGGCGAGCTGGATGGCGGCGCGCCGCCCTCCTTGTTGCTCGTCGCCTACGGCCCGCTCGCGCGCGACGCGCCGGCCGGACGCAAGAACGTGGCGCGCGTGAACATCATCGATGTCGCCGACAGCGAATGGGTGGTCGCGTCACCGACGGGCGCGACCGCGTGCGCCGGCGACTCGGGCGGCGCCGCATTCTCGGGAGACGAGGGCCAGCCGGCGCGGCTCGCGGCGCTGATCTCGCGCGCCGAGAACGCGGAAGCGCCGTGCGAGGGCGGCGTACGCGTGACGCGGCTCGACGCCCACGCGGCCTGGCTGACCGACCAACTGGCGGCCGACGCCACGTCGCCGCCACGCGGCAGCTGTTCGTTCGCGACGCGAGGACCGCCTCCCGCCTCGTCCAGTCTCCTCGCGACGGCCACCGCCCTACTGCTCCTGCGGCGCGCGCGACGACGACCGCAGCGCGTAGCGGCCCACCACAGATCGTCCAAACCGCGGCGCTAAAAAACCATGACCCTCTTGCGCCAAAGACTGAGCGTGTGCTAGACGATACGTCGAAATACGGGGCGTTAACTCAGCGGTAGAGTGCCATCCTCACACGGTGGAAGTCACAGGTCCGAATCCTGTACGCCCCACTAGTAGTTAGCTCGCAGCACCACGCCAGTAGGTTCGGTCGTAGGTACGGTTTTGGTGGCCAGCTAGCGCGGAGTTTGTTTCGCGCCCTCGTGATAGCCTTCCGAAACCGATGGGCCAATCTGACGACGATCGTGACGGGTCAGAGCCCAACCCTTTCAAGGGCGTCGACTGGGAGCCGCTAGCTCAACTTGCCAACGAGCTGCACGGCGAAACAGACCGTGCCGCAATCGTCCTTGGCGCAGCCATCCTCCACGACAGCCTACGCACGATGCTTCAGCGGTACCTACGACCGCAATCAATAAGCAAGCGGCGGCTGACATCGACAAAGACGAGTTGCTAGGGCGAGACCGCGCGCTGTCGACATTCAGCGCATGCATCACGGCTTGTTATCGACTTGGATTGATCGACCGAGCTGTGTACACGTCGCTAGAAGCGGTCCGTAAGATCCGCAACGACTTTTCTCATCTGGTCGTCACGCCAAACCTCAATGCCGACCCCTACAGGTCATGGATCGCGCTGCTAGACACATCATGGGGAGAGCAAACAGACCTTTGGAGCCGCATTGTAAAGAAGGTCTACAAGGGCGAGAGCAGCCCACGAACACAGCTGCGCTTAGTCTCACGTTCCTGACGTTTTGGCTCGCAGGAATCTCCCAGCTCATTACGCCCGTCGAGACGCTGATTGATGAGGAGACCCCGTAGCCACCCTGTTTCACGCCTTCCCGATAGAAGACAGCTCCGACACGCGACCATCGGCAAGCTCTCCACCGACGGGAGCTGTTCAGCGCGTCTTAATCCTTCTGCTGTATGGCAACAGCACCACCCTCACACGAACAGAAGAGAAGCGCCTAGCGAAGCTCTTCGTTCCTAGGACGAAGGAGCAGGCGCAAAATCGACATCGCGCCGGCGTTGCGTCAACGTGAAATCGCGGCGCGTTTGCGCAGCAGCAGCTTCCGCTGCGCGGGAGCTGTTTGCTCGGCCAGCGCGCGATCGAGATACGACAACGCCGCGTCGAGATGGCCGAGCGAAGCATGCAGCTCGGCGTACGCGGCGAGCGCGTACGGATATCGCGCCAGCAGCGAACGCTCTGGAATCGCGTCGAGCTCGTCGAGCCCGGCGATTGCGCCAGCGCTCATCGCAACGGCCAGCGCCCGATTGACCTCCACGATCGGCGACGGTGCGCATGCGCGGAGCTGGTCGTAGAGGCCGACGATCTGCCGCCAATCAGTGTCGACATGGCTTCGAGCGGTCGCATGACTGGCGGCGATCCCGGCTTCGAGGTGAAAGCGCGTGAGCTCGCGTCCGCGGGCCGCGCGGCCGAGCGATACGAGCCCTTCCTCGATGAGCGGAGCGCGCCACCTGGTTCGATCCTGCTCGTGCAGCAGCAACAGGCTACCGTCGTCGGCGCGACGCGCTGGCACCCGCGAGGCCTGAAAGCAGAAAAGGGCACGTAGCGCGTGCGCCGCCGTCGGCGCTTCGTCATCGATGTCGCAGAGGATGCGAACGAGGCGAAGCGCGTCGTCGCACAGGCCGTCGTCGATGGCCGCGTCACCCGACGGCATCGCGTGGCCTTCATTGAAGACGAGGTACAAGACGTCGAGCACTGACACGACCCGCGCCGCATACGCTGGCGGATCCGGTAGCCCGAGTGTCACTGCCTCGTCGCGCAGCCGCTGCTTCGCGCGTACGATGCGCTGCTCGATGGTCCGCTCGTCGCTGACGAAGGCGCGCGCGATCTGCGCGCTCGTGAAGCCGGAAGCAATTTTCAGGGTGAGCGCGATTTGCGCCGCGCGCGGCAACACCGGGTGGCAACAGAGAAACATCAGCTGCAGCTCGTCGTCGATCTGCGGCTCCGGCGGGTCGACGACGCCGTTCGGCTCCGTCCCAAGAGCGACCAGGCGACGCTCCGCACGGAGCGCATCGACGGCGACGTTGTGCGCGACGCGCAGGAGCCACGCGTTCGGATCTGTCGGCACTCCTTCGCGCGGCCATCGCTCGAGAGCGCGAACAGCTGCCTCCTGCGCGGCATTTTCGAGCAGCGACAGCCGATCGGCTCCAAGGCGCCGCGTCAGCGCCGCCATTCGCGCGCCATGGCCAACCCGGACGGTCCGCGCGAGTGTCAGTCGCGCAGCTTCTTCATCATCCGCTTGCGACAGGGCGGACCTCTTCGAGCACCCGAACCTCCACATAACCGTTCTGCAGGTCGAGCACGGGACAATTCTGAGCCAGCCGTTTCGCCTCGTCGAGCGAGCCAGCTTCTACAATGAAGATGCCGCCGACGGCCTCCTTCGTCTCAAAGAACGGACCGTCGACAACTTGGCCGCCGCGCACGCTGAGGCGAGCGCCGGTCTGATCGTGAAGCTTATACGAGGTCACGTACTGGCCCGACTGGCGCAACGAGTTCAGCCAGCTCATGTATCGCTCGAGCATGACACTTGCGAGGTTGGGATTGCGGCTGCGCTTGTCGAGATCCGCCCCGCCCAGAAGAAGCATGTACTTGGCCATGATTGGAAAGCTCCTCTCCTTCTAGGACGGTTGAGCCGCCGCGGATTCGACATTGACACACATCTCGACGGGCGTTTCAGTGTCGCGACGACTGTGAATTGGGATGTCGCACCATGATCGCGTATTCCGCTAGTATCGTCGGTTCCTCGAAACGCGCGCCGACTTCGAAGCCCAGGCGCGCGTAGAACCGGATATTGCTGAGAGCGAACGTCTCTAAGTAGCAGACTGCGCCCGCTGCGTCCATTCCGCGAGCGTGGGCGTTAGCAAGCGGCGGCCGAGCCCTTGGCCTTGCGCCTCGGGAGCAACGGCGACGATCGACAGGTACCACGCATCGCGGACAACGATCGTGTCCGCGCGCGCTCTCATGTAGTCGACGATTCGCTCGTAGTGGAGGCTGTCCCTCGCTCCGAGGATGTCACGCAGGAATTCGCGCTTACGCATCTCTTCGCATCGCCGAACGTCGGCTGGCTGCGGCATCAACCAGACGGCGACTCCGAGGCGCGCGTCGACCAGGTGAACGGAGCGACCGATCCGCGCGCCTTCGTCGATCGAGTATGCGAAATAGCTCGTCAGCACGGCACGCCGCCTAGCAACGTCCCTCGCCGATTCCACAGTGATGGAGCGAAGAACGGATCGCGCTCAAGCGCTGCCACAACGCTGTTGCAAGCCGGGTCGGTCATCACTGTGGTTTCACGTTGACGCCGCACCGTGTGAGAGAAAGGTCTTCAGGCCGGCAACAACTTCTGCGGGCCGCTCCTCGGCAAGAAAGTGGCCAGCGCCGGGCAATATGATGTTGCCTCGGAGATCCGCCGCGAACGCGCGAACCAACGCCTCATGGTTGTGGCCAATTCCTTTCTCACCAGCGATCGCCAGAACGGAGACTTCTAGTCTCTGACCGATCAACTTTTGTACCTGCTCTGCCGTGCGATAGGCCGCGCGATAGTAGGAGGAGCTCGACACGGCAATGCCTGGCCGAGACATGGCCGCAACGTACGGGGACCACGCCGCGAACGGTGCAGCCTCCTTGTCGCCGGTAAACGAATCCCAGAGATGATGAAGGTAGACGGACTCGCGCCCCTTCAGCAGATCGGCAGTCGTGTCCCCCGCAGAGTCACTTTCGCCCATCAATGGGAAGGGCACAAAAGTAAACCCATCATTGCGCTGGCTGCAGTTCCACAGCGTCTCAAACCCTGCGCCGGGCAGCGCGCTCTCGAGGAAGGCCAACCCACGGACCTCGTCGCGATAGCGCATTGCGTACACCGCACCGACTGACGCTCCCCAATCGTGACCCACCATCTTCACTCTTAGGATCCCGACAACCACGCCAGCTACGAGGGCTTCGTCGCGATGGTCGGCGGTCCCGAGCGGCGTTGCTTGCCCGAGCACCAGCATGAGGACTTGCAGCTGTCCGCACACTTTGGGCGAACACCCAGCATCAAGCTGATCGCGCCAGGCGACCCACATTCGGGCGGATGGGAACACGGAGAGCGCGTAGCGGTGATGTTGCTCGCCGCCGCGACGCTGGCCGAAGCGGTGGACGACGTGATTCGACGCGGGAGCTGCGCTTTTCGTTCGGGTGACCTGCCCCCCAAAACTAAGCCAGCATTTGCGTCCGTCGAAGTTCTCGCTCGTATTCCATCGGCGTGAGGTCGGCCGAGCGAGCTATGCGGCCTCCGTTCGTTGTAGTCCTTCCACCACTCGTAGATGATCTGCCGCGTCTGCTCAAGCGTGTCGAACCAGCTCGCGTTCAAGCATTCGTCGCGTAGCTTTCCGTTGAAGCTTTCGATAAACGCGTTATCGGTCGGTTTGCCCGGTCGAATGAAGTGCAATTTGACGCCGCGCTGAAATGCCCAGCGGTCGAGCGCGTTGCTGATGAATTCGGGTCCGTTGTCGATTTCGATCATTTCGGGGAAGCCGCTGTCGAGGCAGAGCTCGTCGAGGAAACGCGAGACCCGCTCGCCGCCGATCGACGTGTCGACGACCAGCCCGGGTGATTTGCGCGAGCAGCAATCGACGATCGTCAAGATCCGGAAGCGCCGGCCCGTCGCAAGATGATCGCTCACGAAGTCCATCGACCAGCGCTGTCCCGGTCGGGTCGCTGCCGGCAGTGTTGTTCTCGGCGATGCCGCAAATCGCCGCCGTCGCCGAACGCGCACTGCCAGTCCTTCCTGCCGATACAGCCGATAGACGCGTTTTTGGTTCACTGCCACGCCCTGGCGCTTGAGCAGCACGTGCAGCCGTCGATAGCCGAAGCGAGGGCGCTCAGCGGCGAGACGGCGCAGTCGCGCAATCAGTTCCGTCAGTGGCGGCCGTACCTGCCCGAGTTGGCGCAACAGCCCCTGGCGGTGCGCCAGGTCGCCGATGAGCTGATTCGCGATCTACCGAATGCGCAACGAACCGAATAAGGATCGAACGCGGCAGAATGGTCAGCGCCCGAGGCGCTCGATCACGTCGCCGGATCCGAGCACGCCGCGTTTGATCCGCTGCGGGCGGCTCCCTATCCAGCGCCGGAAATTTCGAAAATAGGCCGGCAGCCCTTCGGCCCGGCGCACGTCGGGCGCATCCATCAAGCTGTAATGCACATGTGGGAAGATGGCGTCGCCGGAAAAACCGACGCGGCCAATGCGCTGCCCTACGCGGACTACGTCGCCCCGCTTGACGGTCACGCTACCAGCCTGAAGATGCGGCAGGACGCTGTACTCGCCGTGTCCGTGGTCGGTGATAACGAAGTTGCCGAGCGAATCGTCGGCGCCAGCAGGCAACGTTGGATAGACGATGCGCTTGCCGGAGAACTCGTTGTCGGGGATGTCGTTGGCGGTCGCAATGACAGTGCCACTGGCCGGCGCAAACACGTCGGCACCGTAGCTGAGCCAATGGCGCTTGTCCCACGGATCGCCGCGCCAGAGGTTGCCCTCGCTGTCAACGACTATCAGATCGGCTGCATAACGGTTGGCGTTGCTGCGGATGCCCATCTGCAGCACGCGCGGGTCGTCCAGCGGGATGCGCCTATGGTGTGACCACAGGTCATGTCCGTCCCAGACAAGCATGCGGCCGGCGAGCGGCAGCAGTAACTCCGTGTTCGGTTGATCCGAACGCGGGCTGACACTCGCGTGCGCTTCGAGGTCGAAGTCGAGCGGCAGCCGATGGCGGTTGCGCTCCTGATCGGCGGTGCTCGCTTCGCGCCGGTAGCGCAGCGTGTATTCGAGCCGCACCAACGGCACCTCAGCGTCGAAGCGATCGAAGGGATTGAACAGGTCCTCCGTGGCGCCCGATGTCAGCAGCGGCGTCCCCACTACGTCGATGCCGGGGCTCAGCCCATTGGAATTGACCGTGCGCTCAAGGACCAACCGATTCGCGGAGTCGTACACGCGCAGGAGCACTTCGCACAGTCGCAGCGGCGAGGAGTCATCGTTGGTCACGACAAGATCGAAGTCGAGTGCCTGCGCGCCCGCGCGCCGCTCAATCCACGGTCGCGATGGGCGCACGGTGACCACGACCTGGTTTGCTGACGTGGCTGCGTCGTATGTCGCTGCGGTTTCGCTGCTCGCCGCCGCTGTGGTGGCGAAGAGCGCGGCGGCCAAGGTCACGAGCAAGGTTCGATCGGCCGACATCACGACGCATGATACGCCTCGGTCAGGAATCGCGGCAAAGTGCTTCATCGGCTTCGCCATCGGCGAGTCGCTCGGTGCGCTTGCTATCGGCGAGACAACTCAGCCGTCCGTCACCTTGAAGAGCGCCAATACTTGGTTTGGGCAGCGTGCAGGCCACGTCCCGCCGCTGCGCGAGTCGACCGACCAGAAAAAGGGGTTTTCGCACCGGCTGCTCGTGCGCGAGGCGCGCAGCGTTCTCGTCGACGTTCTTCTCGATCGCCGCGCGCACCTGCGGCGCGGCGCGGAGAATCGATCGGCCGGCACCAGGCCTAACAGCGCTTGGTGCGGACGCTGGAAGTTGTAGGCGGAAGGCAGCCTCGATGCTCCTCGGTCAAGCGCAGCAACTCGATTGTCTCGATGAACTGGCGGCTCCGCTGCTTTTTCTGCAACGACATACTCTTGAGTTGCTCCGTTGCTCCTTAAAGACATGATCGAGTGGTGCGATTGGGTTACCGAAGCGGACCGCCGAAAAAGAGTAGGCGCCCGCTCAGGCGCAGAGTAGGCGCGCGCTCAGGCGCGGATGAAATCGACGAACGCGCGCAGCGCAACGGGCAGGTGGCGGCGGCTCGGGTAATAGAGAAACGGGCCGGAGAAGCTCTGCCACCACGGCTTCAGGATCGGCTTGAGCGCGCCGCGCGCGAAGTA
>JAQBQH010000359.1 GCA_028287105.1 Myxococcales bacterium
TAAAGGACCCGCGTCGCGCGTAGCGTGACATCAGCGGGTCCGCTGGAGGAGCACGCCGCGCAGCGGCGACTGCGACGGATTCCGACGCCGGCAGCGCGCCTTGCTACCTCCGCGACCCCAGCCGTCTTTCGCTGACCGGCATTGTCGCTAGCGCGTGTAGCGGAGATAGACGTCGAAGCTGAGCGCGTGCCCGCCGGTGAAGCTGGCGAGCCAGACGTAGTCGGCACCGAGGCCGACCGAGAAGTGGCGGTTGAGCGTGTGGTAGTCGAGCCCGCCGCCGCCGACGACCGCGAACGTGAAGTTCGAGCCGTGCGTGACGCCGACCTGCTCGAGGACATTGGTCGACACCTGCGCCAGCGCCGCGCCGCCCTCGGCAAAGAGCGCGAAGCGGTGCAGCTGCAGGCTGAAGCGCAGCTCGCCCGCGTAGAGGTAGGTCTGAAACGACTGGCCGAACGTCGGCGGCGGCGTGGTCGCGTCGGAGCTCGCGCCCATCACGTGCGCCTGCACGGCCAGCCAGCGGAACAGGTCGTAGCCGAGCCGCACGCCAAAGGCGACGCCGGGATCGGCGTAGCGGCCCGCGCGCCCGAGGTAGACGAGCGCGCCCACTTCCCCCGATGCGAACGGCCCCTTGGCGAACTTCTTCGGATCCGGCCAGGGCGGCGGCGCCGGCTCGGCTATCACCTGCGCCTCCGCGGTCCGCACCTTCACCGTCGACAACATCGTCATCCCGAGCGCGGAAATGAGCGCGAGGCGTGGCCAGATCACGGCATCATCACGGGCGGTCCAACAGGCGGCGCCAGCATGGCCGCGGGGTTGACGTAGAGGTCCATGGCGCCCGGCTTGGCGAGCTTGGCGTTGTGGTCGCGCACGCGCACCGAGTAGTCCATCACCACGTGGCCCGGCGCCGAGACGGTGAGCTGATAGCGCACGTGGGCCGGCGTGATGTCACCGGCGGGAATGCCCTCGAGCCCGATCTGCGAGACGTTCGAGCGGTGCTCGATGGTCATGAAGGGCGTAGCGAGCGCGTTGCCGCCCGACGGAAAGCGCGTGATGGCCTCGAGATCGAGCGCCGACTCCTGCAGATCGTCCTCGCGGAACACGCCGGTCACGATGCCACCGGCGGCGATCTCGAGGGGCGCTGAAGCGATCAAGTTGGGCGGTGGCGTCTGATCCGCGGCGTTGGCTTTGGGATCGATGTACGCCCCCGGCACGTAGTCGCCGTACTCGTTGCCGCCGTCGCAGCTGACGAAGACGACGAGCTTCTGGGTCTCGAGGTTCTTGACCGAGTACTGGATCTCGATGTCGAAGTCGCGCGCCTGCGCCCACGGCACCGCGCTCGGCAGCATGAGCCGCTGCTGCAGCTGCGCCAACGCCGTGCGCTCGTCGGCCGTGGGACGGCGCACCGGCAGCACGTAGAGCGCGGTCGCGGGCGCGAAGCCGCCCATCATCGCCGGTTGCGTCTCGATGGGCGCGCTCTCCGCCAGATAGACGGGGTTGTTGCAGCCGGTGGCGGCTAGAACCATCAGGATCAGTCCAGCACGCATGGCGCCATCGTATCCCTTATAAAGGAGGCATGCAACGCGGGCTCTGGATGTGTGCGGTCATGTCGGTCATGTATGGAGCGACGGCGGCAGCGACGACAACGGCAGTCGCCGACGAGTTCTGGAGCCAGTGGGGCGACGGCAAGGCGGAGCTCGACGGCTACGCGCTCGTCGAGCCGCGCTACGGCCAGCCGCGTGAGGGGACGGCCGTCTTGATCTTCGTCACGGAAGACTTCAGCGACGAGGCGCGCGTCAAGGCCGACCCCGGCAAGCACGCCAAGAGCGACGTCTATCCGGTCATGAAGCTCAACCTCGTGCGCGACTTTCAGACCGGCATCTACGACTACAACACGATGACCTCGACGTTCCTCAAGACCGAGGCGCGCTGGGCGCTGGCCAAGACCAGCTTCTCGTCGCAGGAATGGTGCGGCCACGTCTTCATGCAGTGGATCCCGCGCGACGGAAAGCTGCGCGGCACCTCGCACAGCTACTTCGACGGAGAGGGCGACGCCGCCCCCGAGCTGCCCTTCCCCGACGGTGGCGTGGTCGAGGATGCGCTGCCGATCCTGGTACGCGGCCTACGCGGCGCGTGGCTCGCTCCCGGCGAATCGCGCAAGGTGCCGTTTCTGCGCTCGCAGCTGCGCACCCGCCTCCTCCACGTCCCCGCCGCATGGGGCGACGCGACCGTGAGCCGCTCCCCCGCCGCCGAGCCGTTCAAGAGCGCGCTCGGCACCCACCAGGTCTGGACCTACCGCGTCGTCGAGACCGGCGGCGACACGATCACCTTCACCGTCGAGGACGCGGCTCCGCACCGGCTCCTCGCCTGGAAGTCGTCGTCGGGCGAGTCGGCGCGCATCCTTGGCTCGGCGCGCCTGAAATACTGGGACATGCATCAGCGCGGCGGCGAGGCCGCTCTCCAACAGCTCGGCCTCGTCCCGCAGGCGCTACCGCTCAAGCGCTAGAGCCCTCCGACGAGGCCTACGACATCGTCGAAGACAGCTTCTCCCGCAGCAACGACACCTTGTTGAGCGCCGACTGCACCTGCTGCCTCAGCGAATCGCAGTTGCGCGCCAGATCTTCCATCGCCTCCGCGTCGGCCTCCTTCTCGAGCGCCGTCGCCCCGTCGACTACCTGGGCCATGCGCGCCTGCACATCGGCCAGCTGCGCCACCACTTCGCCGTTCGGCTTGCCCTTGAGCTCGCCGAGCTGCCGGACGTGGCTCGAAATCTCCGCCGCCTCCTTGCCCAGCGCCGCGAACTTGCCCAGCTGCTCCTGGAAGCGCTCGCCGCGCGCCTGCACCTCGTCGCGCGTCTTGACCAGGGTCTCGGCGGTGATGTCGTGCTGCTGCCGCGCCGCCGAGATGGCGTCGATGAGCGCCTGGATGTGGCCGTGCACGCGCTGCTGGCTCTCGGCGGCCTGATTGATCGCCTGCGCCGCCTTCTCCAGATTGCGCTCCGAGGTGAGCGGCGTCCGCTGCGCCGACTGCGCCAGGGCGTCGAAGTTGGTGAGCTCTTCGTCGAGGGCCTGCACCGCCTTCTGCAGCGGCGACTCGCCTGCCTTGTGCGTCTTGTTCACGCGGGCAGCCTATCATCTGTGTATAGTGCCGCGCCATGAGAGCATGGTTGCCGCTTCTTCTCGTCGCCGGCGTCGCTCACGCTGCCACCCACCCCTTCGGCTTCGACGACATGGCGAAGCTGCGCCGGCTCGGCGATTTCGACGTCTCCGCCGACGGCAAATGGGCTGTCTATGTGCTCGGCCGCGCCGACGTCGACGAGAACAGGACGACCAGCGCGCTCTGGCTGCAGCCGCTCGATCGCAGCGCGCCGGCGCGCCAGATCTCGAGCGGCGTCAAAAAAGATCGCGAGCCGCGCTTCTCGCCCGACGGGCGGCGCATCGCCTTCGTCTCCGACCGCGACGGCACACCGCAGCTCTTCCTCCTCGATCTCGGCGGCGGCGACGCCAAGAAGCTCACCACCTTCGTCGAAGGATTCGGCGGGCCGGTCTGGAGCCCCGACGGGAAATTTCTCGTCGCCGCCACCGAGGTGTGGCCCGACTGCAAGGACATCGCCTGCATCCAGGCGCGCCACGACCGCGCCGAGAAGGCCAAGATCAAGGCGCGCGTCGTCGAGAAGCTGCTCTACCGCCACTGGGACGGCTGGCGCGACGGCAAGCGCAGCCACCTCTTTCGCATCGACGCGACCACGGGCGAGGCGCGCGATCTGACGCCCGGCAACTGGGACGCGCCGCCCTTCTCGCTCGGCGGCCCGCCCGGCTACGATATCTCGTCCGACGGCAGGACGCTCCTCTACGCCTCCAATCACGACGAGATGGAAGCGGCGTCGACCAACAGCGACATCTGGGAGCTCTCGTTCGCCGACGGCAAGGTGCGCTGCCTCTCCTGCGACAACAAGGCGTGGGACGGCGATGCGCGCTACTCCCCCGACGGCAAGAGCATCGCCTGGCGCGCCCAGAAGGTCCCCGGCGCCGAGGGCGACAAGTTCGACCTCGTCCTCTACGACCGCGCCGCCGGACGCGCGCGCCGCGTCTCGGAGTCGTTCGCCGACTGGGTCGACGAGTTCCGCTGGTCGCCCGACGGAAAGCGCATCGTCTTCACGTCGGTCGTGATGGGGCGAAAGCCGCTCTATCAGCTCAACCTCGACTCCGGCACCGTGCGACCGATTCACCCGGTGCTGACGGCGAACGATCCGATCCCGCTCGCGGACGGCAGCGTCGTCTTCAGCCGCTCGTCGCTGCAGCGTGCGCCGGAGCTGTGGCGCGTCGACGACAAGGGCGCAAAGCCGCTCACCGAGGTCAACGACTACGCCGGCCTCTCGATGGGCGCGATCCGCGAGCGCTGGGTTCCGCTCGCCGACGGTCCCAAGATGCAGTCGCTGGTGGTCACGCCGCCCGGCTTCGACGAGAAGAAGAAGTATCCGGCGCTCTTCTGGGTGCACGGCGGGCCGCAGGGCGCATGGGAAGATGCGTGGAGCTGGCGCTGGAATCCCGAGGTGCTGGCGTCGGCGGGCTACGTGGTGTACATGGCCAACCCGCGCGGCTCGACGGGCTACGGGCAGAAGTTCGTCGACGGTGTGTCGCGCGACTGGGGCGGCAAGGTCTACGACGACCTCATGCGCGGCGCCGACGATCTGGCGTCCTTGCCCTTCGTCGACGTCAAGCGCATCGGCTCGGCCGGGGCGTCGTTCGGCGGCTTCATGATGAATTGGTTCCAGGGGCACACGCGGCGCTTCCAAGCGCTCTTCTGCCACGACGGCATCTCCAATCAAGAGGCCATGTACGGCACCGAGGAGCTGTGGTTCCCGGAGCACGAGTTCGGCGGACCGCCGTGGGCCTCGGACGACTATCGCAAGTGGAGCCCCATGGAGGCGTCGAAGAGCTTCTCGACCCCGGAGATGATCGTGCACGGCGAGCGCGACTACCGCGTTCCGGTCGAGCAGGCCTATCTCATGTACTCGCTGCTCGCGCGCAAGAACGTGCCGTCGAAGATGCTGCTGTTCCCCGACGAGAACCACTGGGTCTTGAAGCCGGGCAACTCGCGGCTGTGGTACGCGTCGATGATCGATTGGTTCCACCGCTGGCTCGGCGGCGCGGCGGCGGATCCGCGGGCGCTCGAGTCAGCGTTCTCGGTGACGAAGTAGCGACTCGCGCGTGCGCTCCCACAGGTAGAACGCGGCCGCCTCGCGCGCCCGGTCGATGCCGAGCATGCGTACGGCGGCGAGGTGTAAAAGCGGCGGCAGGAGCTGCGCGCGACGCGCGGCCGAGAGCGGCGCCAAGAGCGTGGTGACGCGCTCGGCGTAGGTGGCAAACGGCGGCGTCGGCTTGGAGAAGCGCGCGCGCAACGCCGCCTGGCGCGCGCGATACCCGTCGGCGAGCGCGGGATCCTTGCCGACGCCGTAGGCTTCGCGACGGCGGCGCGCCAGGGCGTGACGCGCGTCGGGATCGAGGCCGGCTCCGGCGGCGAGCGCGTCGTAGGCGGCGGCGCACAGCTCCACCGGATCGCCGTCGTCCTCGAAGCTCTGCACCACCAGATCGCTGTCGGCCTCGAAGATACGCTCGACGGCGGCGATGGCGTCGGCGCCGTAGCGCGCCACCTCGCGATGATAGTCCGCGCGTTCGACGGTCACGACGTCGCCGGCGGCGCGCGCGGGATCGAGCGACGACAGGAGGCGCGTGTTGAAGAGCGCCGCGTCGGCCGCGTGGACCCGCAGGCGCAGGTGGTCGCGGTGCCCCGGACCGTCGACGTAGCGCAAGAAGAACCAGCCGTCGATCTCGCCGGCGGCACGCGCGGCGGCGATGGCCGGCGCGATGACGGCCTGCAACACGCGATCGGCGCGGTCGGCGGCGCCGAAGAGCTTCCAGGTGTGCCAGCCGGCAGCGGCGGGCGTCTCCGACGGCGGCGGCACGCGCCCCAGCGGCGGGCGCGGCTCGGCCTCGTCGTCGACGACGGCGATGATCGCTTCGAGGCGGCGGCCACCGGCGTCGATGCCGGCGTCGAGCGGCGGCCAGACCTCGAAGGCGCGCGCGTCCGGTTGGCGGCGCAGCGTCTCGAGCGCCCCCGGCGCCTCGAGGTCGACCAGCATCAGCTCGTCCTCGTGGCCGACCTGCAGGTGGCGCGGCAGCTTCATCGCCTTTCGCCAGCGACGGAGCGCGGCGGTCGAGGCCAGCGGCGGGATGCGCCACGACGCGGGCGCGACGACGAAGCCGTCGAGCGTCAGACGCGGCACGTGCGCCAGATCGGCGAGCCGCCCCAGCGACAGCGCCCACGGCGCATGCTGGCGCACGAGCGAATGGGCGATGAGCTGGCGATAGGGCCCGCGCGGCGCGGTCGTCGAGCGCACGCGCCACAACGGCGACGGCGTCACCGTACCGTCGAGCGTCTGCGGTCCCGCGGCCGCGAGCAGGAGCTCCGAGGGCGTCAGCGCCTCGGCGTCGGGCCAGCTCGAGAGCGCCAGCGTGCGCGCGCGCAGCGGTGGATGGGCGCACAGATCGCCGAGTCGCGCGGACGGAGCGTAGTCGACATCGACGGCGCCGTCGGCGAGCGGCGCCATGGCCTCGAGCAGCGGCGCGCCGAGCGCGTGGGCGAAGCGGCCCCACGTCGAGCCTGCCGGCGCGTGCAGCCCGAGGAGCCAGCCGTCGCCAGGCGCGGCGCCGCCCCGCTCGCGCATCGGCGCCAGGTTGAGCTCGAAGCTGGGCGGGACGGCGAACGGCGGCGCGACGGCATCGAGCGCCGCCACGTCGAGGCGCGCCTCGCCGTCGCCCGCGGTCAGCGCCGCGACGATGGCGTCGAGGACCACGCGCGCCACCGCGACGTCGGCGGGCGGTGCGACGGGCGACGCGATCTCGACGTCGAGCGGGGTGCCGTAGCCGCCGAGCGCCAGCGCATCGAGGTCGTAGGCGCCCGCGCCGAAGATCTCCTCCGCCGCCACGAGCGCTGCGGCCGCGCCCGCATCGAGCGCCCGCTCCGCCGCCGGCGGCGACAGCGCCTCCTGGATGCGAAAGAGGAGCGGCGCCAGCGACGCCGCGCGCGTGACCGCCGCCTCCGACAGCGTCACCGAGCCCTCGTGCACCAGCACCGCGTGCAGCGGCTCGGCCAGGGCCGCGATCGACGCGGCTGTCGGCGTCGCGAGCTGCGCCGCCACCTCGCCCCACTCGGGATGCCGCGCCGCCATCCACAAGAGCGGCGGCGGGCCCACCAGCGGCGGCGCACCGTCGTGGACCAGGAGCCCGTGGTCGACGAGCATGAGGACGAACTCGTCGTCGACGCCGGCGCTGTCGCGCAGCGCGCCCCACGGGATCCAGTCGATGGCGGCGTCGAGGATGAGGCCGAGGACCTCGTCGATCTCCGCCGCGCGCCCCATGCTCTCGGTGTCGTCGCCAAACGCGAGCCACATCGCGGTCGTCGCGTCACACAGGAGCGACGGGGCCACTCTGAGCCGCGCCGTCTGTCGCGTCCCGGCATCATCGAGCGCCTCGCGCGCGAACGCCCACAGCCGCGCGTAGGCAACCGTGACGCTGGCTCGCATCGGCCCGGTCTTGGCTTTGGTGCGCGCTCCCAGTTGCCCCATGCCGCAGCCGGCCCACAGTCCGTGCGGCGTGGCGCGAAAGGCCGCGCGCTTGCCATAGCTCGCGATCGCTGCCGGCGCCGGGCGCGCCACCGCCAGCGCCAGCTGCGCCATCGGACCCTTTAGCGGCGCACCGACGGGAAGAAGCGGCGCGCGATAGACGAACCGCGGAAGAACGCGCACGCCGGCCGCTTACCTCTTGATGCTCTCGAGCTCCCGCTTGAGCCGGTCGATCTCGGCCTGCTGATCGCCCGAGCCGAGCTGGTTCTTGGCCTGATTCGCCGCCAGCGCAGCCGCCGCCTGCGCGATCATCTGTCCGGCGTTGCCGCTCCCCGTCAGGAGCTCGATGGGCACCGGCATGACGATGGTCGTGTTGGCCTCGCCCGAGACCTCGACCAGCGTCTGATACAGACGCAGCTGCAGCGCCGCCGGCTCGGCGCCGATGAGTCGCGCCGCCTGCGCCAGCTTCTCCGCCGCCTGCAGCTCGCCCTCGGACATGATGACCTTGGCGCGCCGTTCGCGCTCCGCCTCCGCCTGCCGCGCCATGGCGCGCTTCATCTCGAGCGGCAGCGAGATGTCCTTGATCTCGACCGCCGTGATCTCGACGCCCCACTGCTCGGTGCGCTGATCGAGGATGGTGCGCACCTCGTCGTTGATCTCCTGTCGCTTGGCGAGCACCTCGTCGAGCTCCATGCGGCCGATGATCGACCTCAGGGTCGTCGCCGCCAGCTGCAGCGTCGCCGGCATGTAGGCCTCGACGCGCAGCACCGCGTCGAGCGGCGAGCCGACGTCGGCGTAGACCACGGCGTCGACGCCGATGGAGATGTTGTCGCGCGTGATCACTTCCTGCTGCGGAATCTGGACGACCTTGGTGCGCGTGTCGACGACCTGGGCGCGGTCGAGGCCCCAGGGAAGCAGGAACACGGGACCCGGCCCGAGCGGCTTCGGCTTGGCGCGGCCGAGCCGGAAGACGACGGCCCGCTCGTACTCACGCAGGATGCGAACACCGGACAAGAGCGAGATGAAGAGGAACGCGCCGATCACCAACAGGGCTGGCAACATGCGCGTACTCTACCTCATTCTCCAAAGACGCAATGGCGACGGGGTGACGCCGGCCACACCGTCGGCAGCGTCGCCTACAGGTGTGATGCGCGCGCCTTGACATCTCACCCTTCGGTGTTATTGACTCATCAGTCAAGAATGCCGCGACCCGCCGACCCCAACGCAAAAATCGATCTCCTGCGCGCTGCCGAGGAGGTCTTCGTCGAGTGTGGCGTCGATCACGCCAAGATCGAGGAGATCACCGGCCGCGCCGGCCACTCCAAGGGCTCCTTCTATCTGCACTTCGGGTCGAAGGAGGACGCCTTTCGCCAGATCGTCGAGACCATGCTGGCGCGCCTGGCCGCTTGCCTCGAGGAGTCGGAGGCGCTGTACGCCGAGAACATCTCCGATATCGGGGAATACCTCGAGCACTGGCGCGCCAAGGATCTCGAGATGTTCGACTTCATCTGGGGCAACCGGCGGGTGATGCGGCTCATGCTCGAGGGCGGCGGCTCGTCGCAGTTCGGCTATCTGATCGATCAGTTCGCGCAGCGTTCGCGCGAGCAGGCCAAGCGGGCGCTGGCGCTCGGTATCCGGCAGGGGCTGTACCGCGCGGAGCTCGACGTGGAGATCGCCTCGATGATGCTGGCCGGCGGCTACGATCGCGTCGCGCGCGAGATCGTCAAGCAGGAGCGCAAGCCGGATCTGGCGGGAATGCTGGCGGCGGTGCAGCGGTTCTGCCTGGTTGGGCTGGCCGCGCCCACGCTCGCCGGTTTCATTGACTCGCAAGTCAATAATGGCGGGAACAAGAAGCGGCACGCCGGCATCCATCACAAGAGCAGCGAACGGAAGAGCCCCGAAAATTCGAACCAAGAACGTCGTACCCGCAACGTCCGAAGGAGCCCTGGGTCATGAGCACCGAGCCGCTACACGCCGAGCCTGTCGCGACCGCCGCGAAAACCGCGCCCCCGCCCCACCGCCGCTCGACGGGCGCCTGGATCGTGGCCGCCGTGTCGATCCTGGCGCTCGGTGGATGGTTCGCCGTGCGACTGCAGGCGGCGATGAAGAAGCAGTCGCAGCTGGCGACCGAGCGCGCCGACGTGGCCAAGGCCGCCGAGAAGGCGCCGGCCGCCTCGTCGGCGGCGCCGAAGCTGGTGGCGCCGTCGCTCGAGACCTGGCAGCCGGAGGTGCAGTTCGAAGGCACCTTGCAGCCGGTGCGCGAGGCCGATCTCGGCTTCAAGGTCGCGGGGCGGCTGGCGCAGATTCGCGTGCGCCTCGGTGACCGCGTGTCGACGGGCCAGGTGCTGGCGACGCTCGACGCGACCGAGGCCGAAGCGCAGGTGCAGGCGGCGCAGGCGCAGGTGCGCGCGGCCGAGGCGCAGCTCGCGCTCGCCGACGATTCGGCCAAGCGCACCTCGACGCTGGTCGGGTCGGGCGCGGCCTCGGCGCAGGTCGGCGTGCAGACGGGACAGCAGCGCTCGCTGGCCGCGGCGCAGCTCGACAGCGCGCGCGCGCAGCTCCAGCTGGCGCAGGCGTCGCTGCACAATCATGTCATCGCCGCGCCGTTCGGCGGCTCGGTCACGAGGGTTCCACCGGGCGCGGGCGCCATCATCAACCCGGGCACCGTGCTGTTCCACGTGCAGGACACCTCGGTCGTCAAGCTGTCGGGCGCGATCGGCGAGGCCGACGCCGCGCTGGTCAAGCCGGGCGCGCCGCTCGAGGTACGGCTCGACGGGCGACGCGTGCAGGGCAAGGTCGCGACGATCCTCACGTCGGTCGATGCGTCGACGCGGCGCGTGCCGCTCGAGGCCGAGATCAAGAACGACAGCGGCGTTCCGCTGCGCGGCGGCGTGTTCGTGCACGCGGCGGTGACAGGCCTCGCGCCGGTGCAGGTGTTGCGCCTGCCGGCGACGGCGCTCAGGCCCGGCTCGCAGAACGAGGTCATGGTGGTCGAGGGCGCCCGTGTGCATGCGCGCCACGTGCTGTTCGTGCGCGCGGCCGACGGCTCGATCCTGGTGCGCAGCGGCCTCGAGCCCAAGGAGAAGGTGATCCTGGCGCCGACGGCCGAAGCGCAGGACGGTGACTCCTTCGTGGTGACCCAATGAACCTCTCCGCCATTGCCATCCGGCGGCCGGTCTTCACCGTCATGATGACGGTGGCGCTGTTGGTGCTCGGCTTCATGGGCATGCAGCGGCTCGGCACCGACCTCTTCCCCGACGTCACCTTCCCGGTGGTCACGGTCAACGCCGTGTACCCCGGCGCCGGACCGCGCGAAGTCGAGACGCTGGTGTCCAAGCCCGTCGAGGACGCGGTCGTGAGCCTCAACGGTGTCGATCGCGTGCGCACCTACTCGCGCGAAGGCCTGTCGACGACGATGGTCATCTTCAAGCTCGGCGTCGACATCACCGAGGCGGCCACCGAGGTGCGCGAGCGCATCGCCGGCATCCGCTACAAGTTCCCCGACGACGTCAAAGAGCCGATCATCCAGCGCTTCGACGTCGCCTCCGTGCCGGTGCTCATCTACACGGTGCGCGGCGCGGGCTCGCTCTCGCAGACCCGCAAGCTCGCCGAGGACGTCATCAAGCCGGCGCTGGAGCAGGTCGACGGCGTGGCCTCGATCGAGGTCAAGGGCGGCGCCGCGCGCGAGATCCACGTCGATCTCGACCGCACGCGGCTCGACGCGCTCGGGCTCGATCCGCAGGCCATCGAAGCGCGGCTGCGCGCCGCCAACCTCACGGTCCCGGCCGGCCGCTACGACGAGGGGCAGCACGAGATCAGCGTCCGTACCGTCGGTGAGCTGCAGAGCGTCGCCGAGGTGCGCGACATCATCGTCGCGACCAACAAGGACGGCTCCGGCGTCAAGCTGCAGGACGTCGCCAGCGTCGAGGACGGCTTCGAAGAGCTGCGCACGCGCGTGCGCGCCAACGGTGAGAGCGCGGTCAGCTTCAGCGTGCTCAAGCAGTCGGGCCGCAACTCGGTCGCGGTCTCGGACGCGGTCAAGGCCAAGCTCGAGGTGATGAAGACGGCGAAGATCCTGCCGGAGGGGGTCTCCGCCTCGCTCATCCTCGATCAGGCGCGCTTCATCAAGGAGAACGCCAAAGAGGTCGAGGTCGCCATCGTCTTCGGCGGCGCCATGGCCATCCTCATCATCCTCATCTTCATGCTCGACCTGCGCTCGACCATCATCAGCGCGGTGGCGCTGCCGACGAGCGTCATCGGCACCTTCTTCGTCATGTACGTCCTCGGCTACACGCTGAACATGATGACGCTGCTGGGGCTGTCGCTCGCCATAGGCCTCCTCATCGACGACGCGGTGGTCGTGCGCGAAAACATCTTCAAGCACATGGAGCGCGGCAAGTCGCCGGCGCAGGCGGCGCTCGACGGCACCAAGGAGATCGCGCTGTCGGTGTTCGCGACCACGATGACCATCGTCGCCGTGTTCATGCCGATCGCGTTCGTCAAAGGCATCGCCGGTCAGTTCTTCCGGCAGTTCGGCATCACCGTCTCGGCGGCCGTGGTCATCTCGCTGCTCGTCGCCTTCACGCTCGACCCGATGCTCTCGGCGCGCTTCTCGCGGTCGCTCAAGCACGGCGAGGCCGACCGCTTCGCCGCCATCAAGCGCCCCTTCCAGACCGTGTTCGAGGGCATGGACCACACCTACCGGCGCATCCTCGGCTGGGCGGTGACGCACAAGATCCTCGTCGGCCTCTTTGCCATCGGCTCGCTCGTCTTCATGGGCTGGATTGGCAAGCTCATGGGCAACGAGTTCGTCGCGGCCGAGGATCGCGGGCAGTTCGTCGTCGATCTCGAGCTGCCGGCGGGCACCGCGCTCGACGAGACCGACAAGGTCTCGGCCGCCGCGGAAAAGAAGTTCAAGGAATACGACGAGGTCAAGCTCGTCTACTCCACCGTCGGTCCGAACGGCGAGGCCAACAAGGCCACCTGGCGCGTCGTCACCTCGCCGAAGTCGGAGCGCAGCGGCATCCCGCTCGCGGCGATCAAGGACGTGGCGCGCAAGGCCGTCGCCGCGATCGCGCCCAGCGCCAAGGTCAACGTCACCGACCCGGCGTTCGTCGAAGGCGCGCAGACCGAGGCGCCCATCATGATCGACGTGCGCGGCGGCTCGGGCACCGGCTACGAGACGCTCTCGCCCGTCGCTGACAACGTGGCGCAGATCCTCCGCACCACGCCCGGCGTGCAGGACGTGCAGGTCAAGTACACGCCGGGGCGGCCCGAGCTGCGCGTCGAGATCGATCGCCCGCGCGCCACCGAGCAGGGCATCAGCGTCGCGCAGGTGGCGATGGCGGTGCGCACCGCGATGGAAGGCGACGAAGCGACGCGACTGCGTCAGGGCAAGGACGAGATCCCGATCCGCGTGCGGCTGCGCAAGGCGGACCGCGCCACGCCCGAGCAGCTGCGCCTGTTGACGCTGCCGACGCCGCGCGGCCCGGTCAAGCTGGGCGACGTGGCCACGTTCGTTCGCGGCGAAGGTCCGCAGGTCATCGAGCGCGAAGATCGCAGCCGCCAGATCCAGATCTGGGCCACTCCGCGCGGTCGCGCGCTCGGCGACATCATCACCGACATGCAGCCGCGCATGGAGGCGATGAAGCTGCCCAAGGACGTCACCTACACCTACGACGGTCAGGTGCGCATGATGAAGGAGAACAACGAGGCGGTCGGCATGGCGCTGATGCTCGCGGTCCTCTTCATCTACATCGTGCTGGCGTCGCAGTTCGAGAGCTTCATCCATCCGCTCACGATCATGCTGACGCTTCCGTTGGCGCTCGTCGGTGCCATCGTCGCGCTCTTCTTGACCAACAACACCATGGCCATGGGCACCATGATCGGAATCATCTTGCTCATGGGTCTGGTGACGAAGAACGCCATCTTGCTCATCGACCGCGCCATCGTCCGCGTGCGCGACCATGGCGAGACGCCGCTGCATGCGATCCTCGAGGCGGGGCCGGAGCGTCTGCGACCGATCCTCATGACCTCGGCGGCGATGGTGCTCGGCATGCTACCGACGGCGCTCGGCAACGGCGAAGGCTCGGAGTTCCGCGGACCGATGGCGGTCGCGGTCATCGGCGGCGTCATCAGCTCGACGCTGCTCTCGCTCGTCGTCGTGCCGGTCGTCTATCTTGCCATCGAGAACATCAAGGGCTTCCGCCGCAAGAAGAAGGCGCCGCCGCGGCTCGTCGACGTCGACGCAGCCAAGCACAAAGCCGCGAGCTGACGCGCGCTTCGCTTTAGTTTCCCTTCGCGGCGCGCGGGCGTCCTGTACCGGTACACGCTACAATCGAGACGTGAACGTCAAGGGCACCGTGCTCAAAGCGCGCCTGCGCTACGTCGAGGAGCGCGGCGGCGGGACGGCCGGCCTCGCGTTCCGCGAAGCGCTGTCGGCCCACACACGGCAGCTCATCGACGAGCGCATCCGGCCCAACAGCTGGTATCCGTTTGGCGCGTTCGTCGAGATGTGCGAGGTCATCGACCGCCAGCTCGGCAAGGGCGACCTGGAGCTCTGTCATGAGCTCGGCCGCCACGCCTGCGATGCGAACCTGCCGACGCTCTACAAGATCTTCTTTCGCATGGCCGACGTCATGTACGTCATCCGGCGCGCCGCCGCCGCCTGGCGGGTGAGCTACGACGAGGGCTCGATGACCGTCCTCGGCGAGGGCGACCACCTGGTCACGATGCGGATGGAGGTACCGACGCCGCATCGGGCCCACTGCCTGAGCGTGCGCGGTTGGATCGTCCGTGCCGGCGAGCTGTCGGGAGCCAAGGGCGTGGAGATCGAAGAGCGCTGCCGGCTGCGAGGCGATCCGCACTGCGAGTTCACGCTGCGCTGGCGCGACAAATAGTCCGCGGCAGGTACGAGCTGCGCGCTAGTCGAGCGAGAGCTGATTGCGCGCGGCGAAGCGCACCAGGTCGACCACCGAGTGCACGCCGATCTTGCGCATCACCTTGGTGCGATGCGTGTCGACGGTCTTGGCGCTGATCCCGAGCAGCCCCGCGATCGATCCGTTGGTGTGGCCGCGCACCAGGAGCTCGAACACCTGGCGCTCGCGCGCGCTCAACACGTCGAGCGGCTCGGCGATGTGATCGGCGCTGAAGCGGTGACCGTTGCGGTGGCCGTTGCCGCTGCCGTTGCCGTCGTGACGCCAGTTGGTCGCCTGCGCCGCGATCTCCGGCGGCAGATAGACCTCGCCGCGCGCCACGACGCGGATGGCCTCGAATAGATCGGCCGACGCCTGGGTCTTGAGCACGTAGCCGCGTGCGCCCGCGGTCAGCGCCCGCCGCGCCGAATCGGCCGAGCTGCTCACGGCGGCCAGGAGCACGCGCGCCTCCGGCTCCCGGCGCACGATCTCGCGCGCCGTCGCCAGCCCGCCCACGCCGTTGAGCTCTTCGGACACCACCACGACCTGCGGCTTGGCATTGCAGACGAGCTCATAGCCCTGCGCGGGATCGCTCGCCTCACCGACCACCTTCAGGTCGATCTGCGTCGACAACAACAGCTTCACCCCCTCGCGGAACAGCTGCCGGTCGTCCAGAATCGCCACGGTAATCGACATGTCGATCTCCTTGTGGCGATGAGGTATGCGCTGGTAGACGCGTCACAAGACACCGCGCCGGGAATACAGGAATTGCCTGACATCTCAGGCGCGCTTCGACGCGGACGTGTCGTGGTTTAGATGTGTTCGAGGACGGCGGCGGCGCCCAGACCGCCGGCGGCGCAGATGCCGATGAGCGCGGTCGATTTGCCGGTGAGATGGAGCTCGTTCGCCATCGTGGTGACGATGCGCGCGCCGGTGGCGCCGAACGGGTGGCCCAGCGCGATCGAGCCGCCGTGCACGTTGAGCCGCGCCGGATCGACCTCACCGACGGCCTGGCTGCGGCCGAGGCGAGTCTCGGCGAACGCCTTCGACGCCATGACCTTGAGGACGCTCAAGCACTGCGCCGCGAACGCCTCGTGCAAGTCGACGAAGTCGATGTCGGCGAGCTGCAGGCCGGCGCGATCGAGCGCCTTGGGCATCGCCAGCGCGGGGCCGAGCAGCAGCTGATCGGCGGGATCGACGCCGACGTAGGCCCACGACCGCAGCGCGGCCAACGGTGTCAGACCGAGCGACTTCGCCTTCTCCTCGGACATGAGGAGGACCGCGGAGGCGCCGTCGGTGAGCGGCGAGGCGTTGCCCGCCGTGACGGTGCCGTCCTTGGCGAACACCGGCCGCAGCTTCGCCAGCTTCTCGACGCTGGTATCGGCGCGCACGAGGTTGTCGTTGTGCACGATGCCCTCGGCGGTGGCGATGGGCGCGACCTCGCTGGCGAACCGCCCCGACGCGATGGCGGCGGCGGCGCGGCGATGCGACTGGAAGGCGAACTCGTCCTGGGCCGCGCGCGAGATCTCGTTGCGGCGGGCCATCTTGTCGGCCGCTTCGCCCATGACCTCGCCCGTCGAGCGCTCGGCGATCTTGGGACGCGTGGGCAGGATCTCGTTAATCGGCCAGAGCTGCGCCAGGACCCCGAGGTAGTCGGCCGGCGTGGCCTTGCCGAAGGCGAGCGGCGCCATCGCGTGGACGACCTTCTGCGGCAGCTTGATCTCGGCGTTGGACGTCGAGTCCGAGCCGCCCGCTATCATGACGTCGGCGTCGCCGCGCTCGATGGCCGAGGCGGCGGTGGTGATGGCCTGCAGGCCCGAGGCGCAGGCGCGGGTCACGGTCATCGCCTCCACCGACGGCGGCAGCCGCAGATCGAGGGCGATTTCGCGGCCGATGTTGGGCGCGCTGCCGGGCAGGATGACGCCGCCCCACACGATGCCTTCGATCTCCTTGCGCGCGATGCCGGTGCGCTCGAGGAGCGCGCCGACCGCGGCGACGCCGAGGCCGATGGAGTCCACCTTGATGAGCTGGCCGAACGCCTTGACGAACGGCGTGCGCACACCGGCGACGATGACGACGCGCCGGCGCCCGGCGCTGCCGCCCGTTGCGCTGCCGCTGTTGCTGCCAGTCCCGCTGCCGCCGTTGCCGCCGGTCGCGCTGTCGCCGTTGCCATTACCGCCGCTACCCGCCTGGGTTTTCTTTGCCATGGTTCAAGTACTCCTTTAGGCGCCGATCAGCGCGCCGCCGCAGTCGCGGATGATTTGTCCGGTCACGCCTTGCGCGCCCGGGCTGGAGAGGAAGGTGACGAGCTGGCCGATGTCCTCGGGCAGCCCGCCCTGGCCGAGCGCCGACAGGCGGCGACCCACTTCGCGAATCACCACCGGGATGGCCGCCGTCAGTCGCGTCTCGATGAACCCGGGCGCGATGGCGTTGACCGTGATGCCGCGCGCCGCCAGCTTGGGAGCCAGCGCGCGCACGAAGCCGATGATCCCCGCCTTCGACGCCGCGTAGTTGGTCTGTCCCATGTTGCCCGCGATGCCCGCCACCGACGACAAGCAGATGATGCGTCCGCCGTCGCGCATGGGGCCGCCCTTGGCCGTCAGCGCCGCGGTGATGCGCGTGACCGCGCCGAGATTGACGTCGATCGTCTGGTCCCACAGCTCCGGCTTCATCTTGGCGAGCGTCTTGTCGCGCGTGATGCCGGCGTTGTGCACCACCACGTCGACGCCGCCGAGCCGCGTCAGGAGCTCGGCCGCGATCTTGGCCGGCGCCTCCGGATCGCTGACGTCGGCGAGGATGGGCGTGCCGCCGATCTCGCGGGCGATCTGCGAGAGCGGCGCGTCATCGGCGGGGCGATCGAGGCAGACGACCCGCGCGCCCTCGGCGGCGAGCAGCCTCACGGTGGCGGCGCCGATGCCGCGGGCGGCGCCGGTCACCAGGACCACCTTGCCTTCGAGCGGCCTCGTCCACGGCACTTCACCGTCGCTGCCATTGGCCGGCGCCGCCTGCAGGCTGACGCGGATCGGCTGGCCGGTGACGAACGCCGCGCGGTTGGACAGGAGGTAGCGCAGGAGCGGCGCCACGCGCCCGTGGGCGTCGCCGTCGACGCGCACGAGGTTCGCCGTCGCGCCCTTGCGGCCGACCTCCTTGGAGGCCGAGCGAATGAAGCCGTCGAGCGCCATCTGCGCCGCGACCGCCGCCGGATCGCTCACGTCCTCGAGCGCCGCGCCGAGAATGACGATGCGTCCCGAACGGCCGAGCTGCCCGATGATCGGATGGAAGTAGTCGTAGAGCGCGCGCAGGCCCGCCGGATCGGCGATTCCCGTGGCGTCGAACACCAGCGCCCAGAACGGCTTGTCGCCGGCGGTCTCGAGCGTCTTGGGCGGACGGCCGTAGGCTTCGCCGGCGGCCTTGAACGGCGCTTCGTCGAGCCAGCCCGGCGCCAGGATCGGCTCGGCGCCCGCGGAGGCCAGCGCCACGGCGAGCACCGGCGAGAGCTTGCCGCCGAGCGTCGAGCCGACGACGACGCGACGGTCCGCCAGCGGGCGCTCCTCCCACGGCCCGCGCGCCCGCTCGAGCGCCTGCGGCAGCGGAATCGGCAGCCCTAGCGTTTGGATGAGCTTGCGCGCGTTCGGATTCTTGGACAGCTCGAGAAGAAAGTCGCTCACGCCGCACCTCGCGTACGAATTTTGAAGGAACCTTCGAGATAGGCGGGGCCGCCGGGGGCGTCGCCCACCCAGACCTGATTGTCGCGAACGTAGACACCGACGCGTGCCGGCAGGACGAGCGGCCGCGTGAAGCGCACGTCGATCTCCTGCAGCGCATCGACGTCGCCGGCGAAGAGGCCGCGGTTGAGCGCCTCGATGGCGCGCGCCATGGTGCCGAAGCCGTGCAGGATGACGTTGCGGAAGCCGAAGGCGCGCGCCCAGCGCGGCACCCAGTGCACCGGGTTGAAGTCGCCGGTGAGCTTGGCGAAGTCGAGCCCGGCGTCCGCCTTGAGCTTGAAGAACGCGATCTCGCGCGCATCGACGGGAACGCGCGCCTTGTCCTTGGGCTTCGCCTTGTCCTTGGGCTTGTCCTTGGCCTTCGCCTCGTCCTTCCTCAGCGGAATGAAGACGTACAGGTGCGCGACCACGGCGTCCGGCTTCGACTTCGTTCCGGTCACGATCGTCTGATCCAGGATCGCGCGCTGCCCGTTGTCGTCGATGGCCTCGAGCCGACCGGTGACCTCGAGCGGATCGCCCGCGGGCAGCCGCCCATTGATCGTCAGCTTGCAGCCGCCGTTCATCGCCGCCAGCATCGGGTATTCGAGCCCTTCGACGAGCTTGCCCGTGAGCGGAAATCCCCACTGCGGGAACAGGTGCGCCGGCACGCGCCCCTTGTAGCTCGACGGGTCGCCGCCCACCCACCGCAGGTACGCGTTCACCAGCTCCGCCGGTCGCGGCGACACGGTGATGCGATGCTCGGGCCCCGGCAACGCCGTCGGTGCCGCGCCGCGCCCCTTGCCCACGCGCTGCTTGAGGGCGGCGAACGCCGCCTCGCCCATGCCCTTCAGCACCGGCCCCTGATAACGAATGAACTTGAGTGAAACGCTCATGCGATCCTCTTCTCCTCGAGCTTGACGTCCTCGGCGCGCAGCTTTCCGAGCAGCCGATCTCCCGTCGACGTGATCTCGTCGACGAGCGCGCGACAGCGCGGCTCCGCCCGCTCCACCCAGCGCTCGAGCAGCTCCCGCCGCTCCGGATGCGCCTTGGCCTGCTCGAGCAGGCGCTCCGCGATCGCCTCGTCGCACAACACGCGCGTCAGCCGCTCGGCGTGCAGCATCGCGTACGCGAAATCGCGCTTGGGATTCCAGTTACGTAGGAACTGACGCGGCCATTCCGCGATCGGCGACTGCGCCGTCGACTTCAGCTTGTCGCCTGCCGTCCGCAAGATCAGATGCTGCTGCGCCTGGAACGACAGCGTCTGGATGCGCGCCACCGCCCGCTCGAGCGCATCGCGCGACGACAAGGAGCGCCAGCGCGCCTGTGCGCCGCGCGCCACGAAGCGCTGCGGATTCTTCAGAATCGCGCCCAGCGTGTCCTTCATCGCCATGAGCGACTGGATCTGGCTCGTGCCCTCGTAGATCGGCATGACCATCGCATCGCGCAAGAGCTTCTCGGCGCCGAAGTCCCTGGTGTAGCCGACGCCGCCGTGGATCTGCACGCAGCGACGGGCGACCTCGACCGCCTTCTCGGCGCCGAAGTATTTCAGCAGCGGAGTCACGCGACGCGCCTCCCGCTTGTGACGCACGATCTCGCGTTCGAGCTGCGTCTTCTCGGTCGCCGAGAGCGCCCCGTACTCGACCGCGAGCAGCTTCTTCTGCGCCAGCTCCTCGTGAAAGGCGCCATGCACGCACAGCGCGCGCAGCCCCTGCACGTCGGTGCGCATCTCGTCGAGATAGTCGGCGATCATCTCGTGACGATCGATCGACTTGCCCATCGACTTGCGCTCCGCCGCGTAGGCCGCCGCCAGCCGCACCGCCGACTCCTCGAGCCCGATGCACTCGAAGCCGACACCGAGCCGCGCGTTGTTCATGAGCAGCAGCATGTACTCGAAGCCCTCGCCGCGCTTGCCGACGAGGTGTGCCGGCGCGCGCTCGAAGTCGAGCTGCGCCGTCACCGACGCGTGATGCCCGAGCTTCTCCTCGATGCGCCCGAGCCCGACGATGCGCTTGCGCCCGTTCGGCCCGTCTTCGTAGGTGGGCACGAGGAACATCGACAGCCCCGCCAGCCCGGCGAACGGATCGTTCGGATCCTTGGACGCCTCGGTGCGCGCGATGACGAAGTGATACTTGCCGTGCCCCGAGGTGATGAAGATCTTCTGCCCGGTGACGAACCAGTTGCCGTCGGCGTCCTGTTCGCCCTTGGCGCGCAGCCGCGCCATGTCGCTGCCGGCGTCCGGCTCGGTGATGTCCATGCAGCCCCAGGCCTCGCCGCGCACGATCTCCTCGATATAGGAGCGGAAGCGGGTCTCTTCAATGGTGCCCTTGACCGGATCGACCTTGGTCGTCCCCTCGCGCACGCTGAAGAGCAGCATCGCCATCGCCATGCCGCCGTGAAATCCGTGGTGCGCCATGACCGAGACGTCGGCGCGCCCGAACAGCTCCGACGCCAGGAAGTAGACCATCACCGGCGCGTTCATGCCGCCGAGCTCTCGCGGCACGCACAGCCCGTGCAAGCCGAGCTGCTTGATCTGCTCGAAGATGCCCGCCAGGCGCGCCGGAAAGACCGCCTCGCCGTCGACGTGAGCGACCCCCTCGCGATCGAGCTGCGCCGAGTGGGGCGCGATCTCGTCGGCGGCAAAACTGCCCACCAGCTCCAGCGTCTCCTTGTAGAACGCGACCGCCTCGTCGACGGACTTCGGCCCGCCGGGGTTGCGGAAGTCGGCTTCGGAGACGCGCACGAGCGGCTCCCAATCGATTCCCTTTTCGACGTAGTAGCGCAGGTCGTCGTTGTCGGTGAAGAAGTTGGCCATGTTCCTACTCCTGCTTGAGGGCGATGCGCGCGACGCGCTTGAGCTCGGCGGTGAGGCGCGGATCGATGCTGCCGCGCTTGGGCCGCCCGTTCGATCCGCTGTGGCCGAGCAACACCTGAACCGTCGCACCGACGGTGAAGGTGCCGATGACCATGTGGATGATCTGAAGAATGTAGGCTTCGGCGTCGACGGTCTTGCGCATCGAGCCGTCGGCCTGCGCCTTCTTGATCGACTCCGCCATGACGCCGAGCCACGGGGTCACGTGGGTCGAA
This sequence comes from Myxococcales bacterium, assembly GCA_028287105.1. Classification (GTDB taxonomy): domain Bacteria; phylum Myxococcota_A; class Polyangia; order Palsa-1104; family Palsa-1104; genus JAQBQH01. The sequence continues at coordinate 21,324 of JAQBQH010000359.1, forward strand.
AGGAGCGCGCGCATCTCGCCCGGGCGATCGATCGCCTCGCGCAGGAGCAGCCGCGCGCGATCGGGGTCGGCGGTGAAGAAGGCGATGCAGGCGTCGAGGACCGCGTCGAAGCGGTCCTCGCGGGCGACCGCGTGCAGGAGCCGCGGCACGATCTCGTTCCAGCGCGACAAGAGGTCTTCGAGGACGCTCGCGTGCAGCGCCTCCTTCGACGGGAAGTGATAGAGCAACGAGGGCTTCTTCACCCCGACGGCGTCGGCGATCTCCTGCAGCGCCGTGCCGTCGACGCCGTGGGCGGCGAACAGGCGCGTCGCCTCTTCGAGGATCTTGGTGCGCACGTCCATGCGAGGTTCGCGCTCCCTACCAGTCGGTCACCTTCTACCTACCAAATGGTAGACACGCACGCAAGCGCGATTTCGTGGACGGGCGGATTTCGTGGGACGGTGAGGCGATGGCCGGCGGCCGATCCGACGTGGGAGTCCTGGACCGGTTTCGCCGGAAGCACGTGCTGCTGCTCTTTCCGCTCGGCTTCGCCTCCGGGCTGCCCTATCTCCTGACCTCTTCGACGCTCGCCGCCTGGCTCACCGCGGCCGGCGTGCCGCTCGGCGACGTCGGCCTCTTCGCCATCGTCACCCTGCCCTATTCGCTCAAGCTCCTGTGGGCGCCGCTCGTCGACCGCTATGCGCTGCCGCTGCTCGGCCGCCGTCGCGGCTGGCTCCTCCTCTTCCAGCTCGCGCTGGCCGCGGCCCTGGCCACGCTCGGCGCGCTCGGTCCGCGCACCACCCCGGTCGCCTTCGCCCTCGTCGCCGTCGCCGTCACCTTCTTCGCCGCCAGCCAGGACGTCGTCAGCGACGCCTACCGCACCGATCTCCTCGCCCCCGACGAGCGCGCCGCCGGCACCGCCGTCTACGTCTTCGGCTATCGCGTCGCCATGCTCCTCAGCGGCGGCGTCATGCTCGTCCTCGCCGACCACCTGCCGTTCGGCCGCATCTACCAGCTCTCGGCGGCGCTCGTCTTCGTCGGCGTCTTCGCCACCCTGGTCGCGCCGGAGCCACCGGCGGTGCGGCCACCGTCGACGCTGCACGCCGCGGTCATCGAGCCGCTCGCCGACTGGTTCCGCCGCCCGCGCGCGCTCGGCCTCCTCGCCTTCGTCACCAGCTTCCGGCTCGCCGACCTCATCGCCGCCGCCATGGTGACCCCCTTCCTCTTGAGCCTCGGCTTTTCCAACACCGAGATCGGTCTCGTCAACAAGAACGTCGGCATCGCCGCCACCATCGTCGGCGCGCTCGGCGGCGGCGTCCTCGTCGCCCGCTACGGCCTCCGCCGCCCGCTCCTCGTCTTCGGCCTCCTCACGCCGGCCTCGACGCTCGCCTGGAGCGCGCTCGCCGTCGCCGGCAAGGCGCACGGCGTCCTCTTCGCCGCCGTCGCCGTGCACAACCTCTCGGTCGGCCTGGGCATCGCCGCGCTCGACGCGCTCATCCTCTCGCTCTGCAACCGCCGCTACGGCGCCACGCAGTACGCGCTCCTCAGCTCGGCCGCGGGGTTCTGCGGCCGCCTGGCTGCCGCCGGCTCCGGCTACGCGGCGCTTCGCCTCGGCTGGCCTACCTTTTTCGCCACCACCGCCGCGGCCGGGGTCTTCGCCGTCGCGCTCACGTCCCCATCGTTGGCCGCCGCCACCTCGACCGAGGAAGCGGCTTGACCACTTACGGCGTAAGTACTATTTACTTACACCGTAAGCATGTCGCGCCGACCCGAAGACCGCGGAACCCTCACCCGCGAGGCCATCTGCAAAGAGGCGCTCGCTCTCGTCGACGAAGAGGGGCTCGAAGCGCTCTCCATGCGCCGACTCGGCGCCCGCCTCGGCGTCGAAGCGATGAGCCTCTACAACCACGTCCGCAACAAGGCGGACCTCCTCGACGCGCTCCACGCCGCCGTCCTCGGCGGCCTCTCTCCCGACATCGAGCCCAAGGTCGGCCCCAAGGGCGACAATGACGCCTGGCGCCCGCTCCTGGCCGGCATGGCCCGCGCGCTCCACGCCGCGCTCCGCGCCCATCCGCACGTCCTGCCGCTCTTCACCACGCGCCCGGTGACGGCGCCCGAAGCGCTCGCCACCATCGAGCGCATCGGCACCGCCTTCGCGCGCGCCCGCTTCTCCCCCGCCGAGACCGAGCAGGCCATCTACGTCGTCGGCATGTTCACCATCGGCCACGCCATCTTCGAGGCCAACGGCACCGACGGTGAAGCGCGCCGCCGCGCCGCCCTCTTCCGCTTCGGTCTCGAGGCGCTCCTCGACGGTATCGAGCGCACGCACCGCCGCCCCACCCGCAAACCTTCCCGGAGGATCCGATGACCGCTCCATCCCGCGCAGAGCTCCCGCCCGGCACCCGCCTGCCCCGTCTGGCGCAGCTCGTCCGCATGTCGATGGACCCCTACGGCTTCCTCAAGAGCCAGCGCGACCGCTACGGCGACCTCTTCACCATCCACATGCCCGGCATGGATCGGCAGGTGTTCGTGTGCGAGCCCGAAGCGGTCAAGCGGCTCACCACCGGCGGCTACGAGGACTACACGCGCGACGCCGACGCGGTGCGCTTCATCCTCGGCGACCACGCCGTCATCTTCGAGCAGGACGCGCCGCACAAGGACACGCGCCGCCTCATGATGCCGCCCTTCCACGGCGAGCGCATGCGCGCCTACGGCCACGACATGGCCCACTTCACCGACGAGATCGTCGACGGCTGGCGCGACGGCGAGAAGCGTGTCCTGCACAAGGAGCTGCAGGAGATCACCCTGCGCGTCATCCTGCGTTCCGTCTTCGGCGTGAGCGAAGGGCCACGCTTCGAAGAGTTGGGCCGCCTCTTCGTCGAGTACCTCGACGCCATGATGACGCCCTGGTTCTACGCCTCGACGCTGGTGCTCTCGGGCCCGCGCGTGCGCGACTTCCTGCGCCTGCGCGGTCGCGCCAAGCGCAAGGACCCGACCCGCAAGATCTCGCGCCTGCCGCTGCAGTCGGCTGCCGATCGGCTGGCCGCCATCGACAACATCCTCTTCGACGAGATCGCCATCTGCCGCGGCCTCGGCGACGAGGCGCGCGCCGAGCGCAGCGACATCCTCGCCCTCCTGGTGGCCGCCCGCTACGACGACGGCAGCCGCATCAGCGACGAGGCGCTGCGCGATCACCTGATGACGCTGCTCATCGGCGGCCACGAGACCACCGCCACCTCGTTGGCGTGGGCGATGTCCTGCGCGCTGCAACATCCGGGCACGCTCGAGCGTATGCGCGCCGAGGTCGACACTGTGTTCGCCGACGGGTTCGACCCTGCCAAGGTCAAGCAGCTCGTCTTCATCGGCGCCGTCGCCAACGAGTCGATGCGCCTCTACCCCATCGCCACCGCGGTCACGCGCATCCTCAAGGTCGACATGAAGCTGGCCGGCCGCACCATCCCCGCCGGCACGCGCGTCTCGCCCTGCATCTACCTCACGCAGCGCGACGCGCGGCTGTGGGACGATCCCGACGCCTTCAAGCCCGATCGCTTCCTCGCCGGCAAGCCGTCGGTCTACGAGTTCTTCCCCTTCGGCGCCGGGGTCTGGCGCTGCCTCGGGGCGCAGTTCGCCGAATACGAGATGCGCGTCATCCTGGCGCGGTTGGTCTCGCGCATGGACATGACGCTCGAGGCGGGCGTGGCCATCAAGCCGATGCAGCGCGGCTTCACCGTCGCGCCGTCAGACGGCGTTCCGGTGCGCGTCCGACACCGCGCTCAGGTGCCGACGACGAAGACGCAGGTCGTGGTGCCCGAGCCGCCGATGTTGAGCGTGGCGAACCGGCGCGCGCCCTCCACCTGATAGGCGCCCGCCTGTCCCGTCGTCTGTAGATACGCATCGAGGAGCTGGCGCACGCCGGTGGCGCCGACCGGGTGTCCGCCGCCGATGAGCCCGCCCGACGGATTGATCGGCAGCTTGCCGCCGAGCGCGATGACGCCCTCTTCGACCGCCTTCCACGACTCGCCCGGCGCCGTCAGACCGAAGTGGTCGATGGCCATGTACTCCGACGTCGTGAAGCAGTCGTGCGTCTCGATGCCGTCGAGCGCCCAGCAGTCGGCGACGCCGGCGCGGCCGAACGCGTCGGTGATGGCGCGGCGGGTGTGCGGCAGGATGAACGGGTTGCCGCGGCTCTCCTCGACCTTGGCGTCGAACGTCAAGGGCGCGGTGCGATGTCCCCAGCCAAGGAGGCGCGGCACCTGGTCGAGCGTCAGCCCGCGCCGCGCCGCCCACTTCGTGGCGAACGCTTCGGAAGCCAGCACCAGCGCCACCGCACCGTCGGTGACCTGCGAGCAGTCGCTCACCTTGATGCGCCCGCCGATGACCGCGTTGTACTGGTCCGAGCCGCAGGCGTGGTCGTTCGACATGTACCAGGTGCGGGTCTGCGCCTTCGGGTTCTTGCGTGCGTTCTCGTAGTTGATGGCGCTGATGGCGGCGAGGTGCTCGTCCTTGAGCCCATAGCGCTTCTCGTACTCGTCGCCGAGCTTGCCGAAGAGCTTGGGGAAGGGGAACTCGACGCCCTTGGCCTCGCGCTCGTACCACGCGGCGGTGCCGAGGTAGTCGCCGCCGACGGCCGGGCTGACCGTCTTCATCTGCTCGACACCGACGACGAGCGCGCTCTCGTAGCGCCCTGCTTCGATCTCGGCCGACGCGGCGAGCAGCGCGATCGAGCCCGACGCGCAGGCCGCCTCGTGCCGCCCGGTCGGCAGCCCGCCGAACGCCGGGTCGACGTCGACGAGGAAGGCGCCGAGGTGCCCCTGCATCGCGTAGAGCTCGGCCGCGAAGTTGCCGACGTGGCCGACTTCGATCTCGCGCGCTTCGACGCCGGTGGACGCGAGCCCACCGGTGACCGCCTCGCGGATCATCGCCGAGATGTGTTTGCCTTCCTTGGTCCAGTTACGGGCGAAGTCGGTCTGATAGCCGCCCAGGATGTAGACAGGTCGCGTCATCTTTTCACCCGTGGAAGAAGCGGCCCACGTCGACGTGGGCGGCATCGAAGAGTCGTTGATTGCGCTCGGCGGCCTCGACGAGCACGCGCGGAATCGGAAGCTTCGCCGCCTCGAGCAGCGCCACCGTGCGGCGCGCGCCGATGAGATCGACGAGCGCGCCCGGCGGGGCCCAGTTGAACCCGAAGCCCATGATGCGGTCGACGTCGGCGACGCGCTCGACCACTTCGCCGACCCGGTTGAGCGCGTAGCTGACGTAGCCGAGGATCACCTTGCGCATGAGCGCGGCGTCGGGGCCAGTCGCTTCGGCGAAGACGTCGAACGCCTCCTGATAGCGGCCGACGTGGTTGAGCGCGCGCATCTGCTTGGCGACCTCGGGCGTCTTGACGTCGCTCTTTCCGCCCTTCTTGAAGAAGCCACCCTCGGCGGGCGTCTTGTCACCGAGCACGCCGCGCGCGATCTTCGCTTTCATCGACGCCGGCAGCGCGAAGGCGGCGTGCGCCTCGTCCTTGGTGTGGGCGAAGATGTTGTCGACGATCGCCTGGTGCACGTCCCAGCCGACGAAGTCGATGGTGGCCAAGGGCGGCATCGCGCGGCCGGTGTGCGGACCGAGCAGCGCGTCGACGTAGGCGGCGCCATGCTCGTCGGCGAGCTGCGCGCATTCGTTGAGCACCTTGAAGCCGACGCGATTGCCGCAGAAGGCCGGCGTGTCGCTGGTGCGCACCAGCTCGCGCCCGAGCCGACCCTGGAGTAGCTCGGTCACCTCCTCCGTCACCAGCGGGTCGGTGCCGGCGTGCGGAATGAGCTCGCAGCCGACGATGACGTTGGGCGGATTGAAGAAATGAATGCCGAGAAAATGACGGGCGAAGCTCGCGTCGCCCGTCTGAGCCATCGACGCGATCGAAAGCCCCGACGAGACGGTGGCCACGATCGAGTCGGGGCGCCTGAGCTCGGCGATCTTCTCGAAGTAGACGCGCTTGAGCGCCAGATCCTCGGAGACCGCTTCGAAGACGAGGTCGGCGCCGGGTACGACCTTGGCCAGATCTTCATCGTACGATCCGACCGAGATGAAGCGTCCGAGGGCCGTCGACTTGGCCATCTTCTCGGCGCGCTTCTTCCCTTCGGCGGCCTTGTCGCGCGTGCGCGCGAGGAAGACCGTGTCGATGCCCGCCGCGGCGAACACCTCTCCCGAGCCGGCGCCCATCGCGCCGTTTGCACCCAGGACCACCACCTTCCGAAATTGTCGTCCCATGCAGACAGTCCTGCGCGCCGGCCCATTCGATGTCAATGTGTTAACGACCCTGAAAAGCGTCGCCCACCGTCGCTGCTTTAAGTTTTCGCTTAGATTTCGCGACCCGCCGCGTCAATCTGTCAACGTCGATTTTCAAATGTTGTAAATCGGTAAACAGTGGCGCGAAGGGCACAAACAATCGATATACACGGCCATGGTCATCGTCATGAAAGCGGATCTGCCGCGCGACTCCGAGGAGCTGAAACAGGTCATCGCGCTGGCGGAGAGTTATCCGGGAGTCACCACTCGCATGCACGTCGTGCAGGGCGCCACGCGCTCGCTCACCGAGCTCTACCTCCTCGGTCCGACGCACGCGCTGCCCGCTGCGCCGTTCGAAGAGTTCGAGTGCGTCGAGAAGGTCGTGCGCATCACCGAGAAGTTCCGCGCCATCGGCCGCCACGGCCAGCTCGAGGCGATCGGCTGGGAGTACAACGGCGTCACCTTCTCGCAGGAGACCCTGCACGTCTTTCCAGGCGTGTGCGCCGTCGACCGGCGCGAAAATGTCGAGGACACCTTTCGCGCGCTCGCCGGTCTCGGCATCGTCACCACGCGCGCCGGCGCCTACAAGCCGCGCACCTCGCCGTACGACTTCCAGGGCCTCGGCAAAGAGTGCCTGCCTTGGCTGTTCGAGCTGGCTGGCAAGTACGGCATCCGCGTCATCGCCATGGAGGTGACGCACGAGTCGCACATCCACGAGATTCGCAGCGCGCTCGCCGCGTCGGGCAACGCCACCGGCGTGATGCTGCAGATCGGGACGCGCAACGCGCAGAACTTCGAGCTGCTCAAGGCGGTCGGCGCGCAGAGCGACATGCCGGTCTTGTTCAAGCGCGGCATGGGCATCCCGCTCGAGGAGTCGCTCAACGCCTGCGAGTACGTCGCGTCGGGCGGCAATCACCGCATCGTGTTCGGGCTGCGCGGCATGAAGACGCAGCTCGGCGACCCGCACCGCAACTTCGTCGACTTCGCGCACGTGCCGGTGGTCAAGCGCATGACCCGCATGCCGGTGTGCATCGATCCGTCGCACTCGGTCGGCCGCCGCGTGGTCGCGCCCGATGGGATCCTCGACATCCTGCACGTCACCGCGCAGGCCGTGATCGCCGGCGCCAATATGGTGCTGGTCGACGTCCATCCGCGGCCGGCCGAAGCGCTGTGCGACGGACCGCAAGCGCTCCTCCTGGACGAGCTGCCCTATCTAATGGAGGACGTCGCGATCGCGCGGCGCGCCTACGAAGAGCGCACCGCGCTGGTGCGCCGTCGCGCCTCCTGATTCACGCCCTCGGCAATCAGCTGGCAACGTCGCGCGCGCCGTCGCAATCGAGTTCTAAAGCCGCGTGGTGTCAGCGGATGTTGACGCCAGTTTTCGAATACGAATTTACAAACTCGAAACATAGCGCAGCGCGTCACGTGGGTTAGACTCTCATCATGGGGCTTCCTGCGGCACAAGGGCTTTACGACCCCCGTTTCGAGCATGATGCATGCGGACTTGGGTTCGTTGCGACGCTGAACAAACAGGCGTCGCACGACGTAGTCAAACAGGCGCTCGAGATTCTCGTAAATCTCACCCATCGCGGCGCGGCCGGATGCGATCCATGCACCGGCGACGGCGCGGGCATCCTGTTGCAAATTCCGCACGACTTATATACGTCGGCCGACAAGGGCGTGCGCGGCTTCACCCTGCCGCCGCTCGGCGACTACGCGGTGGCGATGTGCTTCTTCGCGCAGAACCCGGCGCGCCGCCGCCGTCAGGAAGCGATCCTCGAGGGCGCCGTCGAGCATCACGGCCAGCGCCTGCTCGGCTGGCGCGACGTGCCCATCGATCCGTCGGCGATCGGTCCGGTCGCGCGCGAGTCGATGCCGGTGGTGCGCCAGCTCTTCATCGGGCGCCAGCCGACGTCGACGACGTTCGAGCAGCAGCTCTACCTGATTCGCAAGCGCGCCGGCCGTCGTGCGCACGAAGAGCTCGGCGGCGACGACTTCTACATCGCCTCGGCCTCGTCGCGGACGGTGGTCTACAAGGGCCTCATGCTGGCCGAGCAGGTGGCGGCGTTCTATCCCGACCTCGGCGATCCGCGCGCCACCTCGCGCCTGGCGATGGTCCACTCGCGCTTCTCGACCAACACGTTGCCGTCGTGGGAGCGCGCCCATCCGTTCCGGCTCATCTCGCACAACGGGGAAATCAATACGCTGTCGGGCAACCGCGCCTGGATGTCGGGACGCGAGGCGCTGCTCAAGAGCGACGTCTTCGGCGAGGCCATCGAGGACTTCAAGCCGATCATGCGGCCGGGCGGCTCGGACTCGGCGTCGCTCGACAACGTGGTCGACTTCCTCGTCGCGTCGGGGCGCTCGTTGCCGCACGTGATGATGATGCTCATCCCGAAGGCGTTCGCGAACGACCCCGACATGAGCGAGGACGAGAAGGCGTTCTACGCCTATCACGGCTGTCTGGTCGAGCCGTGGGACGGTCCGGCGGCGCTCGCCTTCACCGACGGTATCCAGATCGGCGCCATGCTCGATCGCAACGGGCTCCGGCCCGCGAAGTACGCGGTCACCAGCGACGGCCTCGTGGTGTTGGCGTCGGAGTTCGGCGTCCTGCCGCTCGACCCGACCCGCGTCGTGCAAAAGGGGCGCGTGCAGCCGGGCAAGATGTTCCTCGTCGACACCGAGCAGGGGCGCGTCATCTCCGACGAGGAGATCAAGCACCAGGTCTCGACGCAGAAGCCGTATCGCGAGTGGCTCGACGAGAACCGCCTCACCTTGTCGATGCTGCCCGAAGCCCAGAGCCCCTATCGGCCCAGCCTCGACGAGGTGCGCCAGGCGCATCAGGTCTTCGGCTACACCGAGGAGGATCTGAAGCTGGTGCTGCAGCCGATGTCGGTCGGCGCCGAGGAGCCGGTCGGCTCGATGGGCGTCGACACGCCGCTGGCGGTCTTGAGCGACCGGCCGCAGCTGCTCTATCGCTACTTCAAGCAGCAGTTCGCGCAGGTGACCAATCCGCCGATCGATCCGATCCGCGAGGAGACGGTCATGTCGCTGGTGAGCTGCGTCGGCGGCGAGGGCAATCTGCTCGAGGAGACGCCCAAGCAGTGTCGCATGCTCGAGCTGCCGCACCCGTTCTTGTCGAACGACGACATGGCGCGGCTCAGGCGGAACATCCTCGGCGACTTCCGCACCTGCACGCTCAAGATGTCGTTCCCGGTGCCGCGCACGCTCGACGAGGCGGGGCCGGCGTTGCGGGCGGCGATCGATCGGCTGTGCCGCGAGGCCAAGGAAGCGATCGAATCGGGCGCCGCCATCTTGATCCTGAGCGATCGCGGCGTCGGCCCCGATCAGGCGCCCATCCCGTCGCTGCTGGCGATCTCCGCGGTGCATCACCACCTCATCCGCACGGGACAGCGCGTGCGCGCCGGCCTGGTGGTCGAGTCGGCCGAGCCGCGCGAGGTCTCGCACATGTGCCTGCTCATCGGCTACGGCGCAGGCGCGGTCAATCCGTACCTGGCGCTCGACTCGCTCGCCGACGAGCGCGGCCGCACGCACTACATCAAGGCGCTCAAGAAGGGCCTCTTGAAGACGATGTCGAAGATGGGCATCAGCGCGGTCTCGAGCTATCAGGGCGCGCAGATCTTCGAGGCCATCGGCATCGACCAGATGGTCGTCGACAACTACTTCACCGGCACGGTGTCGCGCGTGCGCGGCGTCGGGCTGTCCGAGATCGCCGAGGAGACGCTAGCGCGCCATCAGCGCGCCTATTCGCCGCGGCCGGAGCGCGATCTCGACGTCGGCGGCCAGCACATGTGGCGCGCGACGGGCGAGGCGCATCTGTGGTCGCCCGCGACGGTGGCCAAGCTGCAGCAGGCGGTGCGGCTCGAGGACTCCGCCAGCTACGACGAGTACGCGCGGCTCATCAACGAGCAGTCGCGGCGCCTGATGACGCTGCGCGGGATGTGGGACTTCCAGGCGGCGGGACCGGCGGTGCCGCTCGAGGAGGTCGAGTCGGCGGCGTCGCTGGTCAAGCGCTTCACGACCGGCGCGATGTCGTTCGGATCGATCTCGAAAGAGGCGCACGAGAACCTCGCGGTGGCGATGAACCGCATCGGCGGCAAGTCGAACACCGGCGAGGGCGGCGAGGATCCGGCGCGCTATCGTGCCGAGGCCAACGGCGACTCCAAGCGCTCGGCGATCAAGCAGGTGGCGTCGGCGCGCTTCGGCGTGACGGCGGAGTACCTGGTCAACGCCGACGACATCCAGATCAAGATGGCGCAAGGGGCCAAGCCCGGTGAGGGCGGACAGCTGCCGGGCCACAAGGTCGACGCGGTCATCGCGCGCGTGCGTCACTCGACGCCGGGCGTGACGCTGATTTCGCCGCCGCCGCATCACGACATCTATTCGATCGAGGATCTGGCGCAGCTCATCTTCGATCTCAAGAACGTCAATCCGCGCGCGCGGGTCAGCGTCAAGCTGGTGGCCGAAGCGGGCGTCGGCACCGTCGCTGCGGGCGTTGCCAAGGCGCACGCCGACGTCATCCTGATCAGCGGCCACGACGGCGGCACCGGCGCCTCGCCGCTGACGTCGATCCATCACGCCGGCACGCCGTGGGAGCTGGGGCTGGCCGAGGCGCAGCAGGTGCTCGTGATGAACGGGCTGCGCGGGCGCGTGCGCCTGCAGGCCGACGGGCAGCTCAAGACCGGGCGCGACGTCATGTTCGCGGCGCTGCTCGGGGCCGAGGAGTTCGGCTTCGCGACGGCGCCGCTGGTGGCCTCGGGCTGCATCATGATGCGCAAGTGTCACTTGAACACCTGCCCCGTCGGTGTGGCGACGCAGGATCCCGAGCTGCGCAAGAAGTTCGAAGGCAAGCCGGAGCACGTCATCCGCTACTTCTTCTACGTCGCCGAGGAGGCGCGCAAGATCATGGCGTCCCTCGGCTTCCGCCGGCTCGACGAGATGGTGGGACGCGTCGACTGCGTCGTGCCGCGCCTGCCCGATCCCAACGAGCTGCCGCCGCGCGCCTACAACAAGGTGCGCCGCATCGACTGCGCCGAGATCCTATATCGCCCGAAGGAGTCGGCCACCTCGCCGCTTCGCTGCGTCGAGACGCAGGACCACAACCTGCGTGGCGTGCTCGATCACAAGCTCATCGCCCAGGCGGCGCCGGCGCTGGAGCGGCGCGAGAAGGTGCAGCTGTCGACGGAGATTCGCAACCGCGACCGCGCGTTCGGCGCCATGCTGTCGGGCGAGATCGCGCTGCGCTTCGGGCACGCCGGGCTCGATGACGACACCATCGTCATTCGCGCGCGCGGCTCGGCGGGCCAGAGCTTCGGCGCCTGGGCTTCGCCCGGCATGACCCTGCACCTGACCGGCGACGCCAACGATTACGTCGGCAAGGGGCTCTCGGGCGGCGTGCTCGCGATCGCGCCGCCGCCGGAGTCGCCGTTCCAGGCGGACGAGCAGGTCATCGTCGGCAACACGGTGCTGTACGGCGCCACCTCGGGACGCGCGTTCTTCAATGGGCGCGCCGGCGAGCGCTTCGCGGTGCGCAACTCGGGCGCCACGACGGTGGTCGAGGGTGTGGGCGACCACGGCTGCGAGTACATGACGGGCGGCACGGTGGTGGTGCTCGGCACGACGGGGCGCAACTTCGGCGCCGGCATGTCGGGCGGCGTGGCCTACGTCTACGACGAGGACGGGCTGTTCGTGCGTCGCTGCAACACCGAGATGGTGGAGCTCGAGACCGTCGAGGACGAAGACGCGCTGACCCTGCACGCACTCGTGGCGGAGCATGCGCTGCGCACCGGCAGCAAGAAGGCGCACGCGCTGCTCGCCGATTGGGAGGCGATGTTGCGGAAGCTGGTGAAGGTGCTGCCGTCGGAGTATCGCCGCGTCATCGCCGAGCAGGCGAAGATGCCGGAGACGGCGGGCCTGGTGTCGGACATCGCGCCGCGGCCGTATCACTCGTGGCGCGGCGAAGGCGACGTGGTCGCGGCGGTGCGCCATGGGTAAGCTGCGCGGCTTCCTCGAGATCCAAAGGCAAAAGCCGTCGTCGCAGCCGGTGCCGGAGCGGCTGCGCCACTGGCGCGAGTTCGAGCTGCCGCTGGCGGAGCCGAAGCTGCGCGATCAGGGGGCCCGCTGCATGGACTGCGGCATCCCCTTCTGTCACGACGGCTGCCCGCTGGGAAACCTGATCCCCGACTGGAACGACCACGTCTACGGCGGCCGCTGGGAGGCGGCGCTGCGGGCGCTGCACGCGACCAACAACTTCCCCGAGATCACCGGTCGCGTCTGTCCGGCGCCGTGCGAGACCTCGTGCGTGCTCAACCTCGAACAGCAGCCGGTCACCATCAAGACCCTCGAGAAGTCGATCATCGATCGCGCGTTTGCCGTCGGTGCGGTGCTGCCGCAGCCGTCGCGCGTGCGCACCGGCAAGCGGGTCGCGGTGGTCGGCTCGGGTCCGGCGGGGCTGGCCGCCGCGCAGCAGCTGGCGCGGCGCGGGCATGACGTCGTGGTCCTCGAGAAGGCCGATCGCATCGGGGGCCTGCTCCGCTACGGAATCCCCGACTTCAAGATGGAGAAGGAGATCCTCGACCGGCGCATGAGCCAGATGCGCGAAGAAGGCGTCGAGTTCCACACCAGCGTCAACTGCGGCGTCGACGTCTCGGGCGACGAGCTGCGGCGCAGCTACGACGCCGTGGTGCTGGCGGGCGGCGCGATGCGGCCGCGCGATCTGCAGGTCCCGGGGCGCGAGCTCTCGGGCGTGCACTTCGCGATGGACTTCCTCACCCAGCAGAACAGGCGCGTCGCCGGCGACATCGTCCCCGACGAAGGCGCCATCCTGGCGACGGGCAAGCGCGTCGTCGTCCTCGGCGGCGGCGACACCGGCTCCGACTGCGTCGGCACCTCGCTACGTCAAGGCGCCGCGCACGTCCTGTCGCTCGAGCTGATGCCGCGTCCGCCCGACGAGCGCGCGACGGCAAACCCGTGGCCGCAGTGGCCGCTCGTCTACCGCACGTCGTCGTCGCATGAAGAGGGCGGCGAGCGCGAGTTCGCGGTCATGACCAAGCGCGTCGTCGGCGAGAACGGCCGCGTCGTCGGCCTCGCGGCGGTTCACGTCGAGCTGAAGGATCGCCAGATCGTCGAGGTCCCCGGCAGCGAGTACACCATTCCCTGCGAGCTGGTGCTGCTGGCGATGGGCTTCGTCGGCCCCGTCAAAGAGGGGCTGCTCGAGCAGCTTGGCGTGGCGCTCGACGCGCGCGGCAACGTCGCCGTGAAGAACGGCCGCACGTCGATCGACGGCGTCTTCGCTGCCGGCGACATGTCGCGCGGCCAGTCGCTCGTCGTGTGGGCCATCGCCGAGGGCCGCAAGGTCGCCGCCGAGGTCGACAGCTACTTGACCGCGACGTAACCGCTCCGCCTGGTCACCTGCGATGGCTGCGCCTCGTCAGCGTCAGCGCAGATAGCGCTGAACGATGGCGCGAAGGTTGGCAGGGTCGAAGGGTTTCTCGAGATGCTCTCTCGGCGTATCAGAGAGGAAATGGCGCGCCTTGGCCGTAAAGGCGCCGCCCGTCAGAAAGATCATCCGATTGGCCTGGTCGGGAGCGACGAGCGAGAGCTCGTGGTGAAAGTCCATTCCGGTCATTTCGGGCATCATCAGATCGCAGAGGATGAGGTCGAAGGTGTCGCCGCCCGCACAAAGCGCCAGGGCCTCTTTGGCCGACGCCAGGGCGACGACATCGTGCTCCTTGGACAACACCCGTTTGACGATTTGCAGCAGCAAGACCTCGTCATCGACGATCAGGACACGACCGCGACGGGAGGCGGGCGCTACGGTTGTAGGCGGCTGCAGCGGCATGGTCTCTTCTTTCCGGCCGATGGGGAGCGAGACGCGAAAGGTCGCCCCCTTGCCGAGCTCACTGGCGACCGTCAGCTCTCCGCCGACGTCGGCGACGATGCGGTGACAAATCGCGAGGCCGAGTCCCGTGCCGACCCCGACCGCCTTGGTGGTGAAGAATGCATCGAAGACGCGGCCGATGATCTCCGGGGCGATCCCGGGGCCCGTGTCTCTGACCTCGACGATGACCCGCTCACCCTCGAGCCGGGTGCTCACATGGATCTCGTTGTGCTCCGCTCGTCCCTCGGGCAGCGCCTGCGCGGCATTGACCAACAGGTTGAGGAACACCTGACCGAGACGCCCTTCGTTCGCATCGACCGCCGGCACGACGCCGTAGTGTTTGACCAGGCGGGCGCGATGGCGAATCTCGTTCCATCCCATGCGCAGCGACGATTCCATGATCGCCTTGACGTCGACGACGCCCCGGGCCTCGTCCGTCGGCGAGCGTGAGAAGATCTTCAGGTCGCGAACGATCAAGCGCACCCGCTCTGCCGCTTCGCGCGCCTCGTCGAGCGGCGCCTTGATCTCTTCGTAGAGGCCGACGTCGCGCCGCGCGCGACTCGCCAGGTCGCCATCTCCGCAGCGCATGCGCGTCAGACTCTCCGATACGAAGTCGAGATTTGCGATCACGGCGGCGAGCGGGTTGTTGATCTCGTGCGCCACACCGGCCGCCAGCGTACCGACGGAGGCCATGCGGTCGCTGACCATCAGCTGCGAGGTCAGCTTCTTTCGTTCCGTCACATCGCGAACCAATCCGAGGTAACCGACCGCCTGGGTAGCTCCGTCGACGAGGTAGGAGACCGCGATGTTGACCGAAATTTCGGAGCCATCTTTGTGACGAAGAGTCGTATCGATCGCATCCTTCGTCCTCTGCTGGCTCTGTTGCCCTGCGCTCTCCTTGGCCGCGGCGCTCATGAAGTCGTAGGCGCTCGCTCCGACCAGCGCGCGGGTCTCGTAGCCGATCATCTCGGCGAATCGTGAATTCACGAACACGATCCGTCCCTCCGCATCGATCTTGATGATGCCGTCCGAGGTCGCCTCCACGATCTGGCGATACTGCTCCTCGCTCTTGCGCAGCGCGCTCTCCGCCCGCATATGGCTCGTGCGGTCGGTGACCATGGTCAGCGCCCCGACGTTGTTCCCGTCGGCGTCTCGAATCGGGCTGGTCTTGATCTGGACCCACAGCTCCGCGCCGTCGCTGCGCGCACACTGTACTTCACGCTCCTCGGATAGTCCCGCGCGCAGTCGTTCGACGCGGAGCGCCGCGGCCGGGCCGAACGCTTCAGGCAAGAACGTCGACGAGGGCCGCCCCAACATCGACTCGAGCGAATAGCCGAGGATTTGGGCCAGCCGTTCGTTCACGAAGGTGATGTTCGATTCGAGGTCGACGGTCCAGATGCCTTCGTTGGTGGTTTCGACGATGCGCCGATAGCGCTCTTCGCTCGCGCACAAGGCAGACTGCGCTTTGGAGAGCAGCATCGGCGTCTTGCTCTTGAGGTCGACGACGGCGTCGATCTGCCCCGAGAGCAGGGCTGCGACCATCGACTGGGCCTCCAACAGCTGGCGCTTGAGCTCGCGCTCCCGACTCGTCATCTGGCAGCCAGCGTCATGAGAACTCTGTCCGTGTCGCTCAAGTTACCGATCAACCGCTGCACGGGTGAAGGCGACAGCTTGAGCAACGTCGGCGTCACGACGATTCCGTCCTCCAGGCCGCGCCCGGGATGCCGCAGCAGATCGACGATCTCCAGAACGTGCGCCGACGGAAAATGGGTCGCGCACAGCGCCTTGACATTGGCGACCGCCAAGAGCGAGTTTGGCGCGTTGGCCGCAACGTAGAGCCGCAAGCGAAGGCCCCGATTCTTGCCCGTGACGTGGGCCATGCTAACGCCCCGCCTCCTTGCCGTTCCTCTCGGCGACGCCCGCCCGAGCCCGTGACGTGGCGAATCGGCCATCGTCATCGGCGTGACGCATCTTGCGGAGCACAGCGCGATCGGTTGCCTGCAGCTTCGACGCCGATCCGGTGGCGCGTGCGAGGAGCGCGATCTCGGCGCTGCGCGCGTCCATCTCGGTCTGAACGACCTGCAGTCGCGCCGCTGCTTCAGCCTGCGCGACTTGCAGCTGGAGTCGCTTGAGCTCCGTCGCGACGTCGCTGCGCTGTTGGGTCGCCTCCTCCTCCTGCTCCCACTCCCAGCGCGCCACTCCCATGAGCACCTTTCCCTGGGCGATGAACACGTCGGCGAGGTCGACCCCCTTGTCGGAGAGCGTGAGCTCTCGCACCTGATTCGAGTGGCCCGTGCCGCGTGACTTGACGATCGTCAACGCGCGATTGCGCTCGCCGTCCTGCACGACGTACGAAACATGAATCCAGGTGTCGGCGATCGTCGAGATGCCGGTGGCAGTCGCCTCGTCGGTGCTGAGGCCGTCCATCAACGATGTGTTGACGACGGTGACCCCTTCCCCCTTGAGAAAGTCCAGGAACTGCTGGGCCGCGTCCGCCGAAGCGACATGTGAAAGCTTGGTCGAGAGCGCCGAGAGCGGATCGATCACCAGACAGCTCGGCTTATGAGATCGCACCTTGGCGCGCAGATCGCTGAACTGGTCTTCGATGTTGGGCCCGCGCGTGCGTGTCGAATACATGCTCAACAGCCTGGACTTGACGTAGGGGTCGAGCTGGACGCCGACCGAACGCAGGTTGCGAACGATCTGGGTGGCGCCCTCGTCGAAACTGACGTACATCGTGCGCTCGCCGCGCTTGCACGCCGCCTCGATGAAGAGCCCCGCCAGCGTCGATTTAGCCGTTCCCGGCGCCCCGGAGATGAGGACGTTGGTGCCGCGGTGAAAGCCGCCTTGCAGCATCTTGTCGAGACGCGGAAGCCCCGACGAAATGCGCTCGTCGCTGACGTCGTACTTGAGCTCGCGCGGTCCACGATTGGTGAGCTGCAGGCCTTCGGCGGTGAGCGCGATGGGGAACTCGTCACCGGAGAAACCGGAGCCGCGGTACTTCACGATGCGCAGGTTGCGAAAGGCCGACCCGTCGACGACCTGGTGCCGCAGGACGACGACGCAGTCCACCATGAACTGCAAGAAGTTGTAGCGTTGGTCGAGCTCCAGGCCGCCGACCTTCTGCGTGACGATGCCGGTCAGTCCGGTCCGCGAGAGCCATTCGCGGATGCGATAGATCTCGCGACGCTCGGCGACCGGGTCGTCGAGGAGATTCAAGAGCACGTCGATCCCGTCGAACACGATGCGCTTGGCGCCAAGATCGCGCGCCTTCGATTCGAGCAGCGCGAGCATGCCGACGAGATCGAAGTCCCCGGACTTGACGATTTCGGGTGAGAGGCGTGCGTCGAAGAAGAACAACTTCTTCTTGTCGAGCACCGACAAATCCCAGCCGAATGTAGCGGCATTGGCGATGATCTGGCGCGTGCTCTCCTCGAACGCGACGAAGATGCCGCCGTCGTCCATTTGATTCGCGCCGTTGATCAGCGACTGGAGCGCGAAGACCGTCTTTCCGCATCCCGGTCCGCCCATGACCAGCGTCGTTCGTCCGCGGGGCAGCCCGCCGTTGGTGATTTCGTCGAAACCCTGGATTCCCGTGAGAGTCTTCGTCACCGTCGCGTGCGCAGACTTCACCGTCGCGTGCGCAGACTTCATCGCGTGCGAAGACTCCGTTCGGCGCTCGACCGTGCGCTCGCCCGCTCGGAGAGCCCGCTCGGCGCGAGAGAGCCTCGTGGACCGCTGTTTCGCGTGCTTCTTTTCGCGTGTGACCTTGCCGTTGCTGGCGCTCATATGCACGTCTCCTCGACGGTGTAGTGGGTCCTTCACGTCCGCACGGGGCGTTGACGTTGCGCGACAGTGCGTGCCGTGGCGAGCATGCGGACGAGCCGCTCGCCAGCGTGAATGGTTCCGAGCGACGTGCGAGCCGGGCAGGACCGCGGAGTCGAGCCTATGCCGGGGGCGGGAGAGGCAGCATCGCGATGGCCGTCAGCGGCGATCGAATGCGCGTGGTGCTGATGACCGTAAGGTGCTCACTATATGCTGCCCGTCAATATTCGACTCATTTAATCGACAATGACCTCGTTATTTGACGCGATCGACACCAATTGAGCTCCACGTAATACCCGGGTCGTGATCTACGCGTACGGCCGGCAGCGACGAGATTCGCAATCGAGATCTGACTTTCCGGGTCTCGACTGCGCTACTGCAGGTGACGATTAAGCGTTGGGCGTGTTCGCAATCAGACGTCGTCGCGTGAGCGAGAGCACACGAGAACGGCGATTGGCGTTTACGCTGTCGCGTTCGCCGATCTAACGTCGGGTCATGAAAAGCAAACAGCTTCTTTTGTTCGTTGGTCTCGTCCTCGCGTCGGGAGCGTGCGGAAGCATGTTCGCCAATATCGGGGACGTGAAGCTGACGGATGCCGGCGCGAAGGTGGTCGTCAGCGCGAATCCGCCGGCGAGCGAGTGCCAAAATCGCGGCATCGTCATCGGCGGGACGCGCGGCGCCAGCACGACGCCGGCCGCCGAGCACATGCAGCGGGCCTTCAACGACGCGCGCAACAAGGCGGCGCAGACCGGCGCGAACTACTTGCAAAATACGACGCCGCAGCTGACGCAGGGCGAGTACGGACCGACGGGAGCGACGGTGCAGGCGACCGCGTTCGTGTGTCCGGCGCAGGCGGTGGCGACCGCGCCGCAGCCGGTGACGAGCGGGCAGCAGCCGGTGACGAGCGGGCAGCCGGCCGCGGCCGGGAAGTAGGCGGCGAGGAGCTGAACGATGCCGATCTTCGTGTGGCTCTTGTTGGCGTGGGACGCGGTGACGGGGCGTCGTCCGCTGGTGCGCGGGGCGGAGGAGCAGGCGCGCGTCGATGGGGAGACGTCGACGTTGGCGCTCTATCATTTTCAGGCTTGCCCCTATTGTCGCAAGGTGCGGCGGGACGTCCGGCTGCTGGGGATCGGCGTCGAGATGCGGGACATCAAGCGGGAGCCGGCGCGGCGGGAGGAGCTGGTCGCGGGGGGTGGGAAGAAGCAGGTGCCTTGTTTGCGGATCATGGGGGCGGATGGGGCGGTGCGGTGGCTGTACGAGTCGAGGGAGATTACGCGGTACCTGACGGAGCGGTTTGGCCCGGGGGGAAGCTGAGGGCGGCGCCTCGATCAGCGGATCGGGAAGGGGGACGGGGAGTCAGGTGCCGCGGACGGTTGGCAGGTATTTCGGTTTCCAGAACTTCGCGCGGACGTAGTCGGCGGCGGTGGCTCGGGTGACCTTCTTGGACTGCGCGACGCCGTCGTCGAAGGCTTGCTCGATGACGCGGGTGGCGACGCGGACCGAGACCTCGTTGAGCTCGTCGACCGGCGGGTAGATGTTGCCGCTCGGGAGATGCTTTTGCGCCGCGTAGTCGGCGAGCGCGTACGCGGCCGCGAGCACCATGCCGTCGGTGATTTCACGCGCCTCCGATAGGATCGCGCCGAAGCCGAGGCCCGGGAAGATGAAGGCGTTGTTGCCCTGCCCCACCACGTACGACTTGTTGTTGTAGACCACCGGCGCGAACGGACTGCCCGTCGCCACGATGGCGCGCCCCTCGGTCCACTCGATCAGCTCTTCGGGGAGCGCCTCGCACGCGCTCGTCGGGTTCGACAGCGGGAAGATGATCGGGCGCTCCTGCCCCGACGCCATTGCCTTGACCAGCGGCTCGGTGAACGCGCGCGGCTGGCCCGACAGGCCGAGCAGCGCCGTCGGGCGTACGTTCTCGATCGTCTCGAGCAGCGACGGCACTTCGCCGGCGATCTTCCACCCCGTCAGCCGCGCCGGATCCTGCGCGTACACCTTCTTGTACGGCTCCATCGAGCGGTCTGACGTCAAGAGCCCCTTGGAGTCGATGACGAAGACATGCGCCCGCGCTTCGTCGTCGGTGAGCCCGTCGCGCACCATGCCCTGACGGATCGCCCAGGCCACGCCGCAGCCGCCAGCGCCGGCGCCGTACACGATGACGCGCTGGTCGCGCAGCCGCTCGCCGCGCAGCTGACAGGCGTTGAGCAGGCCCGCCAGCGCCACCGCGCCGGTGCCCTGGATGTCGTCGTTGAACGACGGCAGCACCTTGCGATAGCGCTCGAGCACCGCGAACGCGGCGTCCTTGGCCAGGTCTTCCCACTGAATGACCGCGCGCGGATAACGCGCCCGCACCGCCTCGACGAACTTGTCGACGAACTCCACGTAGGCTGCGCCGCGCAAGCGCCGCTGCCGCACGCCGAGGTAGAACGGGTCCGAGATCAGATCGGTCCGCTCGGTCCCGACGTCGAGCGCCACCGGCATGGTGTGGAACGGCGACACCCCGCCACCGACGGTGTAGAGCGCTAGCTTGCCGATTGGAATGGCCAGCCCGCCGTAGCCCTGGTCGCCGATGCCGAGGATCGCCGACGCATCGGTCGCCACGATCATCCGCACGTCGTTCCAGGTGTAGTTCCTGATCGCCTGTGGCGCGCGATCGATGTTCAGCGTCGACATCGAGAGCCCGCGCGCCGA
The DNA here is from genome assembly GCA_028287105.1 of Myxococcales bacterium. Taxonomy (GTDB): domain Bacteria; phylum Myxococcota_A; class Polyangia; order Palsa-1104; family Palsa-1104; genus JAQBQH01. The sequence goes on from JAQBQH010000359.1 coordinate 41,992, forward strand.
CTGATACAAGAAGTTGAACTGCTGGACCGCCTCTCCCACCGTCGGCGTGTAGACGATCGGCAGCATCTCGGTCAGATGGCGGTCGAGCAGCGCGTAGAAGAGGATCTCGTTACGCTCCTGCAGCGAGCGCAGATATTGATACTTCTGCAGCGGCGATGCCTCGCGCTTGAACCCGGAGTAGACCCGCTCGAGCTGCTGGTCGATCGAATTTACCTGCGGCGGAAGGAGCCCGTCGATGCCGAGCGCGATGCGCTCCTCGGGAGAGAACGCGGTGCCCTTGTTGGTCAGGACCAGTCGCAAGAGCGCGATCCCCTCGAGGTAGACCTCGAGATATTCGCGTCCGCTGGCGTCGTGCTTGATGTCGAAGTAGTCGCAAACTTTCATTCGCCCGCTCCTCTTCGCGCATCATATGACATGGTGCGTCAAGCGCCAGCGCTAAATCAGCCCCGCGCGCAGCGCCGCCCGACGGGGTCGCCTCAGCGACGGCGCTTCTTGGCTTTGACCGGCAATTCAGCGGTCGCGCCCGACTCGAGCAGCTTCCGCAACGAGCGCTCCATCTCGCGCCCGAACACCACGCGCACCGCCTCCTGCCCGAGCGGCCTCAGCGCCTTGTAGGCGTCGGTCAGCTCGGCCGCGTTCGCCTCGCGCCCGAAGCCGGCACCGATGCGCTTGTAGAAGAAGTCGGTCAGGTCGGCCGTCGCCCGCCTGAGGTGCTTGCGCAAGATGTCCGACGCGCCGACGCCGGTCGCAAAATCGATCCCCGCGGCGTCGAGCCGCAGCGCCACCTGCAAGAGCGCCGGGCTGTGCACGAGGTAGCTGTCGCCGCGCCGCTCGACCTGCTTCAGCCGCAAGAGCTCGGCGATGCCGCCCGGCCGATCGCCGAGCAGCTGCTGCAGCTCCGGCTCGGTCAGCACCTTCGGGCGATCGTTGGCCCACGGCTCCTGCAGCTGCTGCTCGAGGCCGAGCCACTCGTTGAGCGCCAGCTCGCCCTTGTCGGCCGAGGCCAGCAGATCGCGGATCGCCTTGATGCGCAGCCCGCGATCCTGCAAGGAGCCAATCAGCTTGAGCCGCTCGACGTGATCGGCCCCGTAGTACGCGACGCGCCCGACGATGCGCGGCCCCGGCAGCGCGCCCTTCGACTGATAGAACCGGATCGTCCGGCTCGGCACGCGCGCCACCGTCGCCAGCTCGTCGATGGTGTACTCGTTCGCCGCGCCTTCGTCTGCCATCCAGCGGGCGATGTTACGCGACCTCGGCGAGCTTCGCCACGCGCGACAACGCGCCCTTGAGCGTGCGCGCCCAGCTCGCCGTCCGATAGGCGACGCCGTGCCGCTCGCAGGCCTCGCGCACCTCGGGCGCCACCTCGCGGAGCCGCTCCGGCGCCAGGCGCGGAAAGATGTGGTGCTCGATCTGATGGTCGAGCCCGCCACACAGGATCGACAGCGGCCGGCTGACCTCGAAGTTGTGGGTCGCTTCGATCTGCATCGCGTACCAGGCGCCGCGTCCGTGCGCGCGCGCCCCTTCGGGAAAGCTCTTGACGTCCTCGCCGACGTGGCCGCAGTAGATCGTCGCCGCCGAATAGACGTCGCGCATCGTCTCGGCGAGCCAGTTGCCGAACAGCACCTTCAAGAAGCCCGGCCCCGCGAGCAGCGGGAACAAGAGGTAGTTCTTGAGGTAGTACGGCACATACTTCCGAAATGCTTGCTTATGCGCCTTGATGATCTCGGCGCGCGATCGCTCTTCGATGAAGTCGAACTGCTCGGGGCGGCCGTTGCCGAAGTAGACGTCGATGAGGCCGGTGAAGTGCGCGTTCATCATCCAGCCGAAGTTCGGCCAGATGACGAACAGGGTCATGGGCAGCTGCCAGCGGTGATGTTTCTTGTACGGCGTCTTGTCGGTGAGACGGACGTTGCCGAAGTGGATGTCGGGGTCCTTGCCGGCGACGTTGGTGTACTGGTGGTGCTTGACGTTGTGCCCGATCCGCCACGCCGCTTCGTCGATGGGGAGATCCCAGCGAAACGTCTTGCCGTCGAACTTGCCGGCGCCGTCGAGGCCGTCGTAGGCGCCGTGCAGCGCGGTGTGGCCGATCTCGGTCGCCTGCAGCTGCTTGTGGATCCAGAGCGCGAGGACGCCGGCGGAGAAGCTGAACGGCTCGATTGACACGTGCAGCAGCACCCGCCCGAGCGCCTCCATCGAGCGCGAGAAGCGCTCGAGCTTCTTGATGCGGGCGACGTCATCGACGCCCACGCGCGCCTCGATGCGTTTGCGGATCTGGTCGATCTCTTCGCCGAAGCGGCGGAGACGCTCGGCATCGGGGTCGTGTGCGGTAGCGGTAAGGGTCATGGTGCCTCCTCGGCCAGGTGCTTCTCACCGACCAATGTCACAGTTATAAGCGTGACACCGTACGGTGTCAAGGTCGCGCAGGTGAGCTAGCGCGGCGGGCCGGATATGCTGCGCGCCATGCCCCCTTCCGCGCGCCCCCGGCTCCATGCCCTCGTCTCGATCTTCGTGCTTGTCGTCGCTGCGCCGGCACTTGCCGCCACCGAGCCGTTCGCGCCGGTGCCGATCGGCGCCGATCTCTCGTCGCTGCCGGCCAACGAGCAGCAGGCGCTCGCCAAGCTCGTGCGCGCCGCCCAGCTCATGGACACCCTCTTTCTGCGCCAGGCCTGGGCCGGCAACGAACCGATGCTGCTCGCCCTCCTCGCCGACGCCACCCCGGCCGGGCGCGCGCGGCTGCGCCAGTTCCTCGTCAACAAAGGGCCGTGGGATCGCCTCGATCACAACAAGCCCTTCATCCCCGGCGCCCCGCCCAAGCCGCCGCAGGCCAACTTCTATCCGATCGACGCCAGCAAGGCCGACCTCGAAGCCTGGATGAAAGCGCTCCCCGCCGCCGAGCGCGCCCGCGCGCAGGGCTTCTATACCGAGGTCCGGCGCGGCACCGACGGCAAATTCATGCTGGTCCCCTACTCCGTCGCCTTCGCCAATGAGCTCGCCGACGCGCGCCGCCTGCTCGAGGAGGCCGCCGCGCTGACGACCCAGCCGACGCTGAAGACCTTCCTCCACAAGCGCGCCGCCGCGTTCCTCTCCAACGACTACTACGACAGCGACGTGGCCTGGATGAACCTCGACGCCAGCATCGAGCCGACGCTCGGCCCGTACGAGACCTACGAGGACGAGTGGCTCGGCGACAAGGCCGCCTTCGAGGCATTCATCACCGTGCGCGACGAGGCGGAGTCGAAGAAGCTGGAGAAGTTCGCCGCCGAGCTACAGGACATCGAGAACCACCTGCCCATCGACGGCAAGCTGCGCAACCCCAAGCTTGGCGCGCTCGCCCCCATCCGCGTCGTCAACGAGATCTTCTGCTCCGGCGACGCGAACCACGGCGTCCAGACCGCCGCCTACAACCTGCCCAACGACGAGCGCATCGCCAAGGAGAAGGGCACCAAGCGCGTGATGCTCAAGAACGTGCAGGAGGCCAAGTTCAAGGTGGTGCTGACACCGATCGCGAAGGTCGCGCTCACGCCCGCCGATCAAAAGAACGTCGCCTTCGACGCCTTCTTCACGCACATCCTCATGCACGAGCTCATGCATGGGCTCGGCCCCCACAACATCACCGTCGCGGGCCGCGCCACCACGCCGCGCCAGGAGCTGCAGGAGACGGGCAGCGCCATCGAGGAGGCCAAGGCCGACGTCTCGGGCCTGTTCGCGCTGCAGTATCTCGTCGACAAGGGCGTCGTCGACAAAGCGATGGAGCGCGTGCTCTACACGACCTATCTGGCGCAGATGTTCCGCTCCATCCGCTTCGGCGTGGCCGAGGCGCACGGCAAGGGCACCGCGCTGCAGCTGAATCGCTTCCTCGACGCCGGCGCGGTCGTCGTCAAAGGCGGCGTCTTCACCGTCGACGCCGCGAAGTTCAAGCCGGCCGTGGTCGAGCTCACGCGCGACCTTCTGATGCTCGAGGCCAACGGCGACGCCGCCGGCGCGCGCGCGCTCCTCGCCAAGATGGGCGTCGTCCGCCCCGAAGTGCAGAAGATCCTCGACAAGCTGGCGCGCGTCCCCGTCGACATCGAGCCAAAATTCGTCACTGCCGATAAGCTGCTGCAACAAAGCCGGTAGCGTGCTAGCCATCGGGCGATGGCCCGAGTCTGTTTCACGCAAAACCTGCAGCGCGACGTTCCGTGTCCCGAGGAGGAGCTCCCCGGGACGACGGTGCGCGAGGTGCTCGATGCATATTTTCTCCGTCACCCCGAGGCGCGCAGCTACGTCCTCGACGAGCGCGGCGGTCTGCGCACGCACGTGGCGATCTTCATCGGCGACTGTCGCGCCACCGATCGGCTCGGTCTCAGCGACGTGGTCGAGCGCAACAACGAAGTCTGGGTGATGCAGGCTCTGTCAGGAGGCTGACCTGGAGCGGAACTAGCGCGGCCTGGCGCGCGGCGTCAACGCAGGTCGAGCGTCGAGGCCGACTGGACCGTCGTCGGCGGATCCCAGCAGGCCAGCCGGTCGAAGTGGCGGTCGCACATGCCCCACGGCGTCGACGCGCACCGGATGTCGTCGGCCGTCGACACGCAGTGGTATCCGCACACGACCTTGTCCAACGTGCGCTCGCAGCTCGCCTGAAGCCAGTGCTCCTGGCCCGCCATCGCCCAGCGCACCTCGGGCGCCGGGTCCCAGCAGCGCACCACGCCGAAGCGGGTGGCGCAGGCGCCCATCGGCGAATTGGCGCAGGCCACCTGGTTGCCCGACCGCACGCAGTAGAACCCGCACGCCGCGTGACCGAGGCTGGTGATGCAGCTCGGCTGCGGCAGGTCGTCGCGACCCGATTGCAAGAGCTGCCTGACGTCCGGCGGCGGGTCCCAGCAGACGACCTCGTTCGTCGTCGCCGCGCACATTCCCTCGGGCGTCTGCGCGCAGGCGAGCTGGTTGAGGTTCGACGAGCACTTGTATCCGCAGGCGATCTGACTGCCGCGCGTCACGCAGGTCGGCGCCGAGACGACGTCGAGGATGAGGGCGAGGACGTAGAGCTGCATGGAGCTGGAACGTCCACGCGCGCGATCTATTCAACACGTCCGCGCGGCTCGCGATCGAAATGCGCTTTGCCAATCGGCCGCGACAAAGCGACTCGGATCACGCGTTTGCACGCTTGAAGTTGACGAGCAGAATCGCGGCGCGTATCTTGGAAACACGCACACTCTCGTGTGACCGACCGATGAAGCGACTCGATAACATTTGCCCGCAGCCCAAAACGGAGATGCCTACCGGCATCTCTTCGCGGCTGTCGGCATCGTCGAGCGCGCGGTGGGTGCGCCGAGTCGTGAGAAGGAATCGAATCCGCTAACTCTTCTCATTCTCTCTTCATCCGCCGCGGGCTCCCTCAAGGGATCCCGCGGTTTTTTTTTGCCCAAGAAGGGTCGTCATGGAAGCGCAATCGAGAAGTCTGGAATGGGAAGCACGGCCGTTATCCGAATTGCTGAGGCTGGCGTGGCCGATCACGGTCTCGACCCTGTCGTACAGCATCATGACCCTGGTCGACACGCTGCTCGTCGGCCACCTCGGTCCGGCGTCGCTGGCGGGCGTCGGCCTCGGCGGCACGGCGGCCTTCGCGCTGATCTGTTTTTCGTTCGGCCTCCTGCGTGGGGTCAAGACGCTGGTGTCGCAGGCGGTCGGCGCCGGGCGCAGCGACCTGGTGCCGTTCTACCGTGGGGCGGCGCTGGCGACGGCGGTGGTGCTCGGCGTCATGACCATGGCGCTCGGGCCGTGGGTCGCGGCGTTGATGCAGCGGCTGTCGGCCACGGCCGAGGCCGGGGATGCGGCGCGGCTGTACCTGTCGATCCGCAACCTGGCGGCGCCGTTGGCGCTCGTCTCCGTCGCGCTGCGCGAGGTGCGCTACGGCGAGGGCGATGCGCGCACGCCGATGCTGGCGACCGTGGTGGCCAACCTCGTCAACATCGCGCTGGCGTGTCTGCTGGTGTTCGCGCTGAAGCGCGGCGTGGGCGGCGCGGCGTGGGCGACGGTCGTGGCGCAGCTGGTCGAAGCGGGCTTTCTGTGGCTGCTCGGGCGCAGGCGCGGTCTCCGCGCGCGGGCGGCGACGATGGAGCATGTGCGCGAGCTGTGGCGCATCGGGCTACCGACGGCGCTGCAGTTCATGCTCGAGGTCGGCTCGTTCGTCCTGTTGGCGTCGATGATCGCGTCCTTGTCGGAGACGCAGATGGCGGCGCATCAGATCGCGCTGCAGGTGTGCCAGTTCTCCTTCTTGCCGGCCTACGCCGTCGCGGAAGCGGCGTCGGTGTTGGCGGGACAGGCGGTGGGCGCCCGGCGGCAGGAGCTGGTGCCGCGCATCGCGCGCCTGGGATTGCGCACCGCCAGCGTCTACACCATCTTCTGCTCGCTCGTCTTCGCCGTCGCGGGTCGGACGATCGCAGCGGGGTTCACGGGTGATGCGACGCTGGCGGCGACGGCGGTGCGGCTCTTGTATGTGGCGGCCGTGTTCCAGGCGTTCGACGGAGCCAATATCGTGGCGCGCGCGATCCTGCGTGGGGTCGGCGACGTGCGCTTCGCCGCGGTGGTCGGCGTGGTGACGGCGTGGATCATGACGCCGCCGCTGGCGTGGCTGCTCGGCTATCGCGCGGGGCTGGGTGCGTTCGGCGGCTGGCTCGGCTTGTGCGGCGAGACCATCATCGGCGCCTTCATCCTGTGGCACCGACTGAAGAGCGGAAAGTGGCGCACGATCGCCGAGGCGACCCGCGCCCAGGCGACAGGCGCCGACGCGAGCGCCGACGCGACAGGCGCCGACAAAGCAGTGGCCGAGGCCGTGACAGCGACCGAAGCGGCCGGTTGAAACCGCGGCCGGTGAACCCCGCGCCTGTCTGGGCGGGGTCGCCGGGCTTTTCTATTCTTCGGCGTCGCCGGAGCGAAGCCCGTTACGCGCCAGGACTCCGTACAAGCCCTGGCGCGTCAGGCCCGCCAATTCTGCCGCGCGACGGATGTTGTGTCCGGTGCGCGACAGGAGTGCGCGAAGGTACTCCCGCTCGAAGGCGGATCGCGCCGCCGCCAGCGACGGCAGCTGCGCGCCCGCGCCAAAGCCGACGTCCAGCGCCGGCAAGAGCTCGGCCGCGCGCTGCGCACGGACCCGTTCGACCATGTTGCGCAGCTCGGAGACGTTGCCCGGCCAATCGTGATCGCCGAGCACGCGCAGCCACGTGCCAGGCAGCGGCGCCGCGCCGTCGAGGAACTCCTCGACCAGCATCGGAATGTCGTCTTTGCGATCGCACAGGGCCGGCATCGCCACACGCATCGAGGAGAGCCGTCCGTAGAGATCGGGGCGGAAGTGGCCCGCTTGAACTTCGCGCGCCAGGACGCGGCTCGTCGTCGCCACGACGCGCGCCGAGATCTTGCGCGCATGCGACTCGCCGGCGCGACGCATCTGGCCGCGCTCGATGACGCTGAGGAGCTTGGGCTGGAGCTCCGTCGGCAGCTCGGAGATCTCGTCGAGGACGACGGTGCCGCCGGCCGCGCGCTCGAAGATGCCGGGCTTGGGCGCATCCGCCCCGCTGCCGGCGCCGCGCGTGATGCCGAAGAGCTCGCCCTCCATGAGGTGGCGCGGCGTGCCCGCGCAGTCGAGGACGATGTACGGTCCGCCCGCGCGCGGCGAGCGTTCGTGCAGCGCCCGGGCCGCGAGCTGCTTGCCGGTACCGGACGGTCCTTCGATCAAGATGGGCGCATCGCCGGCGGCGTAACGCGTCAGCCGGCCGAATACCATCTTCATGACGAGCGTGCGACCGCTGAGCCCGCCGAAGCGCTCGAGCGCCGCCAGCGGCAGCTCCGCTTCCTCGTCGCTGAGCTGGAGCGACAAGACGGTGCGGCCGACCAGGATGCAGGTGCCCGGCGCGACGCGCGACTCTTCGACCAGCGACGCGCCGACCTGCACGCCGTTGCGCGAGCCGAGGTTGCGCACCTGCACGCCGCCGACGACGAGGGTCAGCTCGGCGTGAAGCCAGCTGACGCTGCCGTCGGTGAGTGGGAGCCCGCAGTCGGGCGCGCGGCCGATGAGGATGGGCTGATCGCCGAGCTCCACGTGCAGCCCGCGATCGGGCCCTTCCACCACTTCGACGCGAATCTTGCGCAGGTGCACGCTCAGCGGCGCCGACCGCGAGGAGCCGCGATCCGCCGGTGCGCCGAGCGCTGCCAGCGGCTCGGGATGGATCGGGATCGGTGCGGAGGCTTCGTTCATCGGTCGCTCGGGTGGGAAGCTCAGCAAGTTCCGTACCCCTACGGAGCGCCCTTGTTGACGAGGCTTTACGGCGCTCCAACCCCGCGGGAACCGAGGGTCTACGCCCCGATCCCCGGGCGCGCTCCCCAGGGTTTGCACACCCCGGTTGACAATCGACGTGGACTTCATTAACTTATACGTTAACTATTTCGCATTTCACGCAAGCACTCTGGAGGGCCGATGGCCACCGAACCCATGCAACCTGCTGAATCGAACGGATCCTCGACGCCACCTTCCACGCAGCGAATCGTGCCCATGCTCGCCTATCGCGACGCCCCCAAGGCGATCGACTTCTTGAGCCGCGCCTTCGGCTTCGAGGAAAAGATGCGCATGGACATGCCCGACGGCCGCGTCGGCCACGCGGAGCTGGGGCTTGGCGGCCACATCATCATGCTGGCGTCGGTCTGGGACGAGGGGGGACTGGCGGCCCCGTTCGAGCTGCCGGCGGCGCACTGCCAGATCTATTGCGTGGTCGCCGACGTGGACGCGCATCACGAGCGCGCGCGCGCGGCGGGCGGCACCATCGTGGCCGCCCCCGCCGATCAGCCGTACGGAATGCGCATGTATCGGGTCAACGATCCCGAAGGGCACCGCTGGATCTTCGCGACGGCGCTCTGATGGCCGCCGCGCATGCGCTCGACGAGACCTTTGGCGCGCTGGCCGATCCGACGCGCCGTCGCGTCATCGATCTCTTGCGTAAGAAGCCGCGCCGCGCCGGCGAGCTGGCGACCGCGTTTCGCATGAGCGCGCCGGCGATGAGCCGCCACCTCCGCGTCTTGCGCAAGAGCGGCATCGTCGAGGAAGAGGGGCTGCCGGACGACGCGCGCGTTCGGGTCTATCGGCTGCGGCCGCAGCCGTTCACGCAGCTGCGCGATTGGCTCGACGAGGTCGAGACGTTCTGGTCCGAGCAGCTCGATGCGTTCAAAGAGCACGCCGAAGCCGTAGCCAAGGAGAAGAAGCGATGAGCAGCACCGATGCAGTGACCGTGACCACGAGAGTCGATGTCGACGCCGCGACGGCGTTCGAGGTCTTCACGAGCGACATCGATCGCTGGTGGCGCCGCGGGCGCCGCTTTCGCTTCGTCGACGGTGAAGGCACGCTCGAGTTCGTCGAGGGGCGGCTGGTCGAACGCGGCGGCGGCGGCCGCCACGAGGTCGGACGGGTGTTGGCGTGGCAGCCGGGCGCGCAGCTGAGCTTCGAGTTTCGCGGACGGCTCTTTCGCCCCGGCGACGTCACCGTCGTCGACGTGCGCTTCGAGCCCGAAGCCGGCGGCACGCGGGTCACGGTCGTGCATCGCGGCTGGGACAGCTTGCCCGCCGATCACCCGGCCAAGCACGGGTACGAGGGCACGGCCTTCACCGCGATGATCGGTCTTTTCTGGGGCGATCTATTGTTACCGCTGCAGCGACGCTTCATCGCCGCTTAGCGCCGGACGAGTGAGGCGACCTCCCGGCGTCGGAATCCGTCGCAGTCGCCGCTGCGCGGCGTGCTCCTCCAGCGGACCCGCTGAGGTCGCGCTGCGCGCGACGCGGGTCCTTTACGCCGCCGGCAGCGCGCCTTACTACCTCCGCTCTGCGCGTCGAGGGACGTTGCAAATGAGCGAGGGAGCGCCCTGGTACCAGGCGCAAGAGCGGACGCAGTGAGGCGACCTCCCGGCGGCGTAGAGGGGCCGCGTCGCGCGAAGCGCGACCTGGGCGGCCCCGATGGAGGAGC
>JAQBQH010000376.1 GCA_028287105.1 Myxococcales bacterium
AGAGGAGGCCGCGCAGGTAGGCCTCGATGGCGGCGGACTTGTCGTCGCCGACGAAGGTGGCGCGGACGACGCCGGCCCGGTCGATGACGACGAGCGTCGGCCAGGCGGCGACGGCGTAGCGGCGCCAGATCTGCTCCTCCGCGTCGACGACGACGGGCCAGCGGATATGCTCGTCGTGGACGAAGCGGCGCAGCGCCGCGACGTCGCGCTCGTCGTCCGTCTCGGGCGTGTGCACTCCGACGACGGTGAGGCCGCGCGGGCCGAGGCTGTCGAGCCAGGAGCCGTAGCGCGGCAGCATGTGCCGGCAGTTGGAGCAGCCGAAGGTCCAGAAGTGCAGGAGCACGACGCGGCCGCGCAGCGCGCCGAGGTCGAGTGTGCTGCCGTCGAGGGTGTGGGTGCCGGCCGGGAGGGCGGGGGCGGCGCTGCCTTCGAGGGCGCGCACGCCGTCGTGGCTGCCCGCCGCCCACGCCTGCAGGTCGGACCGATGCCCGAGGATGAAGACGTTGCCGGCGATGAGGAGCGCGAGGAGGAGGAGCCGTCTGCCCATGCCGTGGTTACGCCCGCGGCATGGGCCCGGTTTCGGCTATGCGGACTTCGGGCTACGCGGACTTGATGGCCACCGTCGCTGGCACGGGTGACGCTTCCGGCTCGCTGACGGCGGCGTGGCCGTCCGTGCCGCCCGAAGAGCCGCTCAGATCGTAGCCGCTCTCGCCGTGGAGCACGACGTCGAGACCCTCGCGCTCGTCGTCCTTCGTGACGCGCAAGCCGATGGTCACGTCGATCAGCTTGAGCAGGACGAAGCTGACCACCGCCGAGTACGCCGCCGCCGCGCCGACGCCGATGATCTGGGTCGCCATGACGCCGGTGCCGCCGAGAAGCAGGCCGTCTGCGCCGGCCGCGTTGAACGCCTTCGACGCGAACACGCCGGTGAGCAGCGCACCGAGCGCGCCACCGACGCCGTGCACGCCGAACGCGTCGAGCGCGTCGTCGTAGCCGAACTTGCCCTTCAACATCACGCCGCCGTAGCAGACGACGCCGGCAGCAGCGCCGATCGCCAGCGCCGCCATCGGCGACACGAAGCCGGCCGCCGGCGTGATGCCGACGAGGCCGGCGACCAGACCCGACGCGACGCCGAGCATGGTCACCTTCTTGACGCGAATCAGCTCGACGAGGCCCCACGCCAGCGCGCCGGTCGCGGCCGCCAGATGTGTGTTGGCGAACGCGAGCGCGGCCAGGCCATTGGACGCCAGCGCCGAGCCGCCGTTGAACCCGAACCAGCCGAACCACAGAAGGCCGGCGCCGGTGACCGTCATGGTCAAGTTGTGCGGAGCGTGGCGCGTGTGCGGATAGCCGAGGCGCTTACCGAGGACGATGGCGACGACGAGCGCCGAGATGCCCGACGACAGGTGCACGACCGTGCCGCCGGCGAAGTCGAGCGCGCCGCGTTTGACGAGCCAGCCGTCGGGGCCCCAGACCCAGTGCGCGAGCGGGTCGTAGACCAGCGTCGCCCACAGGAGCGTGAAGAGGCAGTAGGCCGAGAACTTGAGGCGCTCGGCGAAGGCGCCCGAGATGAGCGCGGGCGTGATGACCGCGAACATGCCCTGGTACATCATGAAGAGGATGTGCGGCACGGTGGAGCTGGCGTCCTTGGCCCCCATGCCGACGCCGCGCATGAAGACGTAGTCGAAGCCGCCGATGAGCCCGTGATGGGTGGTGCCGAAGGCGAGCGAGTAGCCGAAGAGCGCCCACTGCACGGTGATGATCCCGAGCGCGAAGAAGCTGTGCATGAACGTCGAGAGCACGTTCTTCTTCTGCACCATGCCGCCGTAGAACAGCGCCAGGCCGGGCGTCATGAGCATGACGAGGGCCGTCGAGACGAGCATCCATGCCGTATCGCCCGTGTTTATCGCTGGTGTCGAGTTCATCCCCGTCTCCTCAGAAGGTCGTGGCCTTTCGAAGGATCCTAGGAAATCGAGATATTCGCGCGGTTTCTCGATCGTTAAATGTATGTAACGTCAGCGCGGGCCGCGGCTGCCTTCGTCGATGAGCTCGATCTTGTAACCGTCGGGATCCTGGACGAAGGCGATCACCGTAGTGCCGTGCTTCATGGGACCAGGCTCGCGCGTGATTTTCCCACCGGCGGCGCGAATCTTCTCGCAGACGCCGTAGATGTCGCTGACGCCGAGCGCGATGTGGCCGTAGGCGCTGCCCAGCTCGTACGACGTGACGCCCCAGTTGTGGGTCAGCTCGATCTCGGCCTGCTCGGGATTCTTGCCGAAGCCGACGAACGCGAGCGTGAACTTGCCGTCGGGATAGTCCTTGCGCGACAAGAGCTGCATGCCGAGCACGCCCTTGTAGAACGCGATCGATTTCTCCAGGTCACCGACGCGCAGCATGGTGTGTAGAAGTCGCATGGCGCGCAGTATAGCCTGGGCCTTGGCGCGCGGATCGGTGGGGGCTGGTGGCCGGCGCGGCCGCGTGGCACGCTCGCGGCGATGACGCTCCTCGACGACACGGCGCGACTGGCGCAGGCGTACCTCGATGGCTTGCCCGAGCGGCACGTGGGCGCGCGCGCGACCGCGGCCGAGCTCATGGCGGCGCTCGGCGGACCGCTCGCCGAAGACGGCGCCGACCCGGCGGCGGTGATCGCGGCGCTGGCGCGCAACGCCGATCCCGGCCTCGTGGCGACGGCGGGGCCGCGCTACTTCGGCTTCGTCACCGGCGGCAGCTTGCCGGTCGCCGTCGCTGCCGACTGGCTGGCGGCGGCGTGGGATCAGAACGCCGCCATGTACGCCATGTCGCCGGCCGCGGCGGTGGTCGAAGAGATCGTGGGCGGCTGGGTCGTCGATCTGCTCGGTTTGCCGCGCGGCGCCAGCGTCGGCCTGGTCACCGGAGCGCAGATGGCGAACGTGACGGCGCTGGCGGCGGCGCGTCACGCGGTCCTGCAGCGCGCCGGTTGGGACGTCGCCGCCGACGGGCTGGCCGGTGCGCCGCCGGTCGACCTCGTCGTCGGCGCCGAGGCGCACGTGACGATCGGTGGGGCGCTCAAGCTGCTCGGCTTCGGCAGCCGTCGCGTGCGCGTCGTGCCCGCCGACGACGAGGGGCGGATGATCGCGAGCGAGCTCGCGCTGACGCTGCGCGCGTGCGACGGGCCGACCATCGTGTGCGCGCAAGCGGGCAACGTGAACAGCGGCGCGTCGGATCCGTTCGATCTCATCGCCGCCGAGGTGCGCGCGCGCGAAAACGCGTGGCTGCACATCGACGGCGCCTTCGGTCTGTGGGCGGCGGCCAGCCCGTCCTTGCGGGCGCGCGTGCGCGGGCACGCGTTCGCCGATTCCTGGGCCACCGACGGGCACAAGTGGCTCAACGTTCCCTACGACTCGGGGCTGGTGATCGTGGCGCACCCGGCGGCGCACGCGGCCGCGATGGCGCGGCAGGCGGCGTATCTGGCGCCCGGCGCGGCCGACGAGCGCAGCGGCATGATGTGGGCGCCCGAAGCGTCGCGGCGCGCGCGCGGCTTCGCGCTGTACGCCGCCTTGCGCACGCTCGGCCGCGGCGGAGTGGCGGCGCTGGTCGATCGCTGTTGCGCGCTCGCTCGTCGCATGGCCGATCGCCTGCGCGCTGCCGGCGTCGAGATCATGAACGACGTGGTGCTCAACCAGGTTCTGGCGCGCTTCACGCCGGCCGCGCACAGCGACGGGGACAGCGGCGGCGACGGTGACGCCCACACGCGCGCCGTGATCGCGCGGGTTCAGGCCGACGGCACCTGCTGGCTGGGCGGCACGGTGTGGCGAGAGCGCGCGGCGATGCGCATCTCGATCTCCAACTGGTCGACGAGCGAAGCCGACGTCGACCGCTCGGCCGAGGCCATCCTCGCCGCCGCCCGGGCCGGCTGACAATCCGGCCTCGGCGAAGGGGCAAATCGGCGAAAGCGGCGTATCATTGAGAAAGCGATGATCTTCACCGCGCTCGTCCTCGGAGGCCTGGGCCTCTACTACTTCGGAGTCCGCGCCGCTGCGTGGGCCGCGGCCGCTACGCTCGCGCTGTGCGTCGTGGCCTTCGTCGTGCCGTCGCTGGCGCGCACCATCCACGTGGCCATCGCCGTCGGCGCGGTCGCGCTGTGGCAGATCGGCTCGCGCCGCCCGCGTCCGCCCGACGCCGTCGTCGCCGTGCGCCTCGTCCGCCGTGGCGTCCTGCGCGCCTGGTCGCTCGTGCGCGGCCGGCGCGACGACCGCTGAGCATTCGCTACCGCGTCCGCTAGCTGCCGGCGACCCTGAGCGCGCGCTCGCGCAGCCCGGTCACCTTGAGTTGCGTACACCAGTCGTCGAACGGCTGCTCGGGAATGCCGCGCCAGCGCAGATCGTCGAGCGACTCCGGCAGCGGCACGTCGGTCACCAGCCGCGTCAGCAAGCGATAGAGCACCGCCAGCTCGCGCGACTCCGACAGCGTCTTGGCAAGGCGATCGGCGCCCCTCACCGTCGCTGGCCACAGCTTGGGGTCGTCGGGGATGGCCTCGAGGTGCTCGAACTTCGCGAGCACCGCCGCCGCGCTCTTGGCGCCAAATCCGGCCAGCCCGGGGACGCCGTCGGCCGTGTCGCCGGTGAGCGCCAGCCAATCGGGGATGCTCGCCGGTTTGATCCCACGCAGCGCGACGAGCGCGGTTTCGTCGAGCTCCTTTTGGCGCATCCGATCGACCTGCACGACGCGATCACCGACGATGCACTGCCCGAGATCTTTGTCGGGCGTCATGATGCGAACCTGCTCGACCTCGGCGGCGAAGCGGGCCGCGCCGGTCGCGAGCGCGTCGTCCGCCTCCCAGCGGTCCATCGACCACACGGTCACGCCGATGGCGCGCACCGCCGCCTCGGCCGCGTCGAACTGCGCCAGGATGTCGGGCTCGACGCCCTCTTCGGTCTTGTAGCCGGCGAAGAGCTGGTTGCGGAAGGAGCGCACCGGATTGTCGAACGCGACCGCCAGGTGCGTGACCTGCTCCTTGGGATCGGAGATGAGCTGAAGGAGCGACGTGACCAGGCCGACGGTCGCCTTGGCCGGCGAGCCGTCGGCGGCGCGATGGTCGGGGCGCTTGGAGTAGTGCGCGCGAAAGAGCTCGTAGGTGCCGTCGACGAGGTGCAGCTTCATCGGCGCAAGCGTGCGTCAGATCGGCGACGGTGTCGAGCGCGCCCTTTACGGCGCGCCAAGGTGGGCGAGCTCCGCGACGGCCTCGATGACGCGCGGCCAGACCGGGCGCGGCAGCTCGTGGCCCATGCCGGGGATGACGACGAGGCGCGCGCCGGGGATGGCGGCGGCAGTGTCGCGGCCGCCCTCGACGGAGAGGAGCGGATCGGCGTCACCGTGGATGACCAGGGCGGGCTTGCGCAGCGCCGTCAGCGCCGCGTGGCGATTGCCGCCGCTCAAGATCGCCACCAGCTGCCGGTGCACGCCGCCGGGGCTGTAGCCGCGATCGAAGGAGCGCGCGGCGATGCGGCGCACGTAGTCTTCGTCGAAGGGAAAGCCGGGACCGTGGAGCGTGTGCGCGAGCCGGACCGAGCGCGCCAAAAAGGCGTCGCGATCGGCGGGGAAGGGCGGGAGCAGCTCGCCCATGACCTCGAACGACGGGCCGCGCAGCGACGGGTCGCCGGTGGTCGACATGATCGACGTGAGGCTGAGGACGCGGTCGGGATGATCGATGGCGAGCTGTTGCGCGATCATGCCGCCCATCGAGACACCGACGAGATGGGCGGCCGGGATGGCGAGCGCGTCGAGGAGGCCGAGCGTGTCGTCGGCCATGTCGCCGATGCGGTAGGCGGGCGTGACCGGGCGGCGGCGACGCAGGTCGTCCCAGACGGCGAGGACGTTGGGATCGCCGGCGCTGTCGAAGTGGGTCGAGAGGCCGACGTCGCGGTTGTCGAAGCGGATGACGCGAAAGCCGCGCGCGGCGAGCGCGGTGCAGAACGCTTCGTCCCAGGCGACGAGCTGGAGGCCGAGGCCCATGATGAGCACCATCGGCGGCGCGTGCTCGTCGCCGAAGCTGTCCCACGCCAGATCGACGCCGCGGATGTCGACGTGGTGGACGGGGCGCTCGGTGACGCGCGCGATGACGGCCGGCGCGGCTGGCGGCGGCGGGGTGGCGGCGCAGGCGGCGGCAAACGCGACTGCGAACAGGAGCATCCTTCGCATCGCAACATCGTGCCAGAATCGCGGGCCATGGGCACCTCACGTCGTGGCTTCCTCGCTCGCAGCTCCGCCGCGCTGGCCTCGCTCGTCCTTGGCCGACGCCTGCTCGCGCAACCCGCAGCGACGGCGACCGCGACAGCAACCGCGCCGCCGGCGTCGCCCCCCGCCTTTGGCACCGCGCCGGCGACGGGCCCGAATATCAGCGCGGCGACCTTCGCCGAAGCCGAGAAGCTGATGCAGGTCGCGATGACCGCGCGCGACCGAACCCAGGCCGCGTCGAACTGGCGGCAGTCGCTCGCGGCGCTGTTCGAGCGTCGCACCGGCCCGCGCAAGGTCGTCCTCGAGGAGTCGCTGGCGCCGGCCTCGACGTGGAATCCGCTCCTGCCCGGCATCAAGCTCGCGGTCACGCGCGACCGCTTCGTCCGCTCGACCGGCCACGCACCGCCCCTGCCGGCGAAGGACGACGAGATCGCGTTCGCGCCCGTCACGTCGCTGTCGCGCTGGATCGAGACGCGCGCCATCAGCTCCGAGCGCCTCACCAAGCTCTACCTCGAGCGGCTCGAGCGCTTTCAGCCGAAGCTCCTGTGCAGCATCACCATCACGCGCGACCTGGCGCTCGAGCAGGCGCGCCGCGCCGACGCCGAGATCGCGCGCGGCAAATATCGCGGCCCGCTGCACGGCATTCCGTGGGGCGCCAAGGATCTCGTCGACACCGCCGGCATCGCCACGACGTGGGGCGCCGAGCCGTTCCAGCGTCGCATCCCGACGCGCGACGCCGCCGTGGTCGCGCGCCTCCACGACGCGGGCGCCGTTCTCGTCGCCAAGCTGAGCCTCGGCGCGCTCGCGCTCAACGACGTCTGGTTCGGCGGGCAAACCAAGAACCCCTGGCTCCTCGACGAAGGCTCCTCCGGATCGAGCGCCGGCCCGGGCGCAGCGACGGCGGCGGGGCTGGTCGGCTTCGCGCTCGGCTCGGAGACCGGCGGCAGCATCGTCTCGCCGTCGACCCGCTGCGGCGTCGCCGGGCTCAGGCCGACCTTCGGCCGCGTGGCGCGCACCGGCGCCATGACGCTCTGCTGGTCGCTCGACAAGCTCGGGCCGATGTGTCGCGGCGTCGAGGACACGCTGCTCGTTCTGCGCGCGCTCTCGGGGCCCGACGCCGGCGACCCGTCGAGCGTGGCGAGCCATCTCGACTTCGACGCCGCGGCGCCGGTGCGCGGCCTCCGCGTCGGCTACTTCCCGGCGTGGATGAAGGAAGCGCCGGCGACCGACGTCGATCGCAACGCCCTCGAGCTCCTGAAGAAGGCGGGGCTGACCGTCGTCGAGGCGACGCTGCCCGATTGGCCCTACGGCTCGCTCATGACCATTCTCTTCGCCGAGGCCGCCGCGTCGTTCGAGGAGCTGACGCTGACGCACGGCCTCGACGCGCTCAAGATGCAGGTGCCCGACGCCTGGCCCAACACCTTCCGCCAGTCGCGCTTCCTCTCCGCCGTCGATCTCGTGCAGGCCGATCGCCTGCGCCGCAAGGTCGCGCTCGAGATGGCGCGGCTGTTCACCTCGGTCGATCTCTTGCTCGTGCCGTCCTTGCGCGACGAGATGCTCACCATCTCCAACTTCACCGGCCATCCGTCGCTGACCGTGCGCACCGGGTTCATCGAGGTCGATCAGCCGCGCAGCGATTGGGCGCCCGATCCGGCGCGTCCCACCGCCAGGCTGGCGGCGCCGCGTCGAGTACCGCACGGCCCGACGCTCGTCGGTCGCCTCTTCGATGAAGGGACCCTGGGCCGGGTCGGCATGGCGCTCGAGCGCGCCGCCGGCGTCGCGCGCGAGCGGCCTCCTGGATTCGGCTGATTCGGTTACAATGACGGCATGACCCGTGTCCTTCTCGCCGCGGCGCTGATCGCAGGGCTGACGCGCGCCGCCGCTGCCGCCGCGCCGACGCCCGACGAGCGCAAGGTGGCGCGCGCGCACTACGACAAAGCCGTCAACCACTTCAACGCCGCCGAATACGTCGCCGCCGCGGACGAGTTCCAGGCGGTCTACAGGATCGTTTCGCAGCCGGCGCTGCTCTACGACGCGGGGCAGGCGATGCGGCTCGCGGGCGAGAAGGCGCGCGCCGTCGAGCTCTATCAGACCTACCTGAAGGTCGCGCCGCCCGAGGCCGCGCAGCGTCCCGAGGTGGAGAAGCGCCTCAAGGACCTGACGCCCAACGCCACCGTCGCCGTCGCCGTCGACAAGACGCGCGACAAGCCCGCGACCCCCACCGCCGCCGACAAAACGATGGTGGCGACCGGGAACAGCGACCGCGTCGCTGCCGTCGCCGAGGCCATCAAGACCAACCGCCCCGGATTTCGCGGCTGCTTCGACAAGTGGAGCAAGAGCCATCCCGGCGTCTCCGGTCGCGTGACGCTCACGCTCTACCTCGATCCCGAAGGCAACATGGATCAGCCCGACGCCGACACCAAGGGCTTCGAGGCCGCCGACGTCTCGCAGTGCATCGAAGACTTCGCGCGCACGCTGAAGTACCCGCGCTCGCCGAGCGGAAAGTTCACGCGCTTCACCTACCCGTTCGACTTCAAGGCGGTCCGCTGATGGCTTCGCAAAAATGGATCGCCGGCAAGTACGAGCTGCTCGAGCCCGTCGGTGAGGGCGGGATGGCCAAGGTCTATCGCGGCCTCCTGCACGGCGCCGCCGGCTTCACGCATCGCGTCGCCATCAAGCGCGTCTTGCCGGCGCTGGCCGCCGACGCGCAGTTCGTCGCCATGTTCGTCGAGGAGGCGCGCGTCGTCTCGGACCTCGCCCATCCGAACATCGCGCAGGTCTACGACTTCGATCAGGACGAGGAGGGGCGCTACTTCATCGTCATGGAGTGGGTCGACGGGCTGGACCTCGGCGCCTGGATCGAATCGTTCCCTCAGGGGCAGACGCCGCAGCATCTGGTGGCGGCGATCGGCATCGAGATCTTGCGGGCGCTGACGGCGGCGCACGAGCGCGTCGACGGCGCGGGGCGACCGGCACCGGTCATCCATCGCGACGTCAGCCCGGCCAACGTGCTCCTCAGCGTCACCGGCATCGTCAAGCTGGTCGACTTCGGGCTGGCGCGCGCCGCCGATCGCGCCGCGATGACGGCGCCCGGCACGGTCAAGGGCAAGCTGTCCTACCTCGCGCCCGAATTGCTCAAGAAGCAGCCGGCGACGCCGCGCAGCGACATCTTCGGCACCGGCATCGTGCTGTGGGAAGCGCTGACCGGCCAGCGGCTCTTCGGCGGCGGCGATGCCATCGACGTCTTGAAGCGCATCAGCGCCGGCAAGGTGCCGCAGGTGCGTGACATCCGGCGCGACGTGCCGGCGGCCTTCGCCGAGGTGGTGCACACGGCGCTGGCGTTCAACCCCGCCGAGCGCTTCGACAGCGCCGAGGAGATGCAGCGGGCGCTGGCGTCGATCTTGCGCGGCCAGACCGAAGCCACCGACGACAAATCGCTCGCCAAGGCCATCCGCGAAGCGATCGCCCGCCGTTCGTCGGGGTGATCGACTATAATGTTCGCGGCCCAATATGATCGGAACGCGCGTCGGTAACTACGAGATCAAGGAAAAGCTCGGCGAAGGCGGCATGGGTGTCGTCTACCTCGGCCAGCATCCGCTCATCGGCAAGCGTGTCGCCGTCAAGGTCCTTCTCGAGGACTACGTCGCCAACGAGACGATCGCGATGCGCTTCTTCAACGAAGCCAAGGCGGTCAACGACATCCGCCATCAGAACATCGTCGACATCGTCGACTTCGGAAAGGTGGAGAAGCCGGGCGGCGGCTTCATCATCTACATCGTCATGGAGCTGCTCGAGGGGCAGAGCCTGGCGGCGCGGCTCGACACGCGACGGCTCGGTCTCGACGAGGTCCAGCACATCATGAAGCAGTGCTGCTCGGGGCTGGCGGCGAGCCACGCCAAGGGGATCATCCATCGCGATCTCAAACCCGACAACCTGTTCCTGGTGCCGCGCAGCGGCGATGAAAACTTTCTCAAGATCCTCGACTTCGGCATCGCCAAGCTGACGGCGACGTCGGAGACGAACGCCAAGACACGGACCGGCACGCTCATCGGCACGCCGGCCTACATGAGCCCGGAGCAGTGCGCGGGCCGCAGCAAGATCGACGCGCGCTCCGACGTGTACGCGCTCGGCATCGTCATGTACGAGATGTTGACCGGGCACGTGCCGTTCAAGGGCGAGGGCTTCGGCGACATCGTGGTCGCGCAGATCACCGAGGAGGCCAAGCTGCCGTCGACGCTGCGACCCGACCTGCCGCCGGAGTGGGACGCGCTGGTGATGCGCGCCATCGAGAAGGAGCCGGACCGGCGCTTTCAATCGATGGAGGAGTTCGGGGTCGCGCTGTCCGATCCGCAGAAGTACCTGACGAGCCCGGGCGCGGTCGCCTTCTACGGCTCGGTGGCGGCGGCGCACACGACATCGGTGCCGGCGATGACGCTCGACGAGAAATCGGGCGCCCACGGTCCGGTGGCGGTGTCGAGCAACGACGCGGCCACGTTGGTGGCGACGAAGAAGAAGCGCGACACGACGCTGTCGGCCGCGGCCTCCGAGGTGCGGTCCCCTTCGGGCTCGCGAAAGCGCGTGGCGGTGATCTCGTCGACGGTGGGCGTGGTCGTCCTCGGGGCGGCGGCGGCGCTGCTCTTGCGTCCGACGACAGCCAGCGTGCCCGCGCCGCAGCCGGTGGTGACGCAAGCGCCGGTGGCGGCAGCGGCGGCGCAGCCCGTGGCGGCGGCGGCGAAGCCGGAGTCGGTCGTCGTCAAGCTGGTGAGCGAGCCGGCGGGGGCGACGGTCCTTTGGGGCGACAAGATCCTCGGCTCGACGCCGTTCGAGCTCACGATGAACAGGGGCGAGCCGTCACGCGACGTGCAGCTCAAGTTCGACGGCTACCGTCCCGAGATGCGCACGCTCGCCAGCGACGCGAATCGCGAGATTGGCGTGAACCTCGTGCGGCTGCCGTCGTCGACGAAGCGCCCCGGCAAGGCGACCGCCGTGAAGGGCGAGCCGAAGCCAGAGCCGACCAAGGCGGAGCCGACCAGGGCGGAGCCGACCAAGCCAGAGCCGACCAAGCCAGAGCCCGCGAAGGCGGAGCCGGCCAAGCCGGTCGACGAAGACAAGAAGCTCGTCGCGCCCGAGCTCTAGGAGCTCTGCGAAAGCCCGCGGTCGCCGCCGCTTCGACTACGACACCTCGAGCACGGCTTGCAGATGGCCGAGCAGCGCCTCGGCCTGGGCGCGCGTCGCCGCCGAGGACTTGTAGTTCACGTTGAAGACGACCCGGCCGCGATAGCGAATCACGGTGACCACGATGCCGGCGCGCGGCGTCACCGGCGTCGTGATGAGCAGCTCGTCGACGCTCCAGCCGTCGCCGCCCAAGGCCGGCAGCTCGAGGGCGACCAGGTTCGAGAAGTTGAAGTTGTAGGTCGCGCGCTTGGAGTCGAACACCAGCCGCTGCATGGCGGCGAGCGGCATGCCGTACGCGAGCTGCCGCTCGCAGAGGAGGCGCTTGACCGGCACGCGATGGCGGCGCAGCCGATCGACCTGCGCCTGAAGGTCGCGCGCGAGCGACGCCAGCCCGACGTCGCCCCCGAGGTCGGCGTCGCCACCGAGCGCCGCCTCGACCTCGAGCGTGGCGAGGTGATTGGCGAACGAGACGAAGCCGCCGTCGCGCGGGCGGGTCTCGACGACCAGGGTGGCGGCGGCGCGGCCGAGCGGCTCGCCGAGCGCGCGATGCCAGCGCTGGTTGGCGGCAAAGAGCGCGGCGGTGAACAGCGAGTTCAGGCTGCAGCCGATGCGCCGTCGCGCCGTGTTCCAGCGCGTCAGCGTCGCCTCGTCGACGCTCCAGTGGACGGTGCCGTTGTCGCCGCGATAGTCGTTGCCGCGGTTCTGCACGAGCGGAACCACCGGCTCGATCGCGGCGCGCGCGGCCGCGCGCATGAGCCAGCCGTAGCCGGCGACGGTGTCGAGCGCGCGACGCCACGCGGGCAGCCCGAGCGCCGCGACCTCGCTGCGTCGCCCGACGGGTGCGAGCGCCGCCGGCTCCGGCCGGCGTCCGGCGCGCGCCGCGTCGAGGAAGGTGGCGAAATCGGCGAGGAGGGCGATGAAGGCGCGGCCGTCGGCGAT